>NZ_KB898765.1:0-90808 GCF_000377885.1 Thioalkalivibrio sp. AKL17
CGGTCCAGCAGGAGTCGGGCACCTCGATCCAGCGGCAACCGCGGCTGGCGAAGACGGGGTCAAGCGGTCTGCGACGCAAGCTCTACATGGCAGCGATCGCCGCCGCGCATCACAACGCCGACGTTCGGGATCAATACCAGCGCCTGTTGCGGCGTGGGAAGGCGAAGATGGCCGCGATCGGCGCCGCAATGCGGAAGTTGCTCCACATCGCCTTCGGTGTGCTGAAGTCGCAGCAGCCGTACCAACCTCGCTGTAGCACCGGTTGCAACCAGTAAGCGAGACACGGTATCTACGGGTCGGGGAAGGCAATGCCGTGGTGACAGCCCCGTTGCGGAGGCGTAGCATTTTGACCTTGAATCGGGGACAGGGAGCGCCGATAACCATGGAACAGAAGCGTATTCATGTTCGCTGCCTGCTGGAGCGGCGGGCTGACAACCTGTATGTGGGATATTCCCTCGAGTTTGCGATTGCTGCTCAAGGGGATTCGCTGGAGGATGTACGCGAACAGCTCCACGCCATGATCCAGAACCACCTGGAAGAGGTGGCCGCGTCCGCCGAGGCCGGTAATCTTGAAGAAGCGAAGCAGCTTCTCCGGCGCAAGGCACGACCCGGAGTTTTTCTGAAATTTCACTGGGTACGGCTCATGGATTGGTTGCGACACAACGGCCAGGGGCCGCGCGATCGACAACGCTTCGAAGAGGATGCCGATATCCCGAGCGCCGTCGCGTAACCCACCGCTCCATGTGCCATGGGATTCGGCGCCAACAAACGGCAGGTAAGCCATCGCGAATTCACCCGCGTGCTTCGACAACTTGGTTTTGAGGTGAACAAAAAACAGGGAAAGGGCGCCCATGAGAAGTGGGTGCACCCCGGTTTTCGCGGCGCGAAACGCGTGGTCCTGGTCAGTGAACACAATCAGCCATTTGCGAAAGGCATCCTGCGCACGATGATCGACCAGACGGGATTGAAGCCACAGGAATTCTACCGTTGCCTGGACGACCCCAAACGTGCCATGGAGATCCTGGAAAGGTAGGAGGCCGGCCCTCCGGCCGACAGCCCCGGCGCCCGATCGGCCAGGGGGCTGGCCTCCTACAAACCCCTCGCCCGGACCGGCAGGAGGCCGGCCCTCCGGCCGATGGGGCCGCGCTGGATGCCCGAACGCCGGATCGGCCAGGGGGCTGGCCTCCTACCGGGTCGGGGGTTGGCGGGCATCCGGGAGCGCGATAGGCTTTCTGGCTCAGGGGACACAAGCTGGAGAAACGCGCCATGGATGGCCGCCCTCATGCCGAGGCCCTTCGCCGGGGCCGGTATTCCGAACCCGGCCGTATCTATCTGGTGACCACGGTCACGCGTGACCGCAAACCGGTTTTTCAGGATCTGTGGGCCGCCCGCGCCCTGATCGGTACGCTGCGTTACGCGGACAGGGAGAACCACGCGGAGACCCTCGCTTTCGTGGTGATGCCCGACCATCTGCACTGGTTGATGTCGCTGGGCGAGGTGGAATCGTTATCCACGGTGGTTCGGTCGATCAAGGCCGTCACGTCCAGGCGTCTGGGGCATGCGGTATGGCAGCCGGGGTTCCATGACCGAGCATTGCGGCGGGAGGAGGAGCTGTTGCCGATCGCCCGGTACATCGCAGCCAATCCGCTGCGTGCGGGGCTGGTGCGAAACCTCGGCGATTATCCGCACTGGGACGCGATATGGCTTTAACCGCGCCCTGCAGGAGGCGAGCCCGAAATCGGCCGGAGGGCCGGCCTCCTACCGTTTGCCCCGCCTCGTAGGAGGCCAGCCCCCTGGCCGATCGGGCATCAGGGGTTATTCCCCGGCTTCGATGATGGCGGAGATGTGTTCCACCTGGCGGCGCAGGAGGCGCCGGTCGCCGCGGGTCTCGACGTTGAGGCGCAGCAGGGGTTCGGTGTTGGAGCCGCGCAGGTTGTAACGCCATTCGGGGAATTCGACGCTGATGCCGTCGGTGCGGTCGATGTGGCCGGACCGGGCATCGGTGGCGACCATGACGCGGTGGATGGCATCCATCATGTTGTCCACGCGGAAGTTGATCTCGCCGCTGCAGGGGAAGCGCTCCATGCGTTCGCGCACCATCTCGCGCAGGGACTGCTCGCGCCGCCCCATCAGCTCGACCACGCGCAGCCAGGGCAGCATGCCGGAGTCGCAGTAGTAGAAATCGCGGAAGTAGTGGTGGGCGCTCATCTCGCCGCCGTACACGGCGTTCTCGCGGCGCATGCTCTCCTTCATGAACGCGTGGCCGGCCTTGCTCTGCACCGGTACGCCGCCGGCGGCCTCGACCATTTCGATGGTGTTCCAGGTCAGGCGCGGGTCGTGCACCACCCGGGTCCCCTGCCCGCCCCCCGGCTGCGCGCGCAGGCTGGCCTCGGCCAGCAGGCCGACCATGTAGTACCCCTCGACGAACTCGCCGTGCGAGTCGAAGAAGAAGCAGCGGTCGAAGTCGCCGTCCCAGGCCAGGCCGAGATCGCCGCCGAAGGACAGCACCGCGTCGCTGGTGAAGCGGCGGTTCTCCTCCAGCATGGGGTTGGGGATACCGTTGGGGAAGTTCCCGTCGGGTTCGGCGTTCTCCCGGATCAGCTGGATCGGCAGATGCGCGTCCAGCTCGTCCAGGACCGGACCGGCTCCGCCGTTTCCGGGGTTCACGAGCAGGTTGAGCGGCGGCATCACCTCGGGATCCACCAGGCTCAGCAGGTGGCGGATATAGGCCTCGCGGTGGTACAGCCGCCCGGTGCGCCCGCGCACCCGGGGGCTAAACTGGCCCCGATCCGCCCGCCAGCGGATCGCCTCCAGCCCGGTGTCCGCGCTCACCGGCCGCGCGCCCTCGCGCACGATCTTGAGCCCGTTGTAGTCCATGGGGTTGTGGCTGGCGGTGACCATGATCCCCGCCCCGGCCCGGTAGTAGGCGGTGGCGAAGTAAACTTCCTCGGTGCCGCACAGGCCGATATCGGCCACGTTGCAGCCGCCGGCGGAGAGCCCGTCGATGACCGCCGCCGCCAGCGCCGGGCTGGTCAGGCGCACGTCCCGCCCCACGATGGCCATGCGCGGCCCCAGCTCCTCCGCAACGGCCCGCGCGATGGTGTACGCCACCCGCTCGTTCAGCTGGGTCGGCACCCGTCCGCGGATGTCGTACGCCTTGAAACAGTCCAGGTTCATGTGCCCGGGTCCGGTTCGTGCAGGAACTTGAGGTCCGCGTCCCTGCGTTTGCGGGCGGCCTGATAGAAATTCTCGTGCGGGGCCAGATTCATCAGCGTGAGGACGAGCTGTCCCTCGTCCCATGCGTAACCCAGCAGGATCTCCTGCCCCTCCAGCCGAAATTTATGCACCCGAAGATGTGCGAGATCGCCCCGCTTCCGCGTCCCCAGTTCCGGATTCTCGACCAGCCGGTCGATCTCGTCGTCCACCCGGTCCTTCTGCTTTTCGCTCAAACGCTTGAACGCCTTGCGGAAGGTCGGCGTCTGCCGTATCTCAATCCTTCTTTCGGCGGACATACGGCTCGACCCGTCCTGCGTCGATCTCGGCGGTTGCAGTCAGTGCGTCCCTGATAAATTCATAGGGCAGATCCGGGTTGTCTTCGGCCGTGCGGCCGATCTGCACCCAGTGCTCGATCTGCTTGGGCAGGCTGCGGTGATTGGCCTCCGCATAGACCTGTGCATCACGGACCAGGGTGTCGTCCAGACGAACGCTTCGGGCCATGGGTGGCATCTCCTGCGCCCTTCGACGCGATGACAAGCGTGGATGATTGCGACAATTTGTCGCACTAGATCGGACTTTAGGGCGGACGGGGGGCGGGGTCAACCACGCCGGAGGAAGTCGCCCGGACGTGGAATCGGCCGGGGGGCCGGCCTCCTGCGCGACCGGGGGCCGTGGGAGGCCAGCCTCTGGCCGATCGGGCGCAGGACATTGCTCGGACGTGGAATCGGCCGGAGGGCCGGCCTCCTACGCGGCGGGGGGCCGTAGGAGGCCAGCCTCTGGCCGATCGGGCGCAGGAAATCGGCCGGACGCCGAATCGGCCGGGGGGCCGGCCTCCTACCGGCCGGGGGCCGTGGGAGGCCAGCCTCTGGCCGATCGGGCCCAGGAGATCGGCAGGGCGCCGAATCGGCCGGAGGGCCGGCCTCCTACCGATCTGGTGCGGGGCCGATCGGGGCGTGTTTGCTTGACGGTCGGGTGGCTTGGCCGGAGACTGGTGTGCTTTCCAATGATGAGGGTTTGCCCCGATGAGCCAGTCCGAAGTGAAGACCGAGGAGAAGAAACAGCATTTTGACGACATCTATGTCGCCGAGACGCCGGTGCCGTTCAAGGAGCGCATCATCGATGCGCTGGACTACATCTCCGACGACTTCAACCGCCAGACCTTCGACCGGCTCATCCTGCCGTGGGCCGAGCAGCAGGCCGCCAGCGGCCGCACCCTCAACTACGTCGACCTGGCCTGCTGCTTCGGCAACACCACGATGGCGGCGGTGCACAACATGACCGTGGACGAGATCCGCGAGAACTGGGCCTCGGAGACCGTCTGCAACACCATCAGCAAGCCGCGCCGCCTGCCGATGCACACCACCGGCATCGACATCTCCGAGAACGCCCTGGCCTACGGTCAGCGCGCCGGCCTGTTCGACGAGACCCATGCGGCCGACCTGAACAACCCGCCCCCGGAAACCCGCGACGCCATCGAGAAGTCGCTGGAAGAGGCGGACATCCTGCTGTCCACCGCGTCGCTGGTGTATCTGGATCCGCCGGCCATCGCGTCGCTGCTGGATGCGTTCCGCCGTGGCGAGGGCGAAGGTTACCTGCTGGTGAACTTCCTCAACCCCTTCGCGCTGGAGAAGGCCGACGAGACCAAGCGCATGCTGCTGGACCGCTTCGAGTTCGTGGGCAGCACCGCCAGCCGTCACCGCCGCATGTCCGAGCTGGAGCAGGAAAACTATCCGGGCGAGGAATGGGCGCTGCTGGAGATCTGGGTCCTGCGCCGCAAGGCCTGATACCCCGCCTCGCGCCTCGGGTCACCGGGGCACGGGGCCGTCAGGAAGGGGCCATTACAGGAGGACGACGCGGTCGCGTCCGCCCTCCTTGGCCTGGTACATCGCCTGATCGACCCGCCGCGTGATCGCGCGCGGCGTGTCGCCCGGCTGCCGCTCGGTCACCCCGAAACTGGCGGTCACCGCCGGCGCATCCGGAACCTCCATCTCCGCGATCGAACGGCGCAGTTTCTCCGCCGCCGCGGCGGCACCCTCGCCGTCCGTCTCCGGCAGCACGATCAGGAATTCCTCCCCGCCCCAGCGTCCCAGCGTGTCCTGCTCGCGCAGCTGCTCGCCCACCGTGCGGGCCACCGCCTTGAGCACCACATCACCGGCGTCGTGGCCGTGTTCGTCGTTCACCGCCTTGAAGTGGTCGATGTCGAACATGATCACGGCCATCGGCCGTTCGTATCGCTCGCACCTCTCCAGCTCTGCCTCCAGGCGACGGCCCAGGGTCAGCCGGTTGGCCAGCCCGGTCAGCCAGTCGGTCTCGGCCAGACGCCGCACTTCGTCCTCCATGCGCACGCGTTCGGTCACGTCCTTGCCGAAGGCCACGAAATGCGTGATCTCGCCGCAGTCATCGCGGATCGGGGTGATGGTCTGCTCCAGATTGACCTTCTCGCCGTCGGGGCGCCGGTTCACGAACTCGCCGCGAAAGGTCTCGCCCCGGCGGAGCTGCTGCCACATGGCGGCGAAATAATCATCGTCGTGCTCGTCCGACTTGAACAGCGCCGGTGTCGCGCCGATGACGCTGTCGGCATCGAAACCGCTGAGATCCAGGAAAGCCGTGTTGGCGAACACGATCACGCCCTCGGGGTCGGTGATCATCACCGGGTCCCCGGAGGCCTCCAGCGCGGCGGACAGCAGCCGCAGCTGCTCCTCGCGACGGCGATCCTCGGTCACGTCGCGCTGCACCGAGACGTAATGGGTAATGCTCGGGCTGTTTTCGGGCACCCGCATCGGCGAGATATGCCAGCGCACGCTGTAGGGCTCGCCATCCTTGCGGTAGTTGATGGTCTCGGCGTCAAAGCCCTCGCCGCGCTCCAGGGTCACCTTCAGGTCATCCAGCACCGCGCGCGAGGTCTTCGGCCCCTGCAGGATGCGCGGCGTCAGGCCGAGGACCTCGTCCCGGCGGTAGCCGGTCATCTGCTCGAAGCCGCGGTTCACGTAGACGATGCGCGGCCCCGCTTCGAGATCCGCGTCGGTGATCAACACGCTGTGCGCGGTGTCCTCGATCGCGGCATTGAGCAGCTCGAGCCGCGCGAGACCCTGCGGGATGGTCATTCAGACCTCGTCCAGCATGCCGAGGATCGAGCCCACGATGTCGCTGGTGGTGACGATGCCCTCCAGCTGGTTGCCCTCCAGCACCACCAGGCGGCGCACGTCCATGTTGACCATCATCCGCGCCACGTATTTGACGTCCATCTCCGCGGGCACGGTGATCACCGGCTTGGTGGCCACGTCGTACACGTTGGCCAGGTCGATGTCGCCCTCTTCGGCCACGATGGTCTTGAGGATGGTGGTGTAGGTGATGATGCCGTAGGCATCGTGCGGGTGCTGCTTGTCCACCACCAGCGAGCGCACGTTGTTGTCGCGCATCAGCTGCATGGCCTCGCGCAGCGGGGCCAGCGGGGCCACGGTGATGACTTTCTCGGTCAGGATGTCGCGAACCAGCATGAAGTCTCCCTCCGGTCGGAGTTGGGGTCAGATTTCGTCCTTGACCTGTTCCTCGAAGCGGTCGATCTGCCGCCGGTCAATGCCCGCCAGATGCGAGATGTCGGTGATGAAGGCCACCCCGCGCGGGTCTTCGTCCAGCCCAAGCTCGCGGAACAGTGATTTCAGCACCGTCAGCGCGAGGCGCTTCTCCAGAATCCACAGCAACACCGACTGGCTGCCCTCGTAGGTCATGCCGAGAAAGGTCTTGCGCGCCTCCGCGCCGATGCCGCGCGCATCCATGATGGTCACGCCGGCGGCACCGGCCTCGCGCGCCGCATCCACAGCCTTTTGTTCCAGTTCGTCGGGCAGCACCGCCACCAGGGCCGAGAATCTCATGCCGTGTCCCTCCTGTCCTTGCGGATCAAGCGTTCGTAAAGATCGACCGCGATGGCATAGAGCATCACGGTCACGATGGGGAAGATGGACGCGAACGCGATCAGGCCGAAGCCGTCGATCAGCACGTTGCGTCCCTCCAGATGCGTCGCCAGCCCGATCCCCAGCGCCGTCACCAGCGGCACCGTGACCTCCGAGGTGGTCACCCCGCCGAGGTCGAATGCCAGCGCCACGATGTCCTTGGGTGCGAGGATGGTCAGCACGATGACCAGGACATACCCGGCCATGATGTACAGGTGGATGGAGTCCCCGCTGAGGATGCGGTGCACCCCGATGGTGATGCCCACGGCCACCCCCAGCGCCACCAGGATGCGGATGGCGCTGCCCTTCAGCGAGCCCTTGGCCGCTTCCTCCGCCTTCTGGCCGATGGCGATCAGCGCGGGTTCCGCCATGGTGGTCGCAAAGCCGATCGCGAAGGCGAACAGGTACACCCACACGAACCGGTCGTTGGCGATCAGCTGCTCCGCCATGCTCTCGCCGATCGGGAACAGGCCCAGCTTGAGCCCGACCACGAAGGCATACAGGCCGAACACCACCAGGGCGAAGCCGAAGAGCACCCGCGGCAGATACGGAATGTGCTTGCGCAGCACGAAATACTGGAACACCACGATCACGCCGATGATGGGCGCGACGTCGCGCAGCATCAGCAGCAGGTCCATGCCCATGGCGCTGAGGAAGTGGCGTTCCTCGCCCGCCCCGGGCAGATCCGTGTCGGTATCCATGGCCGCTCCGTCGCCGGCGCCGGGTGCCGGGCCGTCGATGTCAGCCCCGGCGAACACCACGATGCCGTAGAGCTGCACCGTGATCATCGGCACCATCACCGCCAGCGCGACCAGGCCGAAACCGTCGCGCAGCGGGTTGCGCCCGGCCAGCGACGCGGCCAGCCCCAGCCCCAGCGCGGCCACCAGCGGCACGGTCACGATGTTGGTGGTGACGCCGCCGGAGTCGTAGGCCAGGCCCACGATCTCCTCGGGCGCGAAGAAGGTGACCAGCACCACCAGTACGTAGCCGGTGAGGATGTACCAGTGCAGCGGATGCCCCAGCACCGTGCGCAGGATGCCCAGCGCCACCACCGCACCCACCGACAGCGCCACGATCAGGCGCAGGATGAAGCCCTGGATGTGCCCCTCGGAGATGGTCTCCGCCTGTTCCGCCACGGCGATCAGCGCCGGCTCCGCGATCACCGTGGCAAAGCCCAGGGTAAAACCGAAGGCCATCAGCAGGATCAGCGAGCCGCGCCGCGCCAGCGCGTTGGAAAGGTTCTTGCCGATGGGGAAGATCCCCATCTCCAGCCCCTGCAGGAACAGCGCCACCCCGAAGACCACGATCACCAGACCGATGGCCATGGACAGCACGCCCTCGGGCACCGTCTGCAGCACGAACATCTGGAACACCACCACCACGATCACGATGGGGGCCAGGTTGCGGGCGGCGTGGCCGAGAGTGTGGAGGAAGTTCATGCGCGCGCGGTCCGGGCTGCGATCATGGGTCAGTACGCCTGTGCGCACAGCATACACGACGCGGGGATCGTTTCCCGCCCGCGATGGTCACACCCGCATGGACTCGCTCGCACACCCCTTCCGCGCCGTGGTGATCGGCGCCTCCGGCGGCCTCGGCCGCGCCTTCGTCACCCATCTGGAGAACGACCCGAACTGCGCGCAGGTCGTGGCGCTCGGTCGTTCCACCGACCCGCCGCTGGAGCTCACCGACGAGCACAGCATCCGCCACGCAGCCGCATGGCTGGCGGAGCAGGCGCCCGACTGGGACCTGATCATCGACGCCACCGGGGTGCTCACCATCGACGGTTACCGGCCGGAAAAGCGCCTGCGCGAGCTGGACCCGGCGGTGATGACGCAGGCCTTCGCGGTCAACGCCATCGGCCCGGCGCTGATCTTCAAGCACTTCGCAGGGCTGCTGCCGAAGGACCGCAAGGCGGTGCTGGCGACGCTGTCGGCGCGCGTGGGCTCCATCGCCGACAACCACTCCGGCGGCTGGCTGAGCTATCGCGCCTCCAAGGCCGCGCTCAACCAGATCGTGCGCACCACGGCGCTGGAACTGCGCTTCAGCCATCGCCGGGCGGTGGTGGCGGCGCTGCAGCCGGGCACGGTGGAGACCCCGCTGTCGGAGCCGTACCGCGCCCGCGCCCCCGAGGTGCTGACGCCGGAACGCGCGACCGGCGCACTGCTGGAGGTGCTGGACGCCCTCGGTCCCGAGGACTCCGGCGGGCTGTTCGACTTCGAACACCAGCGCCTGCCGTACTGATCGGGCCGGGAGCTCAATCCGCCAGCGCCCGCCAGGGCCCCGGCACCGGCCACAGCCCGCGCGCCACCAGCTCGCCATCGTCCTGCAGCAGATAGCTCTCCTGCGCGCGGTGTCGCAGCGCGCCCGCCAGTGCGCGCCGCTCGCCGGGCGAGTCGGCCGCGATCACCGTGATGCCGGTCTCCGGTACGGTCCAGGCCAGGGCCTCGACATCGGATCCGTCATCGGGCAGGTCACCCGCATCCGTGTGCGCCTCCTGCGGGCGCGTCGGCAGTCCGCGTTCGCTCAGCCATTCAGCGACCGCCGCGCGCGAACCCAGCAGCACCCGCGGTGCTTCGGCTCCCGCCCCGGAATCGGAATCGGGATCGGTATCCGGGGCCGCCGTCTCCGGCATACGTCCCAGCCACGGCGCCAGCTCGGCGGGCGAGGCCCCGCCGAGGGAGATCACCCGGGTCGCCGGGTCCAGCTCCGCCTCGCGCAGGATGCGCGGGTACTCCTCCGCCGCCAGGTGGCGAAACACGCGCCAGTCGGGGTCCACGGCGATGCGCGCGGGCCGCGCGTCGGTGGACAGTTCCAGTTCCAGCTCGATGGCGGCCTCCTCCAGATCCACCCAGTGCGTCTCCCGGCCGTCCTCCTCCGCGAACTCGACCACCAGCGGCACGCGCACCCGCCAGGGATGGTCGGTATCCGCCTGTGCCAGCCGCGCGGTCACACGCCAGCCGTCGGCGTCTTCACGCGCGGCCGGGTTCTCCAGCGCCAGGCGCGGCGCGCCGGCCCGGCCGATCCACTGCTCGAAGAACGCTTCCAGATCATCTTCGGTCGCCGCGTCCACGGCCGCGATCAGCTCCGGCCAGCCGGCCTCGCGATGCCGGTATTCGGCGTAGAAGTCGGCCAGCCCCGCGTGCAGCGCCGCCTCGCCGATGCGGTCCTCGAGCATCCGCCACAGCATCGCCCCGCGGTGATACCCGGCGATGCGGTCGGCCCCGGCATTGCCGCCGACGAACTCGCCATGCGGGTAGTCCTCGCCTTCCGGCAGGGCGGCGTAGTCACGCAGCCACTGGCCCCGTTCGTCGCGCGCCTCGCCGCGTTCTTCGGCGAACCGGTAATCGGCCATGAAGGTGGTCAGACCCTCGGTCCAGTTGCCCTGGCGGCGATCGGCGTACACTCCGGTGCCCCACCAGTTGTGCAGCACCTCGTGCCCCAGCGAGGTGTGCGGGATGAACGGCAGCGGGATGACCCGTTCGCCCAGCAGGGTGAATCCGGAGAAGGCCAGCCCCACCGGCGCCGGGCTGGCCGCCACGGTGAAGCTGTCGAAGGCATACGGCCCGATCCGGTCGCTGAAGCGCTCGAGGTATTCCACGGTCTTCTCGCGGTAGGTCGCGCCGAACGCGTCCTCCAGCTCCGCCGGGAACAGGGTGCGCACCTCCACGCCATCGGCGGTCTCGCTGCGCCCCTCCTCCCAGGGGCCGCTGGCCAGCGCCAGCGCGCGGCCGCCGGGATGCTCGAACACCGCCCGGGTCACGCCCTCCGCGTCCGCGTCTTCGGCGGCCTCCTCGCGCCAGGACCCGGAGGCCACGACGCGATGGCCATCGGCCGCAAGCACCTCCAGGCGCACCGGCGCCGGTTCGGCGTCCGGCCGCCGCGGATACCAGTCGGCCCCCGCCGGCAGGAAGCCGCCGGCCGCGCCGAGGAATCCGCCTCCGGGTCCGGCGTCCTCGGGGGCCTGCAGCCGGGCACGGTATGTGATGACCAGCGGCCCGCCGTCGAGATCCCGGGCGACGTCCCCGTCGCCATCGAGCGTCACCTGCAGGTATCCCGCGTCGCTGTGCTCGTGGTTCAGCGCGTGCCCGCCCCGCTCCACCGCGTCCACCCGCAGGCCACGTGCGAAGCGAAAGCGCAGATCCCCGTCCGCGTCTTCCAGCATCGCGGCGGGCAGGCTCAGACGACCCTGCAGCCGCTGCTCGGCGGGGAACAGTTCGATCGTCAGCTCGCGGGCGGGCGGTTCGCCGGCGACGACCGGTGCCGCCCACCCCGCAAGCGGCACGCTCAGCAGGCACACCAGCGCGGTGGTGCCGGGCCGATTGTGCCCCGGGGTACGCCGCAGGCGGGCCATCAGTGACCGTTCCCCGCGGCCGGCCGCGCCCCCGCGCTCTCCTGCCAGGGGAAGCGCGCGATCACCTGTTGGCGCTCGCCGTTGCGTTCCAGCACCAGCGGCAACCAGGTGCCCGGGGTCACGGCCTGAACGATGCGCTGCAGATCGGCCGGCGTGTCCACCGCGCGGCCACCGGCCTCGACCAGACGGTCGCCGCTCTCGATGCCGGCGGCGCCGGCCACCGAATCGGGCATCACGCCGCGGATCTCCACCCCTTCGCCCTCTTCGGGGTGCTGCATTTGCACCCCCAGGATCGGGGTCAGCGGCTGGAAGCGCTCGCCGCCCTGCACACCGAACACCGCCCGCGCCAGCTCCGGATCCTGCCTCGTACACGCCCCGTCGCTCTCGCGTGGCAGCAGCACCGGGGCATTGACCACGCCCAGGTCCGCCAGCTGATGCGGCACGCCGTGGCCGTATTCGAGATGTCCGGAGCCGATGATCCCGACCACCAGTGGCGGCTCGTCACCGCCCGCCTCGATCACCCCGGCGATGGCCGCGGCCATCATCCGGTCCCAGGCCAGCTGCGTACCGATGAACGCATCACTGTCCCCCGGCGCGGCCGGATGGCGCGCCAGCACCTCCTCCAGATATTCGCGATAGGCCTCGGCGGGTTCGGCCGGGGCGGAGACCCCGTCGCGCTCGTCGGCCGGCACGCTGTCCCAGCCCTCGTGGCCCAGGCGACGCACCAGGTCGCGCTCGGCGTTCAGCGCCACCAGCGGGACGTCGTGCACCCGCGCGAAATGCAGGATCGGCCAGTACAGCCGCGGGTTGAAGCCCCAGTGCTCGTACCAGTCGCTTTCCTGCAGGAACTGCTCCTCGTCCAGTTCGCCCGCCACCCAGTCATCCAGCACCGGCTGTGCCGAGCGCGGCAGCATCTCCAGGCCGATCACCATGTCCGGGCGCTGACCGTGCAGCGCGGCCAGGGTCCCGACCTGCCAGCGATGATGGTCCATGCGGTTGTGGGTTTCGCCCAGCAGCACCGCATCGGCGCCGGCCAGTTCGGCGAACAGCTCCGCGGCATCCACGTCCTCACCCTCCGGCGTGGCCCACTGTCCGGGCTGCACACAGTCCGCGCCCGATGGCACATCTGCATGGGGTGCAGAGGGCCCCAGAGCGAACACGGTGGCCGTCAGGGCCAGCAACGACGGCGCCACGAGGGTCCGCCACTCACACTTCGGAAACAGCCTCATCAAGCTTCTCCAGCCAGAATACGCAATGTCCATTGGGACCGGCCCCGCCCCCGAGCGTTCCGGCCCGTACTCGGCCTACAATCCCATCCGGGACCCGGAGGACCACGATGCGATTGAGCGAAGACCAGCGTAAAACGATCCACCACACCGCCCACGAACTGTTCGGGGACTGTACCGTTTATCTGTTCGGATCGCGCGTCGACGATGCGGCCCGCGGTGGCGATATCGACCTGCTGGTGGAAACGCCCCGCCCGGTGGAAAACCGGGCGGCGATGGCGGCCCGCTACACGGCTCGCCTGCAAAGGGCGCTCGGCGATCAGCACATCGACGTCCTCATCGTCGATCCCAATACCCGGCACCAGCCCATCCACGACCGTGCGCGCGAACAGGGGGTTGTCCTGTGGCACTGAACCCGGATCCGGAACGACTGAAATTTCTGCTGGAGACCACACGCAAGGAGGCCCGACACCTGCGCCAGACCGTTGACCGACTGGCATCCGAACCCATCTCCGCCGACTGGGTTGCCGGTCTCGAGAACCAGCCGGAGCTTTCCGAACGCCTGGATGCGTTCGTGGCGCGCTTCGGTCGGTTGCAGGACACCCTTGGCGACAAACTGGTCCCGGAGCTCCTGCGACACTGGCTGGAACATGTAGGCCCCGCCCTCGACAACCTGAGTCGCATGGAGCGTCTTGGACACCTGGATTCCATCGACGACTGGATGGAGGCCCGCAACCTCCGCAACCGCCTGGTCCATGAATACATGCGCGACCCGGAGGAGTTCGCCGAGGCACTGCAGCGGGCGCTCGAACTCGTGGCCCTGCTGGAACAAACGCGCGACCGCCTGGAACGGGCTGCGCAGGATCTGCTGCCAAACCCTCCCGACCCAGCCGCTGCGCGCCCGTAGGAGCCTGCTTGCAGGCGAACAGGACCGGGCGGGCGTGCACATTGATCCGCGTTTCCCTAAGCTGGGAAGCATGGACGCGCCCCCGAATCCCGACCCGTCTCCGGCCGCGCGCGAGCGGCTGAACGCTACCCTGGGCCTGCTGCGCTCGCTGGCGATCTACCGGCGCCCCGGGCGCCAGCGGGCGCTGCGCCGGCTGTACCGTCCGTTCATCGGGCGCGACGACCGGGTGTTCGACATCGGCGCCCATCTGGGGGATCGCACGCTGGCCTTCTCCCGCCTCGGCGGACACGTGATCGCGGTCGAGCCGCAGCCCGTGCTGCGCCGCTGGCTCGAGCGCGGCCCCGGCCGGCGGCGCAACGTGACCGTGCGCGGCGAGGCGGTGGGCGCCGAACCCGGCACGGCCGACCTGCACATCAGCCACCGGACTCCCACGGTCTCCACGCTGTCGCAGCGCTGGACTGACGAGCTGCCACGGCGCAACGACGGTTTTCGGAGCGTGCGCTGGGAAGATCATTTGCAGGTGCCGGTCATCACCCTCGACGATCTGATCGCCGAATACGGTCTGCCGGCATTCTGCAAGATCGACGTCGAAGGCTATGAAGTCGAGGTTCTGTCCGGGCTGTCCCAGCCGATCCCGGCGCTGTCACTCGAGTTCGTCGCCGGCGCGCTGGACATTGCCATTGCCGGCATGGAGCGCCTGGCCGAGCTGGGCGACTACGAATTCAACGTGATCGCCGGCGAGCAGCGCGAGTACCGCTTCGCCCGCTGGCAGGACCGGGGTCGGGTGCGGCTGTGGCTGGAGGCCCACGCCGCGGATTACGGCTCCGGCGATCTCTACGCCCGCCTGCGCATGCCGCATGCCCGATCCTGACGCGCCCCGCCCCCTGCCCCGCTGGCAGGACCTGACCACCGCCGAGGCGGCCGAACTCGCCGGCCGCGACCCGGTCGCCGTGCTGCCGCTGGCGGCCATCGAACAGCACGGGCCGCATCTGCCGCTGGACACCGACCTGCGCATCGGCGAGGGCCTGCTGCAGGCGGCGTGGGCGCAGCTTCCCGCGGATTTCCCCCTGCTGGCCCTGCCGCCACTGACGATCCTGGCCAGCCCCGAACATGCCCGCTTCGCCGGCACCCTGAGCCTGACACCGGAGACCGCCATCCGCGTGCTGGTGGAAACCGGCCGGGCCGTGGCCGGCGCCGGCGTGCGCCGCCTGGTGCTGCACAACAGCCATGGCGGCAACCGGGCGGTGGCCGACACCGCGGCGCTGGAACTGCGTCGCCGGCAGCGCATGCTGATCGTGCGGCATCACTATTTCCTGCAGGATCCGCCGGCGCAGGCCGGCATTCCGGCCGCGGAATGCCGCCATGGCCTGCACGGCGGGCGCATCGAGACGGCGATGATGCGCCATCTGGCGCCCGCCAGCGTACACGACGCCGAGGCCCGCCACGCGGGATCGCTGGGCGAGGAGCTGGAGGCCTCGCTGGAGGTCCTGCGACCCGAGGGACCGGCCGGATTCGCCTGGCTGGCCGGCGACCTCAACCCCGCCGGCACCACCGGGAATGCGGCAGCGGCCACCGCCGCCGAGGGCGCGGCCCTGGTGGACCACTACGCCACCCACCTGGCCGCCGCCCTCCGCGACGCCCGCGCCTTCCCCCTGGACCGGCTCGCGTGAGCCCTCCGGAAACTGCGGAATTGTCCCGGCCGGCGGGCAACGGTCTACCATCGCGGGCATGAGCGCCGTAACGCCCCCGCAGGCCGGTCTGGCCGCCGTGATCGACACCCTGCGCGAGCAGCTGCCGCCGGAGGCCCTGATCGTCGAGGAAAGCGAGCGCCGTGCCTACGAATGCGACGGCCTCTCGGCCTTTCGCGAGGTTCCCGGCGCGGTCGCCCTGCCCGCCAGCATGGAACAACTCCAGCTGTGCCTGACGGCCTGCCGCGAGCACGGCGTGCCGGTGGTGCCACGCGGCGCGGGCACCGGCCTGTCCGGGGGCGCGCTGCCCAGCGCCGAGGGCCTGCTGCTGTCGATGGCACGCTTCAACCGCATCCTCGAGATCGACGCCGACAACCGCTGCGCGGTGGTCCAGCCGGGCGTACGCAACCTCGCGATCTCCGAGGCCGCGGCACCTGCCGGGCTGTACTACGCCCCCGACCCCTCGTCGCAGATCGCCTGTTCCATCGGCGGCAACGTGGCCGAGAACGCCGGCGGCGTGCACTGCCTGAAATACGGCCTCACGGTCCACAACGTGACCGGGCTGGAGTTCGTAACCCTGGACGGCGAGGTCATCCGTGTCGGCGGCAAGACCCTGGACACCGAGGGCCTGGACCTGCTGGCCTTCCTGATCGGCTCCGAGGGCATGCTGGGGATCGTCACCGAGGTCACCGTGCGTCTGTTGCCGCGCCCCGAGCGCACCCAGGTGCTGATGGCGAGCTTTGACGACGTGGAGACCGCCGGCGCCGCGGTGGCCGGCATCATCGCTGCCGGGCTGATCCCCGCGGGTCTGGAGATGATGGACAACGCCGCGATCCGCGCGGCCGAGGACTTCGTCCATGCCGGCTATCCGGTGGATGCCGCGGCCATCCTGCTGTGCGAGCTGGACGGCAGCAACAGCGAGGTCTCGGAGAGCGTGATGTTTGTGCGCGAGAAGCTGCTGGAGCTGGGCGCCCGCGAGGTCCGCACCGCGCAGGACGATGCCGAGCGCGCGCGCTTCTGGGCCGGGCGCAAGGCCGCCTTCCCCGCCGCCGGCCGCATCTCCCCCGACTACTACTGCATGGACGGCACCATCCCGCGCCACCAGCTCGGGCACGTGCTCGAACGCATCGAGGCACTCTCCGCCGAACACGGGCTGGGCGTGTGCAACGTGTTCCACGCCGGCGACGGCAACCTGCACCCGCTGATCCTCTACGACGCCAGCCAGCCGGGCCAGATCGAGACCGCCGAGGCCTTCGGCGAGGCGATCCTGGAGCTATGCGTGGCGGTGGGCGGCACGGTCACCGGCGAGCACGGCGTGGGGGTGGAAAAGCTGGACGGCATGTGCGTGCAGTTCGCCTCCGCCGAGCTGGAGCAGTTCCACGCCCTGCGCCGCGCATTCGACCCCCGCGGCCTGCTGAACCCCGGCAAGGCGGTGCCCACGCTGGCGCGCTGCGCCGAATTCGGCCGCCAGCACGTGCGTTCGGCGCAGCCACCGCACCCGGACCTGCCCCGGTTCTGATCATCACGGCCGTTCCCCCTGACAACCCGACCCGGAATCCGCGCATGGAAGCCCCGAATCCCCGCCCCCCGCAGCACACCGAGCCCGGCACCGACGCCTTCTCCGGCGCCGTCCGTTCGCTGATGGACGCGCTGTACGCCATAGCCCCGCTGGACACCTGGCTGCTGACCCGGGTCGAAGGACGCGACTGGATCATCCTGCACGTCCTGGATCAGGGCGGCACGATCGCCCCGGGCATCGTCCTCGACTGGCACGGCTCCTGCTGCATCCACATGGCCTGCGGCGACGCCCCGTCCATCGCCCCGGATACGAGCGGGATCCCGGTCTATCGCGACGCGCCGGTGAACCACCAGCTCCCGGTGGGCGCCTATGTCGGTTTTCCGCTGCACGACCGCGACGGGAACCTGTTCGGCACTTTGTGCGGCGTGCATCCCGAGCCCGTGGACCCGCAGCTCCACGACCGCCACACCGCCCTGAAGGCCCTGGCCGACACCGCGGGCCACCTGCTGGCCCTGCAGCGCGAGAACGACATCCTCGACCGCGAACGCCAGGCCACGGCCCTGCTGCCCGGCTCCGATCCGGTGAGCGGCACCCTGAACCGGCGCGGATGGGACATGGCCCTGGAAGGCGAGGAAGAACGCTGCCAGCGCAACGGGCAGCCCTGCGCGGTGGTCCTCGCCGAGGTCACCGATCTGGAGGCCATCAACCGGGAGGCGGGCATCGGCCAGGGCGACCGGCTGCTGGCCGAGCTCGGGCCGATCCTGCAGGGCCTGCTGCTCCCCGGCGACCGTGTGGCGCGTATCGCCGGCAACCGGTTCGGCCTGCTGCTGGTGGACACCGGCCCCGACGCCCTGGAACGACGCCACGCCGAGATCCGCACGGCCCTGCGGGACCATCACCCCGCCATCGAAACCGGCCGCGCCCTGCGCCACCCGGGCGAGGGCCTGCAGCACACTCCCCACCTCGCCGAACGCGACCTCCTGCGCCAGCGCCACACCCGCTGAATCAGGAGTCACAAGTCCTTCAGAACTCGTCCCGCAGGTCTGGAACGGGACGGGTAGGCACGCTGTGCGTAATCACTCTCACACGAATCCCGTACTGCGTTTCCAGGCGCACACGCTCGGGCTTGGTCATCTGGCCGCTGGTAACAATCACGGCTCGTTCAAGGGCCGGCCCACCGGGAACGTCCTTGCCAAGGCTCGAGACCATTTCCCGATACTCCGGGCGCTGGCTGCGCACATGCGCCAACTGTTCGAAGCCGTGCGAAATATCACCGGCACCCTTCAATTCGACCAGCGCAGCAACCTTCCGCCCCCCGCGAACCTGCCACCAGAGGAACAGGCCATCGCAGCGCATCTCGTTGTCGCTAAAGACACAGTCATCCAGGACGATGGCCCGGGTTTCTTCCTGCTGACGCGGCGCGTAACGAACCTGTTTGCCATTCTCGGCAAAGGTGTACTGATCCGTACAGAGCGTGGAGGGCTGATGTGCCCACATGCGCCGGCAGCTACATTGATCCGCGTAGCCGGACGTCATGCCTCCCCCCCATGCTCCCACTCGATATCCCGCATACGGTCATAGAGCTGATTGATCTCGTTGAAATGCTGCAGCAACCGGTCATCCAGAAGTCCGGAAGACCCGTCCAGCAGCTCAACCGCCTCGCGCCCCTGCATGCCATAGGCCGCAACGTCCGCCGGATCCAGCGCCATCAAATCCCGGACCTCCGCCTCCCCGTCATCACGCACCAGCCCCTCGATCCGATATCGCTGCAGGTGGTTGTTCAAGGCCTCGACGATATAGGGGCTGTGGGTTGTCAGGATGAACTGGGTGCGGGGGAACGTGGCCAGCAGGTCACCCACGACACGACGCTGCCACGCCGGATGCAGATGCAGATCCACCTCGTCAATCATCACCACGGCTTCCGCAGCCAGTGGATCGTCCTGATCCGGGTTGGCCATGGCCATACGAGCGGCCAGGTCCATGATCAGCCCAAGGAGGGTCTGGTAACCGTCACTCAGCTGCGCGATATCAAAGGTCTCGCCTTCCTTGTCGACCGCCAGCCGCAAGGGGTTGACCTCGATCCGCGGGTTGGATAGATCGGGGAACACGCGGGTGATGGCTCGACGCACCGCATCGAGTTCCGGCAGGGTCACGTCGAAGCTGCGGGCAGCCTTCTGCCTTGTATGTTCCTCGTTTTCCTTGAAATAGAACCACGCGAAAGCCGACTTGAACCGGGTGCTGGCCTCCAGGGCACCCACCAGGGCATCGAATCGACTGTAATCGGTAGGGAAGTTGCGGCGCCGCAACGGAATATCGAGCACGGCACGGGACACGCCGTAGTAGGCCACGACCGGCATCTCGAAATCCCGGTCCTCCTGCGAGGGGTCAATCACCTTCTCGTCCAGGTGGTTGCGCAGGGACCGAACTCCGGGACCGGTCGGGACGGCAGCCGCCGTGGTGCGGCTTCGATCCCGACGCTGAACCCGTTCCCATTCCAGCCCCGGGATGGTGCTTTTCAGCGCCACCCGCGTATAGGGCCGCACCCGGTTGCCGCTTTGATGAATCTCGCCTCTTTTTCTGAAATCAATGCCCGTGACCCCGGGAAGATGCTTCAGGATCTCGCCAAGCCCGATGGCGACACCATCCAGTATGGCCGTCTTCCCGGAACCGTTCTCGCCCATCAGGAGAGTCAATCGCGAGCCCAGTTCAACTTCGAGCCGCTCCCACAGGCGAAAATTGTCAAACGTCGCCAGCTGCAGCCTCACGGCACGGTGTTCCTGTTGTTAAGTCGAAGTGAATTCGACCCTGCGACACCGGCCCCTCCGAACGGGGCCACGCGCTCGACGCAGTAGCTCAGGGTCTCCAGTTTCTGTTCGATCACCCGTTGATCCATGCATCCCTCCGCGCGGCGAGGATGCGATCACGGTACGGCAGGAAATCGGCCTGATCGAACAGATGGCGGGTCATGTCCCGGATTCTAGGGAAACGCTGATCCATGTGCACGCTCGCGCTCGAGTCGCTTTCATGTGCGGCTGTGGCCGCGAGACGATTGGTTTACCATTCGGGTCTGGTCGCCATCATCGATTCCACGCGAGGCCGTTCCATGAGCAAGACCGTCACGCTGACCGACAACTCCACCGGCAAGAGCATCGAGCTGCCGCTGCAGGAGGGTTCGCACGGGCCCAACTGCATCGACATCCGCGCGCTGTACAAGGAGCTCGGCTACTTCACCTACGACCCGGGGTTCATGTCGACCGCCAGCTGTCGCTCGGACGTCACCTTCATCGACGGCGACGCCGGCACCCTGCTCTATCGCGGCTACCCGATCGAGCAGCTTGCCGGCCAGAGCACCTATCTGGAGGTGTGCTATCTGCTGCTCAACGGCGACCTGCCGTCCTCCGACGAGCTGCACGACTTCTCGCGCATCATCAAGGAGCACTCGATGCTGCACGAGGCGGTGCGCCGCTTCTTCGACGGCTTCCGCCACGATGCGCACCCGATGGCGATCATGGTGGGCGTGGTCGGGGCGCTGTCGGCCTTCTACCACGACAATGTGGACGTGCATAACCCGGAACACCGGCGCATCGCCGCGCACCGGCTGATCTCCAAGATGCCGACCATCGCCGCCTGGTCGTACAAGTACGCCAACGGCCAGCCGTTCATGTACCCGGACAACAACCTGTCCTACACCGCCAACTTCCTGTCGATGATGTTCGGCGTGCCCAGCGAGCCGTACCAGCCGAACCCGGTGTTCGTGCGCGCGCTGGACCTGATCCTGATCCTGCACGCCGACCACGAGCAGAACGCTTCGACCTCCACCGTGCGCCTGTCCGGCTCCTCGGAGGCCAACCCGTTCGCCGCGATCTCCGCCGGCATCGCCTCGCTGTGGGGTCCGCTGCACGGCGGCGCGAACGAGAAGGTCATCCGCATGCTCGAGGAGATCGTGCACTCCGACAAGAGCGTCGAGGACTTCGTCGCCCGGGCCAAGGACAAGAACGACTCCTTCCGCCTGATGGGCTTCGGCCACCGGGTGTACAAGAACTACGACCCGCGCGCGAAGATCATCCGCAAGATGTGCCACGAACTGCTGGAAGAGATGGGCGACATGGGCGCCGACAACCAGCCGCTGTTCGACGTGGCCATGGAGCTGGAGCGCATCGCGATGGAGGACGACTACTTCATCGAGCGCAAACTCTACCCCAACGTCGACTTCTACTCCGGCATCATCCTGCGCGCGATGGGAATCCCCCTGAACATGTTCACCGTGATCTTCGCCCTGGCCCGCACGGTCGGCTGGATCTCGCACTGGAACGAGATGATGCAGGACCCCGAATCGCGCATCGGCCGCCCGCGTCAGCTCTACACGGGTTACCCCGAACGGGAGTACCGGCCGATCGAGGAGCGCTAGCCTTGTCCGGAGCGGGCTTGTCGAAGCGACGGGCAGGTGCTATGTACAGGACATGTGTCGGACACAAGGGAGGAACGACCCATGTCCACCGATCGGTTTTTCATGCTGTTTGCCGGTATCGTGGTCCTGATCAGCGCCCTGCTGACCTGGGCAGCCAGTCCGTGGTGGCTGCTGCTTGCCGTATTCATTGGCGTGCATCTGATCCAGGCCTCCTTCACCGGCTTCTGCCCCCTGGTGAAGATCCTGAAATCGACGGGACTGAAACCCGGCGAGATCTTTCGCTGAAGTCGGTCGCGCCACCGTCGGGGTGCCGGACAGAACCCCGGGACCCCCTTGTGTTTGCGGGCGCGAGCGCTCATATTAATAAACACTAATGCTTCACCAGGAGAGAACATCCCATGAGTATTGACCGCATCGTTATGGCCTTTGCCGGCACCGTCATCATCATCAGTGCCATCCTGGCCTGGCAGTTCAGCCCGCTGTGGCTCCTGCTGACCGGCTTCGTCGGCCTCAACCTGCTGCAGTCCGCCTTCACCGGCTTCTGCCCGCTGGCCATGATCCTCAAGGCCCTGGGCGTGAAGCCGGGCGAAGCCTTCAGCTGAGGCCAGCCCGGCAAACACCCCGCGCCCGCCCCGACCGGCGGGCGCACAAAAGGGCCCGGACGTCTCCGTCCGGGCCCTTTTTCGTGCCGGGGCCGTTTACTCCGGTTCGCGCAGCCAGCAGGCGGCGCGGTGGTCCGGCGCGGGGCGGAAATCGGGCGGGTCGCGGGTCTCGCAGACGCCGGCCATGGCCTGCGGGCAGCGTGGATGGAAACGGCAGCCCGGCGGCGGGCTGACCAGGCTGGGGGCCTCGCCGCCGGGGATCTCGCGCATCTGCCGAGCGTTGGCGGGGTCGGGGTCGGCCAGCGCCGACAGCAGCGCCTCGGTGTAGGGATGCTGCGGGGCGTCCAGCAGTGCGTCCACCGGCGCCTGCTCCACGATGCGGCCGGCGTACATCACCATCACCCGCCCGGCGTAGTGACGCACGGTGGAAAGGTCGTGGGTGATGTAGAGCAGCGCGATGTCGTGCTCGCGCTGCACCCGGTGCAGCAGGTCGAGGATCTCCACCCGCACCGAGGCGTCCAGCATCGACACCGGTTCGTCGGCGATGATCAGCTTCGGCCGCAGCAGCAGGGCACGGGCGATCACCACCCGTTGCTGCTGCCCGCCGGACAGCTGATGCGGGAACTTGCCGCGCACCTGGGCCACCGGGGTCAGGCCGACCTCCTCCAGCGCCGCGTCGATGCGCCGTTCGCGCTCGGCGCGCGGGCCGATCCCGTGCACGACCAGCGGTTCCTCCAGCGCGCGGCGGATGTCCATGAACGGCGGCAGGGCGCCGTAGGGATCCTGCTGCACGTACCCCACCCGGGCGCGGTACGCCTTCAGGTCGGCTCCCTTCAGATCGGCCAGCGACTGTCCCTCGAAGCGCACCGCCCCGCCGGTGGGCCGGTTGAGCCCCAGCAGGGTGCGCGCCAGCGACGACTTGCCGCAGCCGGACTCGCCCACCACCGCGGCGGCCTCGCCGGCATCCAGGGTGAAACGCACCCCGTCCACCGCGCGCACGGTCCCGGTGCGGATGAATCCCCACTGGCGCAGTTCGAAATGGGTCTGCAGGTCTTCGGCGACCAGCAGGGGTTCACTGCGGTCACGGGTGTTCATCCGGTCCCTCCCGCTTCGTGCAGCCAGCAGCGCACGCGATGGCGCGCATCCGGGTGGAACACCGCCGGGTCCTCGGCGCAGCGTTCGAACCGCCGCGGGCAACGCTCGGCGAAGCGGCAGCCGGTCGGCGGATCCTGCAGGCTGGGCGGACGCCCGGGAATGGGCACCGGCGGTTCTTCCTGGCGCAGCCGCGGCACCGAGGCCATCAGCATCTGCGAATAGGGGTGCCCCGGGGCGGTGAAGAAGGCCTCGGCGGACGCCTCCTCCACCACCTGCCCGGCATACATCAGCGCCACGCGGTCGGCCAGCTCGCTGGAGGTGGCCACGTCGTGGGTAATCAGCACGAAGCTGGTGCCGCGATCGCGCTTGATGCGCTTGAGCACGTTCATGATCGAGGCCTGGGTGAGCACATCCAGCGCCGAAGTGGGCTCGTCGAGGATCACCAGGTCCGGGTCGGTCACCAGGGCCATGGCCAGCACCGCGCGCTGGCGCATGCCGCCGGACAGCTCGTGCGGATAACGCTGCAGGAAGTCCGTGGCGATGCCGACCTCCTCGAATGCCTCGGCCGCACGGGCCATGGCCGCCCGCCGCGACCACCCCCGATGGATGCGCAGCGGCTCGGCGACCTGTTCGCCCACCCGCACCACCGGGTTCAGCGCATTCATCGCCGCCTGCATCACCAGCGCGATGCGGGTCCACCGCACCTCGCGGCGGAAGCGTTCCTCGGACAGGCCCAGCACGTCGCGCCCGTCCAGGCGTACCTGGCCGGTGGGTCGCCCGGCATTGCGCGGCAGGGTGCGCAGCAGGACCTTGGCCAGCGAGGACTTGCCGCAACCGGACTCGCCCAGCACCACCAGCGCCTCGTTGCGGCGGATCTCCAGATTGACCCCGTCCACCGCGTTCACCGGCCCCTGCTCGGTGCGGTACTGCATGCGCAGGTCCTCGATCTCCAGCAGAGGGCTGTCGGGGTTGGCCGCCACCGTCATCACAGGTTCCTCAGCCGGGGGTTGAACACGCGATCCAGGGCGAAACCGAGCATGGCGAAACCCAGTCCGGTCAGCATCAGCAGCGCCGCGGGGCTCACCACCCAGTAGTAGAACCCGTGGTACAGGGCCGACTGCGCCTGTGCGTCGTGCAGCACCTTGCCCCAGGTCGGCAGCACCGGATCCCCCAGGCCCAGCACCGCCAGCGACGCCTCGAGGAAGACGTAGGTCGGGATCAGGGTCACGAACGTGGGGATCAGCACCGGCAGGATGCGCGGCACCATGTAGCGCAGCACGATCCGCGGGCTGCCGGCGCCGTAGGCGCGCGCCGCCTCGATGTACGGGGCCTGGCGGATCGGCAGCAGCATCGCACGGTACATCTTGATCCCGGCGGAGAAGATCCCCAGGGCCACCACCACGCCCAGCATCAGCCAGATACTGGTGGAATAGAGCGTGCCCACCATCACCAGGATGGGCAGCAGCGGCAGGATGATGTTGACCTCGGTCAGGCGCTGGATCGCGGCATCCACCCAGCCGCCGTACCACACGCCGGCGGCGGCGATGATCAGGGTGGTGATGGTGGTCCCCACCGCGGCGATCAGCCCGAACGCCAGCGCCACCGGGGTGCCCCACAGCAGGGCCACGGACAGATCGCGGCGCTGATGGTCGGTGCCGAACAGCCCGTGGACCTGCCCGTAGGCGACCAGCTCGGGATCCAGCCGGCCTTCTTCCTCGAAATGCACTGCTTCCAGCACCAGGCGATAGGTCCCGGGCATCACCTCGGGCTCCGCGGCTTCGGGGTCGCTGAACAGCCCGACCTGCGGCGCCTGCCGCAGACGGGCCTCCAGCGCGCTGTCCTGCGAGATCGACACCCGTTCGCGGGCCCCCACACGGCGCGAACCCAGGGCCACCTCCGTGCCGTCCGGGCGCTCCCAGGTCATGCGCACGAACGGCGCGCGGCTCTCGAACTCCGCATCCAGGAACAGGTTGAGCTCACTGGGAAAGTCGTCGTAGTCGAACTCGAAGTGCAGGGTCTGCTCCTCGATGCGGCCGCCCTCGAACGGGGCCATGCTGCGCTGTTCCGCATCCGCCCCGACACTGAGGGTCGGCGGCGCGTTGCCCCCGGTCAGCCGGTCGGTCCAGGCCGGTGACGCATTCACCGGCAGGTCCTGCCATTCCTCGCCGCCGCGCCACAGCTCCTGCGCCTCGCTGTACGGGATGGCCGTGACCGCGTAGATCGCCGTGCCCAGCAGGGCGAGGATGATCAGCATCCCCGCTACCGCCGACGGATAACGTCGCAGCCGACGCAGGCCCTCGCTCCAGGGACTCATGAACGACCTCCTTCAATGCGCACGCGCGGATCGAGGATGGCGTAGAGGAAGTCCAGCACGAACACGGTAATGGCCAGCAGGTAGGCGAAGATCACCACCGATCCGATGATCACCGGGGTATCGCGATGGCCGATGGCCTCGAACAGCAGCGTGCCCAGACCCGGCCAGTTGAACACCTGTTCGAGGATGATCGCGCCGCTCCACAGCCCGATCAGCATCAGCAGGAAACTGGTCACGATGGGCGACAGCGTCGGCCGCAGGATGTAGCGCTGTTCGATCAGGCGATCCGGCAACCCCTTGGCGCGTGCCATCTCCACGTAGTCCTCGCTGGAGTGGATCAGGAAGAAGGTGCGCCAGGAATAGATCGAGATGAAGATCTGCGAGATGAACATCGCCAGCACCGGCAGCGCCATGTGCCGCAGCACCGAGGCCGCATAGGCCCAGCCGTCCTCCGGAGGCGGTACGGCGACCATGCCCCCGGTGGGAAACAGCGGCCAGATGAACGCCAGCAGCAGGATCAGGAAGATGCCGTAGAACCAGCCCGGCGCCGCCGAGCTCGGCGCCAGCCCGATGACGCTCTGATCCAGCGCCGAGCCGTAGCGCCGCGACAGCCCCAGGGCGGCAAACACCGCCACGAAGAACACCAGCAGGTTGGCGGTGCCGAACAGCAGCAGGGTGGCCGGCAGGCGCTCCACGATGATCTGGTAGACCTCGCGCGAGCCGGCGTCGGAATGCATCTCCTCGGCCCGTCCGAGATCGAGGATCATCGCCTGATAGAGATAGTCGAAGCTGCGCCAGATGAAGGGCTCGTCCAGGCGCAGGCGCTCGACCTCCAGGGCCACCTGCTCCTCGATCAGCTCGTTGCGCTCCTCCGACGGCAGGTCATGGAAAGCGGGATCGGCGCGCACCGCCTCGGCCGCATCGGTCTCGATCTGGGCCAGGCGCAGGTCATCCACCTGCCCGCCCATGTTAGCGATCACGATGGTCAGATAGACCCCGATCAGCACCGTCACCAGCAGGGCCAGCAGGCGCTTGCCGGTGAACACGGTCAGTCGCCGGAGATCCCGCCCCAGCCCGCGCCGCATGCCGGTGGCCGACTCAGTCATCAGCGCCCTCCGGCAGGACCTCGGGCAGGCGCCCGCCCGGCACCGTGGCAAAGGCATGCGAGGCGAATGCCGGCAGCGCCACCGGCCTCGCGGTCACCGCGATCTCCAGGCTGTTGGCCCCGGTCCCCAGGGCCTCCAGGGTCTCCGTATCCAGCTCCAGGCGCCAGCCCCCGTCCTCCCCGGGTTCGATCGCACCTCGCCGCACCAGTTCGTCATCCCCGTCGAACAGCATCCAGCGCACCTCCTCGATGTCCTCCGGCGGATAGGCCTCGCCGGCGAAGCCGATGTCCAGATCCACATTCATGGACTCGCCCAGTTCGGCGATCAGCGGCCCCTCCACCACCAGCTCCGGGATGCGCGGCTCGGCGAAGCGCAGCCACTTGTCGGCCGGATCCGGGAAGTCCTCGAAGCGCCGCAGCACCAGGCTGCCCTCCACCGGACGCACCCGATGCAGATAGAACGGGCCGTCGCCGACCCAGAAATGCCCGCGCTCGGCGTACCAGTCCTGCAGTGCGGCGTAGCGCTGCGCCGGCTCGTCGTCCGCCACCCATTCCCCCAGCACCGGGGCATAAGGTACCCGCCCGCTGGCGGCCGCGCCCTCAAGGTAGTCGCGCAGGATCGACAGTGCCGGGCCGGAAACCAGGTGGGTCTGTTCCACGCCGCGCCGGTCCGCCTGCCCGGTGGAGAAGGCCAGATCGCCCTGGCGTTCCGCCTCGATCCCCAATCCCAGGACATGCCATGGCTGCACCGAGGGCACGCGGTTGGCCACCAGGCTCTCGGCATCGGGGTAGACCTGGTCGCTGTAGACCTCGACGGTCAGCGGATCGGTGTCGGTGATGCGCCAGCCACGGAAATGCCGCTGGTACACCGAGAACGTGGGTACGTGCCCGGGATCGAACAGCGGGCTGTCCTCGTTCGCACGCTCGAAGGTCAGGATCCAGGGCAGGATCATGTCGGCCACCGACACCCGCGAGCCGTCGTGCCAGTAGCGCTCGAGATACCCCGACTCGAACTCGATCTCGGTGCGCGAGCGCGCGGTAATACCGTCGGGCTCCTTCTCGTCCACGGTGACCATGCGCCCCTCGCCGGCATCCCAGTCCAGCCAGGCATCCCCGGGCACCTCGATGCGCTCCACATGCTCCAGCTCCACCCAGTCCAGGGTGCGCCCGACCGGGGCGCCCTCTTCCACCGTGACCCGGGCGCGTTCGATGCGCTGGGGCCGGTACAGCCCGGTGAAGGGATCCGCCAGCGCCGCCGGATCGGACAGCGAGCGCAGGATCATCTGGTCGAAAATCCAGTTGGATCCCGCCACCGGGTTCCAGGGCTCGGTGAGCATGCTGGGGGTACCGATGACCACCCGGCCGCCCAAGCCGTCGCGAAAGCGCAGGGTATACGGCCACAGACCGGACCCGGTGACTCCGCCGGCCAGATCCACCGCCACCTCGACGTTTTCGGCATGCGGCCAGACACTTTGCTGGTCCACCAGCCAGATCCGCACGGAATCCTCCATGGCCAGCTCCAGCGCGCGCCCCATCAGCTCCTCGCGCTCCTCCACGGACTGGTACTCGCGGCGCTCCAGACGCTCGGCCAGTTCATCCAGCTCCGGATCGGGATCGTAGGCCTGCCACAGCGGATCGGGGCGCCCTCGGGGGGTGTAGTAGTAGCTGAAGTCGTCGCCGACATCGCGGTTGATCACGGTGGAGACCCAGCCCCCGGTGTACACGTGCCAGCGGCCCTCGGCGGGATCGCTGGCGATCCACAGCCGGGTGGCCTCGTCCGCCGTGCGATACAGCCGCTCGGTCTCGAACCCCAGATCCTCCAGCCGGTTGGCCACGTAATCACCCACCCGCTCGCGGTTGTCCTCGGTGCGGATCAGGACCTTGATCACCACCGGCTCGCCCTCGTAATACCAGCGGCCGTCACGGCGCTCCGCGCCCAGGGCCTGCATGCGTTCGCCGATCACCCGCTCGGCGCGTTCGGTGTCGTGGCGATAGCGGATCTCCAGTTCGCGCGCGGTATCGGCCAGGCGGGCATAGTCGGGGAACGCGGTATTCAGCGGCAGATAGCGCGGCGCCGCCAGTCCACCGTACAGCTCCTCGGCGATATGCGTACGGTCGACCAGCCAGTTCATCGCCTCGCGGATCCGGCGGTCGGAGAAGGGGTTGAGCGCGCCGTCATCGGTGACCGCGGGGTTCAGGGTCAGTTCGGACACGGATCCGCGCGAGAAATGGTGGCCCACCCGTGGCGAGGCCTGGATCTGGCGGAACAACGAGGCCGAATCCAGCCCCTGACCGAACAGGTGATGCGAACCGCGCTCGATCAGTGCGGTGATGCGGCCGGGGTCGGATTCCACCGTGAACACCACCTCGTCGACCAGCGCCCCCTTCCGCTCCGCCGGATCGCCCGGCACGGGCTGCGGGGCGGCGGTATCTTCGCTGCGATCCCCCATCCACAGGGTGCCCGCGATCGCCAGCACGAACAGGCCGAGAATCAGCGGGGGCAGCAGGCGGCGCAGATCGAACAAGGGGTCTCCTCGGGCCGTTGGGTCAGGGCGTGTCGTTGGGGGCGGGTTCGTCGCGCAGTTCGTCGATCACTTCACGCACCTCGTCGGTGTCCCACTCGATGGCCTCGTTCACGGAATACCGCACCCGGCCCTCGCGGTCCAGCAGGAACGAGCTGGGGAAGGCGAACACGCCCCATTCCTGCGAGACCGCCCCATCCTCGTCCATCAGCACCGGGAAATCGACCTCGACCTCTTCCATGAATTCCAGGATGTGCTCGGGCGACTCGCGGAAATTGATCGACACGATCGCGAACTCGTCCTCGTCATACGAGCCTTCGAGGCGGTTCATCGACGGGATCTCGTGCACGCAGGGCGGGCACCAGCTGGCCCAGAAGTTCACCAGCGTCACCTGACCGGCACGATCCTCCAGCCGGTGGGTCTCGCCGCGCGCGGCGGTCAGCTCGTAGCCGGGAGGCTCCTCGGGCTCGCGCTCGACCATCCCGTGCTCGCTGCCCAGCGGCTGGTCGCGCTCCTCGTCCAGTTCGGCGACCTGTCCCGGGCGCGGCAGGCCCGCCAGCACGCGCGCCGTCGAAAGCAGCTGCTGCGGGGTTCGCCCGACCGCGTCACTGCCCGCCTCGTCGGGGCGCATGTAGTAGTCGCGCTCGCCGGCGATGATGCGCGCCAGCGCCGGGCTGCCGGCCGCGTACAGATGCCGCATCAGTTCCGGCAGGCGGGCCGCATGGGCCCCGTCGGCGGGCTGGAACACCGCCACCGGCATGTTGGTTGCGTCCACGATCCCGAACAGCTCCGGGTCATCGCCGGCGGCAGGGGTGCCGCGATACAGATTGGGGAACAGCAGGATCGCGCCGGCCACGGCATCCGGATCGTCGGTCGCCGCCTGCCATTCGCGCAGCCCGCGCAGCGCGGGCACGCCCATGCGGTCGGAGGCCACCAGCGTCACCGGGGCATAACCCTGCGCCCCGGCCTCCTCCAGCAGCGCCGCGGCGGGCTTGCCCTCCAGCCCGCGCACGGTGGAACTGGCGCGTTCCAGCAACAGCGAATCGAGCAGGTCCACCACCCACACCGTGGCGCCCTGCTCCGCCAGTTCGCCCAGCAGCTCGCGCGGGGCATCCAGCTCCTCGGCCGCCGGGATCAGCCAGATGAACAGCGGACCCGTGCCTTCGGCCTCGCCGAGGGTCTCTACCTCCAGGAGATCCCCGCCATCCAGTTCGATGGTGAACTCCTTCGCCGCGCCGTCGGCCAGCAGGCCCAACGGCAAAAGGAGAAAGACCAGCCACAACAGCGCACGCCCCGTCCGGGACCACGGAATCGACCGCACATTGAACCTCGCGAAAGAAAGGATCCACCGCGGGAAAGACGCACCCGGGGCCCGTCCGCTTCCCCGGGCAGGATCCGATCATCCGACATGGCCCGTCGCCTTGCAATGGCCGGGCGGGGCCGCCCCCCGAGCGTCAGCGGGAGATCACCCCCCGGTCATGGACATGAAGCGCATGACCTTCTCCGGGCGCTCGTTGAATTCGTGGCGCTCGGGCTTCAGCGCGATCGCCTCGAGGATTGCCTCTTCCAGCTCGGCATCGCTGCAGCCGTCACGCAGCCGCGGGCGCAGCGCCAGGCTGTGCTCGTTGCCCAGACAGGTATGGATGGTGCCGTCCACCGACAGCCGCACGCGGTTGCAGGTGTCGCAGAAGTGTTGCGAGATCGGCGTGATGAAGCCGATGCGGATGTCCGTGCCCGCCACCTGCACATAGCGCGCCGGGCCGCCGCCGGGCATCACCCCGGGGAGCAGCTCGAAACGCTGCTCCAGGTCGCGGCGCACGTCCTGCAGGTTCACGTAGTGGCCTTCGTTCGCCGCGCGCCCGGTGTCGCCCACCGGCATGGTCTCGATGAAACGCAGGGTGAAACCGTGCTCGATGCAGAAGTCGACCATGTCGCCGACCTCAATATCGTTGATGCCGCCCATCACCACCATGTTGATCTTGATCGGGTCCAGCCCGGCGCGCTTCGCCGCCATCAGCCCGTCCAGCACCTTCTCCAGCTTGCCGCCGGTCACGTCCTTGAAGACCTCCGCGCGCAGGGTGTCCAGGCTCACGTTGATGCGCCCGACCCCGCCCGCGGCCAGCGCGTCGGCGTGCTTCGCCAGACGCACCGCATTGGTGGACAGCGAGATGTCGTCGATGCCCGGCAGGGCGTTCAGCCGCGCCGCCAGATCCGGAATGTTGTGGCGCACCAGCGGCTCGCCCCCGGTCAGGCGCACGCGTCGGGTGCCAAGGCGCCCGAAGGCCGCCATCACCCGCTCGATCTCGTCGAAGGTCAGCCAGTGCTCGGGCACTTCGAAATCGCGAAAGCCCTCCGGCATGCAGTAAAAGCAGCGCAGGTCGCAGCGGTCGGTGACCGACACGCGTACGTATTCGATGCGCCTCCCGTGCCGGTCGACCAGACCCCGATCGCCGTTCCTGGATTGGTCAGACATGCTTGCTCACCGCCGCCGGCAATTCCACCGTGGTTTCCGACAGTCCCATCTCGCCGGCACGACAATCCGGACAGGCCTCCAGGTGTTCGGTCTCCAGCCCGCGCGCCTGCAGCTGCTGCAGCATGAACACCATGTCGCGGCCCATGGCGAATTCCTTGCCGCACACCCGGCAGGCGGCCGGGGCCTCCAGCGAGCGCTCGGGCGCCATGCGCGCGTCCAGTGCCTCTTCCAGCGACGGCCTGGCGGCGGTTTCGGCGTGCACTTCGGGAGCCAGGGCCTCCAGGTAGACCACGTCGGCCTCCAGCACGTCGCGGGTCACCCGCCCCAGCTGGCGCCAGGCTTCCGCGGTCGGGAGGTGCGTTACCGCCTCGTCCAGCTGTTCCAGCCATCTGGGGAACCACGACAGCATCAGCTGACGCACGAAATAGCGCGCATCACCGGCGATCGCGGCGCATTCCTCCCGGTCCTCCGTCTCCGCGGCCTTCGCGTGCAGGAAAGCGACGAACTGGAGTTGCAGGGCCAGGTGATCCGGAAGATCGCGGAATTCGCGGTCCCGGGTCAGGCCGTGGCGCTGGTAAAAACGTTCCATCTCCACCGTGCTCTGCCCCATCAGGGCCCCGTCGAGCTGGATGCCGGCATTCAGAGGAGCCGGAAACGGAGGAGCCAGGAACAGTCGGCTGTAGACGCGCAGCAGGCCGCCCTCGGCGTCCGCGGTGGACCGCAGTGCCGACGCCAGGGCGTCCAGTGCCCCGGCTGCGGGGACTCCGGTCGCTTCCCGCAGGGCTTCGAGATCCGGAACCAGGTCGTCCCGCAGGGCATTCGCCCGCTCGGATTCCTTCGGCGTCAGGAACGCCTGCCCGAGGCAGAGCAGGGTCTCGCCGAAGGGGACCAGGAAATCGGTTTCGGTTTGCGTTGCTTCAAGGTTCATTTTCGCTCCTTGTATACAAAAACGGGCCGGAGGCGTACCCCGGCCCGTCCCTGTGGCCGTGCCACATTCACGCGGATGGCCGGCCGCTCAAGAGCGTGCTTCGGCCGTGGCTTCGGGTTCGGCTTCGGCCTCGCCCGGCTCTGCCTGCGGCATGTCGCTCAGGTTGAACAGCCGCTCGCCCAGGGCATACAGGGCGAAGACCAGGGCGATACCCATGACGGTCAGCACCCATTCCGTCGGCGACGGCACGTAGGCCACCAGGTCACGCTCCCAGGTGCCCTTGAACAGCGGGACCACCTGACCGCCAACCACGAAATACAGGCGCTCGATGAACATGCCCACCAGCACCAGCACCGCGGCCAGCATCTGGATCGCCGGCGACTGGCGCAGGCCGCGTGCCAGCAACAGCACGAACGGCAGCAGGATGCCGCCCCACACGCCGAGATGGAACCAGCCCGAAGCCAGCAGGTAGTCCGCCCACACCACGTTCACTTCGGTCGCATTGGCATACAGCCCGGTGGTCAGACGCGCCAGGAACATCACCAGGGTGATGAACAGCAGGATCAGGAACAGCCGCGGCAGCGGGCCTTCCATGTCCATGCGCAGCGCCTTCGGCATGCGTTCGGTATTCATGCCGTAGCTCAGGTAGGTGAAGAACACCAGAGCGGCGACACCGGTCAGCGCGGCGGTGGCGTAGAACCACACCGGCAGGGTCGGGTCGTACCAGAACGGACGCATGCTCATCATGCCGAACACCAGCGCCAGCGTCCCGGCGGCCAGCACCACGGCGATGAAACCCGCGATTCCGACCTGACGGCTGAGCTTGCTGCTCCAGTCGCCGCGTTCCATGCGCTGGAACTTCCACAGCAGGAAGATCAGATCCGCCAGATAGAACACGCCCATCCAGAACATGGCCGACTCGACCTGCAGGTTCAGCGGGATGGCCCACAACATGCGGAAGGTGTGACCGATCTCCATGGCCAGCACCGCAAGCCCGGCGACCAGGGTGATGATCGCCAGCCAGATGGCCCGCTTCACCAGCGGGTAGTACTGCTTGAACCCGAACACCATGGCCAGCGCGGCCAGCAGCGTGAGCCCCGAGGACATCAGGGCGAAGTACACGTAGGTGGAAATGGGCAGACCCCACGCCACGTTCGCATCCATGTTGAATGCGGCGTGACCCTGGGTCATCAGCATGAAGCCGGAAAAGACGAACGCGATGATCGCGATCGCCGCTCCGACGTAGAGCATCGGCGTGAACAGCGCCGGATTGCCCGATTGGTTGTCTTGCGCAGTCATGAATCGTCTCCCTTACGACTTGGGCTGGAACGCGGGGATGCCCGCGCCGGCGCCGAGGTAGTAGACCTGCGGGCGGTTGCCGGTGTGGTCCTTCAGGCGAATGCCGTTCTTGTTCCCGATCAGCTTGTTGACATTGCTGGCGGGATTGTCGAGATCGCCGAAGAACCGGGCCTTGGGCGGGCAGGTCCGCACACAGGCCGGAACGTAATCGACCAGCTCGGGATCATCCTCGTCGAGGTCCGGGACCCCTTCGGGGGCTTCCTTCACGCGGTGGTAGCAGAAGGTGCACTTGGACACGACGCCCTTGGGCTGCACGCCGATGCCACGGCGATAGTCGGTATCCGGGCTCTGCCCCGGCGGATCCCACAGCTGCCCGCCGCTGCCGGCAAAGACCTCCTTGAGATCCGGCTCCACCAGCGGCTTTTCATCCGCGAAGAACCGCACGCCGTAGGGGCAGGCGATCATGCAGTACTTGCAGCCGATACACTTGTCCCAGTCGATGAACACGATGCCGCCCGCATCGTGGTCCTTGTAGGTGGCCCGGGTCGGGCAGACATGCACGCAGGACGGGTCCTCGCACTGCATGCAGGGCCGTGGCAGCCACTTCATCTGACCACTGGGATACTCCCCTTCGGTGTAGTACAGAACGTCCTGCCAGCTCTCGCCCGGCAGGGTGTCGTTCTCCATGTCACAGGCCGTGGTACAGGCCTGGCAGCCCGTACATTTATCGAGGTCAATGACCATTCCCCATTTCGCCATTCTCTAGTCTCCTCTTGCGTTCCGGACCGCGCGCTCAGACGCGCTCGACATCGACCCGGCCGGTGTAATAGGCCGCCAGGCCCGAGATCGGGTCCGAGACGTTTTCGGTCATTTCGTTGGGGTTACCCGGTGCGGTGGCACGCTCCTGGGCCTCGGCCCAGCGCCCCTGGGCCCAGTGCCCGTGCTCGTAGGGCAGGATGATGGTGTCCGGACGGTTCTGCGGCATCAGGCGCACGTAGGCCTCGATACTGCCGAGATCCGCCGTGATCCGGACCCGGTCGCCGTCCTTGATGCCGCGCTCGCGCGCCGTCTGCGGGTGCATCTCCACGTAACAGCGATCGTTGCCGCCAACGCTGGGCTGCATCAGGGCCGTGGCCTGCGGGATATTCCCGCTGCGACCCTCGGCGGTCATCGGGGTCTTGGGCGTGACGAAGTGCAGGTCCCGATTGCCGCCCGTGTATTCCGGATCCAGCCACTGCGGGAAACCGACCCGGTCCCGGCTCACGTTCAGATGCTGGGTGATGTAGTCGACCTCAGCGCGCAGGTAGGAGGAATCGAACTCGAACTTGCCCGATTCGGTGGGCATGAGCTTTTCCCTGACCTCTTCCTCGGTCATCTCGATGTTGTAGCCCTCGCCATCCCACTCGTAGAACACGCCACGGTGCTGCTTCCAGTGGTAGGGCTTCTTGTACCAGACCCCCTGCTCTTTCCAGGCCTCCCAGCCGTCGACGCCGTTGTCGCCGGGATCATCCTCGAATCCGCGGGCCAGGTGCTTCAGCAGGTTCTCGACGTTATCCACCTGACGGTAGTAGTCGCTGGTGGGCCCCTTAATCCGCTTGCCGATCTCGATCATCATGTTGCCGAACTCGGTGGTGTCGTAGATCGGCTCCACCGCCGGCACGCGCAGCGCGGTCATCGGCCAGCCCTCGAACGGATAGGTCGGCGAGTCCTGCAGGCGCTCGAGGTAGGTCGATTCGGGCAGCACGATGTCGGCGAACTTCGCGGTCTCGCCGGGATACGGCGAGGTGTCCACCACGAAGATCTCGCTCATCATCTTTTCCCACTCCGGCGCATCCGGCGCGGTCCAGATGGGATTGGTGGTGTAGAACATCGCCATCTTCAGCTTGTAGGGGTCGCCGGCGTTATGGTTCTTCGCGACCTCCTGCATCATGGTCCCGGCGAACGGCCAGCGCTCGGTGCCGGCCATGTCGATGCGCGGATAGCGGCCTTCCATGGTCCGCGAGATCCCGTCGCGGTAGTCGTCCGCATCGGCCGGCCCGGAAGCATAGGACGGGCCCATCTGGTAGAACAGCCCGCCCTCGGCGAACATCGAGCCCGACAGCGCGTTCAGCGCATGGATCGCCATGCCGTTATAGACCCCGTTGGTGTGCGCGGTGGGGCCGCGCTCGAAGATCGCCATGGCCGGGCGCGTGGAACCGAATTCCACCGCCGTCCGGCGGATGTCGTCCGCGTCAACGCCAGTGATCCCGGCCGCCCATTCCGGCGTGCGGTCCTTGAGCTCGGCGTTCCACCAGTCGGCGAGCCCCCGGGTCCAGACCTCCTCGAAGCGCTCCGCGTCCACGGTGGAGCCGGTGGAGAAGCGGTTCTCGCCGTCGTCGAAGTCCCCCACGAACTCGCGATCCCACAGCCCTTCGGTGAGGATCACGTGGGCCATGGCCAGGGCCAGGGCCCCGTCGGTGCCGGGTTTGGTCATCAGGTAGCGGTCCGATGCCGCCATGGTGGGGTTCATGCGCACGTCCACCGTGGTGACCCGGGTCTTCGGGCTCTTGGTGCGGATGTGACCCCAGACCTGCATCAGGTAGTTGTACGGGCGGAAGGCCTCGAGAAAGCCGGCGCCGAAGATCAGCAGGTAGTTGGTGTTGTTGTAGTCGTAGGAGTTGTACGACACGTTGCCTTCCAGTGCGCCCTTGGCGTGTTTGGAACCTTCCGCGCAGATGGAGGCATGACCAATGGCCGCGTTGGGGGTGCCCACCAGCTTGCCCCAGTCGCCATACAGGCCCGCGTCCGAGGGCCCCCAGCCGCGACCGTACAGATGCGCAATCTTGTGAGCCTCGCCATTCTCGCGCAGTTCGTTGATCCGCCCGGCGATCTCGTCGTAGGCCTCGTCCCAGGAGATGGGCTCCCATCCCGGATCCTCGTCCCGACCCTTGTTCGGGTTGGTCCGGCGCATGGGCTGCTTGAAGCGGTCCGGGTCGTAGAGGAAGTACGTTCCCAGATGCCCCTTCGGGCACAGCTTGCCGTTGGCGATCGGATTGCCCGGGTCGCCGTAGATGCTCGTCACCCGCCGGTTACCGGTGGACGGGTCTTCATGGGTGTAGACATTGATGCCGCAGCGGGCCGGACACTGGTGGCAGATGTTCTTGGTCATCTGCAGGTCCTTCCAGCTGCCGTTGGAGGCCGCGGCCGCATTCGACGGTGCAGCCCCGCCCGCCCCGGCCGCGGAAAAGCCGGTCAGCTTGGCCATGCCGGCGGCGCCGAACGCCGCGGCCCCGGTTGCCCCGGAGGTCTGCAGAAACCGCCTCCGCGTGAACATGCTCTCGAGGATATTCTTCATATCGGACTCTCACTCCCTCTCGTCTTCGCATCGGCGCTGGCCGCATCGCGACTCGCCTGTTGTACCCGGGCACCGCAGCCATCGGGCGCCCGGGAATCGGGGGCCTGCCCGAAGAGCAGCTCGTAACCACCCCCCGCGAGCAGGCCGTATTTCTTGTCGCAGGACGGACAGAAACGTCCTTCGCCGCCCGCGAACGGTCTCCGGCATTCCGGACAACGGCGGAATGCATGCCGGGTCAGTTCTCCCGACTGCCCCCCTTCGGGGTACGAGGTGAGCGCGCGCTCGGGACATACGCGCACGCACAATTCGCAACCGATGCACTCCTCCGGACGGAAGTGCAGTCCACTCCCGCCCTCGGCATCGAAGGCCTCCAGCGCCCCGGTGGGACACAGCGAGGCGCACACCCGTTGGTTACAGCAGGCGTCCTGATCCACGTTCAGTCCGGGGCGCTGGCTGGCCGGGAGCGTTTCATCGAAACGCTCGAGCGCGCGCACCATGCGCTGTCGCGGGGGCGCGGGGATGCGATCGCGCAACGGGCGCGACGGGCCCTCGCCTTCGGCCTCCATGGGTGTGTCGTCCAGCGCTCCGGCGACCTCCCCGGCCATGCGCCGGAACAGGCCGCGACGGCTCACGGCAGTCATGGCCGAACGCGCCGGCGGGCCGTCGCCCCGTGCCCGTTCGCGCGGCAACCCGCGCGCCTCGAACCGCGGCAGCAGCGATTCCATCGCCTCCGCGGCGTCGAGGGCCGCGGCCGCGGTTTCCAGGGCGGTCTGCGCCGGGCGGGCACACCCCCCGGCGGGACACCGTTCGCACCAGCCACGATCCAGCACCACCACCGGGCCATCACGCAGACTCGTCAGCTCGGCCACCGCCCCCGCGTCGAGTCCGCCGGTACAGGGCACGCGCAGGGCCCCTTCCGGAGATACCTCCTCCGGCACCCGCCAGCAGTCCACATACAGGGGTTCGTCGCGGGCCGGGGGCATCTCCTGCATGGCCTCGGTGCGCGGGAAATCCGCCGCGCGCAGGGCACCGGTGGGACAGGCGGCAGCACAACGTCCGCAGCGCAGACAGCCATCGCTCAGCTCCAGCTTCCCCTTGACCGCCGTCAGGACATCCACCGGGCAGGCGCGCGCGCAGTCATCGCAGCGCGACAGCGGCGAACGCGCCGGCAGGCAGTCCTCGGCCAGAAAGGCCAGTTCGGAGATATCCGGGTGCAACCGGCGAAACCGGATTTCGGCGGTATCGGCTGATGACATGAACGCTCCGGCTCGGAAAGTCAGGGCCCGGGGGCCACCAATCACCCAATCCGAAGCAAGGGACATGCCGTGTTCCCGAAATGCCTCCATGGCGCGCCATGCGATCTTTTCCTTTCGCCCGGCGTTACTGCACGGTGACGAGGGCGTACACGAGCGGCCGGACGCCGGTTACCTCACGGTGACGCCGGGAGCGTTCAACGAAAGCACACAAAAAAGCCCCGGCACCGTTTCCGGTACCGGGGCCTCTGTCGGGCGAAGCGGGGCCGCCGTCACTCCATGAAAAGATACGTCCGGTTCACGTTCGTCCGGTGCCACTGATCAAAATGGAGCAGATGTTCGAACTGCGGAGCATCCGCCAGATCGTTCACGGCTTCGTCCAGGCTGGACCAGTCCTCAATGTGCCGGGCCGAACCCTCGGTGATGTAGCGCATGTAATCGATCGTGTCGGCCTTCACCCGCGCCATGTCGGCCACGTCGCCGTGCCCCGGTACCACGGCGGCCGGGGCGCGCTCTTCCAGCTGATCGAGGGCTTCCACCCACTGCACGGGGTCACTCCACGGATGGATACCGAGGATACGGTCGACGTAGACCAGGTCGCCGGAGAACAGAACGTCGGTTGCGGGCAGATACAGCACCGCGTCACCCGGGAAGTGGGCATCCGCCCAGTATTCCAGATGGAATTCGGTACCACCGATCTCCAGCACCTGCCGGTCGCCTTCCAGCGGCGCATCGGTCACCACCGGCTCGCTACCCTCGAACCGATCATCCAGCACGCCCGAGAGCCGGTCCATATGACGGTCGGCAAAGTCCAGTCGGGTCGCGACCGTCCGTTCCAGCGCGATCAGCTCCGCACCCTGCTCCTCGAAATAGCCATTGGCCAGCCAGCGGTGGTCCTGGGCGCCGATCCCGATCACGTGCGTCACGGGTTTTTCGGTCACTTCGGACACCGCCTCTTCCAGAAGCCCGCCGAAACGCCGGGAGGGGCCGGAATCGATCAGCACCACGCCTTCTTCGGTGACCACGAAGCCCAGATTCACGTTCAGGGCCTCGTTCTCGTAGGTGCGGTTCTCCACGGAACCAATGATTGCGTAGATATCTTCGGCCACGCGCACGGGCTGCAGCGCGTCCACCCGTTCGAGATCGGAGGTGCGCGCATCACTCAGGCGTTCACTGTCCGCCGGGATCTCCACCCCGGCGGCCGCCGTGGTGGCCATGACGAGGGAAAGGCACCCCGTCACGAGCCATCTGTTCATCGTCATCAATCGTTCTCCCCAGTTCTTTGCGAAATTCTGTCCAGCCCGGTTCGTCCGGGCCCCACCCTGACAGGACGCCGGTTCGGGCCGGTCTCTTCCCTCATGCCTGTCAGGGACAAGGGGTCATGGCGCACCGTAAACCCGTTACCGGAGTGTAACCTCCGGCGCCATCGAACCGCGGGCGATGTTACCCCGCGGTAATCGACAGCCGACAGGAAAACCCCAAGCCATTGAATAATAGCCGTATTTCAACATGGTCCGAGTCTTGCTTCCGGAGCCGGTGAAGCGTGCTCCTCCTGTGGGCCTTGTCAGGCGGCCCGCCCCGTGCGGGCCCTGACCCTTTTATTTCCTGAACGGGACACCCTATGCCGCCGAATCACGAAGCCTCCGATCGCTGCGTGCGCAACGGTGATCACGTTCACCTTCGCTACAGTATCCGACCCGAGGGTGAACTGCCTCTGAATACTGCCGGACTGGATGCGGACGAACACGAAATCCGCCTTCGCATCGGGGCCGAAACACCCCCGCTGCCGGGGCTCGACGAAGCCGTGCTCGGCCTGGCGACGGGACAGCCGGAAGAGCTGGAAATCCCCGCGGCCCGCGCCTTCGGCGAACGCCGTCCGGAACTGGTTTTCGAGGCGGTGCGCGACAACCTGCCCGCCGACGTACGCCTGGAACCCGGACTGCCACTGTACACCGGAGACGAGTCGGGCCGGCGTGCATGGCAGCTGCGGGTGGTGGAACTGACCGAGCGCGGCGCACTGCTCGACGGCAACCACCCGCTGGCCGGCCATCCGCTGCGTATCCGTGCGACGGTCCTGGCCATCAAGGACTGAAACTCGAACCGACGACCGTTCCGGCCGCCCCGTTTACCGGTGTACAGTCTGTTCACCACGTTACAGAATGTTCACGAACGTTCACCAGGGGAAACACTGATCAATAGTGTTTCCCAAGGGGCGCGCCGCGAGTTCGGCTGGAGGGAATATTGAATCGACGCGGTTTTCTCGGAATGGCGCTGGCGGCGCCGGCCGGAAAGCTGCTGGCCGACGGTCCGGAAACCCGCGTGCTGCGTTTCGGTCTTACGCCGGTCTTTCTCGACCACCGCGAAGCGCTGCTGCGGCGCTGGCGGCACTTCCTGGAACAGCGACTGCTCAGGCCGGTGCGCTTTATCCAGCGGGGGAGTTATGCCGAGGTCATGGAGCTGCTGCGCCTGGGTGACCTCGACGTCGCCTGGCTGTGCAGCTACCCCTATGTGCTCGAGGAAGAGCGGTTACGGCTGCTGGTCACCCCGGTTTACGACGGACGGCCCCTCTACCGTTCGTACCTGATTGTTCCTGACTCCGATCAGGACACCCACACCATCACCGATCTGCAGGGCCGCTTCTTTGCCTACAGCGACCCGGACTCGCTGTCCGGCTACCACCTTCCCCGTCATGCGATCTTCGCCACCGGCGCGGATCCGGATGGCTACTTTGCCCGTACGATCATGTCGTGGACCCATCGCAACGCCATCAAGGCCGTGGCCGAACGCCTGGTGGACGGAGCCGCCGTGGATGGCTATGTCTGGGACATGCTGAAGCAACACGAACCCGCGGTGGTCGCGCGTACCCGGATCGTCTCGCGCTCGCGTTACCACGGTTTCCCGCCGATCGTCGCGCGTGACGCCTTTCCCGAGGAGGACGCCCGGCACTGTCGCGAGGTGCTGGACTCGATGTCCGATCACGACGAGGGGCGCGGGATCCTTGCGGCCCTGGGGCTCGACGGGTTCGACCCCACGAGTCCCGAGCTCTACGACAGCGTGCGCCGGATCGCCGATGAAATGGCTATCTGAATGGCCCTCGCCGGCCAACCTCAGTCTGCGCTACAAGATCCCGGCCCGGGCGACGGCCCTGATGCTGGTGACGGCCATCGCGCTGACCAGCGCGATCGTGACCCGAGTCTATGACGAGCTCCGCCAGGATCTGTTCAACAATGCCGAGATCCTCGGTGGCGTACTGAGCGAGACCCTGGTCGAGCCGATGCGCAACGACGACGTCTGGCGCGCCTACGAGATCATCCGCGCACCCCTGGTCGCGGGCGACAACGGCGCGGACAAGCTGTTGCTGGTGGACGACCGGCAACGCATCTTCGTCTCCAGCCAGCCCGGGGAAACCCGCATGCTCGCCTCGCTGGAGGAGGCCGGCGCATCCCCGACCCCGGTGGCGCAAGCCATCGAGGACATGTTCAGCCGCCCGCAAACATCGGATGCCACCCCGCCCGCTCCACGACGTCTGGTCGGGGAAGAACACTATTTCATGCTCCAGCCGGTCATGGCCGACGGGGTCATGATGGGCACCCTGATCCTGCGCTATCCGCGGGACATCCACTGGCCACGCTTCGTGGGGATGGTGGAACGCGCGGCGACGGTGACCCTGCTGGTCCTGCTGGCCCTCCTGCCACTGAGCTGGTGGTGGGGGCGGCGCATGGCCCGCCCGCTGACCACCCTCGCCGACTGCATGAAACGCGTCGGTGACCGCATCCCTGAAGAACCGGAATGCCGGCTGCAGGAGTCGAACGACGAGATCGGACAGCTCTCCCGCCGCCTGCGCGAGATGCTCGCCGAACTGCGCCAGAAGGAGCTCCTGGAGCAGCAGGTCATGGCCTCGGAACGTCTGGCGGCCGTCGGTCGGCTCACCGGCGGCATCGCCCACGAAATCAACAATCCGCTGGGCGGCATGCTCAACGCCATCAGCACACAGAAACGCCACGGTGACACCGACGCCCGCACAGCACGCACCCTGGACCTGCTGGAACGCGGCCTGCTGCAGATCCGCGACACCGTCTCCGCGCTGCTGGTCGAGGCACGTCCGGAACGCCAGCCACTGGCGCCCACCGACCTGCAGGACGTGCGCACGCTGATCCAGCCGAACATCCAGCGCAGGAAGGCGCGCCTCGACTGGCATGACGGTCTGCGCGAAACAATCCCCCTGCCCGCCGCGCTGGTGCGGCAGATCCTCATCAACCTGCTGCTCAACGCCACCCAGGCCGTGGAGAACGGCGGGCGGGTCGAGTGCCGCATCCGGTACGATGGCGATGTCCTGAACCTGCAGGTCGGCAATACCGGCCAGCACATCCCGGAAGACCGGCTCGCCCGCCTGTTCGAACCCGATGCCCCGCCGGGGGCCGAACCGCGCGAAGCCGCCGCGGGACGCGGCATCGGCCTCTGGATGACCTGGCAGATCACCACCCAGCTCAAGGGGACGATCGACGTCGACAGTCGGCCCGGCTGGACCGAATTCCGGGTCCGGCTGCCCCGGGCCGAGGCCCTGGAGCCCGCGCTGCCGCCCACTGACAACCGTTCGGAACGCTCATGACCACATCTTCCTGCCGCATCCTGCTGGTCGAGGACGATCCCATCATGGGGGAATCGCTGTACGACCGCTTCGAACTGGAAGGCTTCGAAGTCACCTGGTGCCAGACCGCCGCCGCGGCCCGGGAGACACTCGAAGGCGACCGTCACTTTCACCTGATGGTGAGCGATATCCGCCTGCCCGACCTGACGGGCGACGCCCTGTTTGCGCAACTCCAGGAGACCCTCGCCCAGGAGACCCCGCGAACCCTGTTCATCACCGGGTATGGCGCGGTGGAAACCGCAGTGGACCTGCTCAAGCGGGGGGCGGCCGACTACATCACCAAGCCCTTCGACCTCGACGCGCTGATCGGGCAGATCCGCGGACTATGCGCCGAGGAAGACCCGCGGATGCAAACGGCTGATGCCGTTTCTGCGGCAGCGGATCTTTCCCTGGGCAAGTCACTGCCGATGCAGCGCATGGCGGCGATGCTGCCACGCGTGGCCGCCCGTGCGACCACCGTGCTGATCACCGGCGAGTCCGGTGCGGGCAAGGAATTCGTCGCCCATGCCCTGCACAACGCGGGGCCGAATCCGGATGCCCCTTTCGTGGCCGTCAATTGCGCCGCCCTGCCCGAGAATCTCCTGGAGGCCGAACTCTTCGGCCACGAGAAGGGGGCCTTCACCGGAGCGACGCGCCAGCGTCGCGGGGTCTTTGAACAGGCCGACGGCGGGACCTTGTTCCTCGACGAAATCGGTGACATGTCGCTGGCCATGCAGGCCAAGCTGCTGCGCGTCATCCAGGAGCGCCAGGTCACTCCGCTGGGCTCGGAAAACCCGCTCGACGTGAACCTGCGGCTGGTCTGTGCCACCCATCGCAACCTGCGCGAGTACGTTGATCGTGGTGATTTCCGCGAGGACCTCTTCTACCGCATCAACGTCGTGCACCTGCGCATCCCTCCGCTGCGCGACCGCCGCGAGGACATCCTGTGGCTGGCCCGCCAGACCCTGGAGGACCTGGCCCGCCGGGAAGGAGGCGAACCCCGACGTCTGGCCGCCGACGCGGAACAGGCGATGCTGGAACACGAATGGCCGGGCAATGTCCGCGAACTGCGCCACTGCCTGGAGCGGGCCACCATCTTTTCCCCGGCCCCGGTGCTGGGCGAGGCGGATCTGTGCGACCCGGCCGACCCCGATCACCTGCCGCCCTCCGGGGACCCGTCAACCGAAGCGACAGACCCGGCATCCCGCCCTCCGCTGGCCGACTACCTACAGGCGCAGGAGGCCGCCTACATCCGCCAGGCGCTGGAACACCACGAATGGCGCATCACGCAGACCGCGGAGCACCTGGGCATCAGCCGCAAGAACCTGTGGGAGAAGATGCGCCGGCACGGGCTGCAGGGACCCGGGGCGGAATAAACCCTGCGCCGGGCCGTCACCCACCGAGAGGCAACATTCCCGCCGCCGGGTCACCGCCGCCGAGCGATCTCCGGGGCAGGGAACACGGGAGGCGCGTCATGAACCATCGCTACACCCGCTACACCGCCATCACGGTCGCCGGTGCGGCCGCACTGGGCCTGTTCATCACCGGGGCGGGCTCCGCCGTCGCCGACACCGAGCGCTCGGCGACCCCACTGGAGACGGTCGGTACGCCCGCCAAGGCACGCGACGATGAAGGCGACCGGCGCAGGATCCCGGACGAGTCCTGCCCGGCCTGACGGAATCCCGCAACCCCGCGGCCGGGCTCAGGCGCAGTCGGTCGACTCTCCCCGGGGCGGCTTCGGGGACGGTTTGTCTCCGACTTCGCTCGCGAATGCGAAGAGGCCGCGCCCGCAATCCTTGGCGCGATACATGGCCTGGTCGGCCTGGTGGATCAGGCCGTCACAGTCGTGGCCATCATCCGGATACATGGCGATGCCCACGCTGGACCCGATGTGGATCTCGTGATCGCGCACGTAAAACGGAGCCTGCAGTGCGTCGATGACCTTCTGGGCCACGATTCCCGCATCGGCCTCGCGCCGGATGTCCCGCACCAGCACGATGAACTCGTCCCCGCCCAGCCGGGCCACCAGATCGCTCTCGCGCACGGTCTCGCGCAGGCGTGCGGCCACGGCCTGCAGGATCTCGTCCCCCACCGCGTGGCCCAGAGCGTCGTTGACGGGCTTGAAATGGTCAAGATCCACGAACAGTACGGACACGACATCGCCATGACGCCGCGCCTGCCCCAGCGCCAGATCGAGATGCTGATGGAAGGCGGTGCGGTTCGGCAGGTCGGTCAGCGGATCGGCGTGCGCCAGATGGTCCAGGCGCTGCTGGGCCTCCTTCCAGCGGGTGATGTCCTCGAAGGTCACGATGAAATGGGTCGGCTGCCCCATCTCGCCGCGAACCGCGATCACCGTGGTCCAGGTGTAGCAGGGCCCGCCGTCGCGCCGCCGCTTGACCAGCTCGCCCTCCCAGCGGCCGGCGCTGCGCACCGCGGCTTCGATGGTTTCCAGCAGGGCCGGGTCCTGATGCTCGGAATCCAGCAGTTCGCCCATCGGCCGTCCGTGCACCTCGCCGGGCTGGTACCCGGTGATGGACATGAAGGCGGGGTTCACCTTCAGCACACGCTGCCCCGCATCGGTGATCAGCAGCCCCTCGGAGGCGTTCTCGAATACCTGGGCCGCCAGGCGCAGCTCGTCTTCCATGGCCTTGCGCTCGGTGACATCGCGCAGGATCGCCAGGCTGGCGTCATCCCCGTCCCAGCTCAGGGCGGTCACGTGCATCTCGGCGACGCGCGGGGCCTCGCCGGGAGGCAGCACGTCGATCTCGGTGCGTCCGGGAGCCGTCGGGAAACCGAACCCGGTGCCCCTAAGGGCCTGCAGGTCGCGCCCGAACAGTCGGCTGGCGGCCGGGTTGGCATAGCGCAGAACGCCCGCCGAGTCCACCACGATGATGGCATCGGCGGAGGCCTCGAGGATCGCCCGCAGGCCATCGCCCGACGGACCGGAGCCGGCGAAGTCGCCGCCCCCGTCGCCCGCCCACAGCACGGCGCCGGGCACTGCGGCCGGGGGCATCGAAAGGTCCGGATTCGGCATCATGTGTCCTCGTCTCCTTGCTGCACATGCACGGGATGCCCTTCGAGGATGCCCTCCACGCCGCTGAAGCGCTGGCCGATATGCATACCGCGATCGTCGATGTTAAAGCACCGGATCCCGGCATCATGGCCCGCGCCGCGCATCTTCAGCACGGCCAGACCGCGTTCGACCCGGCCGCGCATCTCGACATAGCGCAGGACGATGATGGAATCGGTCAGGGTGGAGATGTGCGCCTCGGTCACCGAGGCGCCGCCCATCAGCGACGGCGTAGAAGCGGTAAACAGTCCGGCGATCTGACGCTCCTTGATAAACGAGGTCAGGCTGATCACGAATTCGCGGAAACCGCGCGGGCTGGCCACCCGCTCCAGCGCGGTCAGGCTGTCCAGCGCGACCCGGTCCGGGCGGAAACGGTCGATTTCCTGCTTGATGCGGACCAGATGGTCTTCCAGCCCGGCGGCCTCGGGGTAATCGCAGCGGATTGCCAGGTTCCCGGCCCCCTCCGCCGGGGCATAGTCCACATTCCACCCGCGCGCATTGCGCATCAGCTGTTCGCGGCTTTCCTCGAAGGCGAACAGCATGCAGCGTTCGCCGGCCGCCAGCCCGCCCGCGGTGAACTCGGTGGCCATCAGGGTCTTGCCGGTGCCGGTGGCACCGGATACCAGCACGATCGAGTCGCGGTAAAAACCACCGCCGCACATCCGGTCCAGCTCATCGTTGCCGGAGGTCGTGCGCACGTCGGTGGAATGCTGGGTCAGCTCCATCGCCGACAGCGGGATGGCGATCAGCCCGCCCTCCGGCAGGATGGTGAACGGGTACTCGCCCTTCTGGTGTTGCGTACCGCGGAACTTGAGGATCTCCAGCGTCCGCCGACGGGTTTCGTTCTCCAGGATGTTGCGCAGGATCACCACGTTGTCGGCGACGAACTCCTCGACCCCGTGACGGGCAACGGGGCCGTATTCGGTCTCGCGTTCGGCGGTCATGACCGCCGTCACGCCCAGGGCCTTCAGCCGGGAGGCGATGCGGAACAGGTCACGGCGTACCTGGCGCGTATCCGGGAAGCGCGAAAACATCGCGCCCAGGGAGTCGATCGCCAGACGGCGGGCCCCGCTGCGCTCCACCGCATGCTCGATGCGCGCCACCAGGGCCCCGAGGTCGTAGCTGCCGGCCTCCACCGTCTCCTCGTCCGGATCCGGCGACACGTCCACGAAGGTCCAGCGCCCGTCGGCTTCCCAGTCCGCCATCGACCAGCCGAAGGCGCCGAAATTGCGCCGCAGGTCCGCGGGCGCCTCCTCGCAGGTCACGAACACGCCGGGTGTGTCGTCGCGCTGGATACCGGCAGCCAGGAACTGGCCGGCAAACACCGTCTTGGCACTGCCCGGCGTACCGGCAACCAGCGTGGTGCGCCCCTCGGGCAGACCGCCCCGGGCAATCGCGTCGAAACCCGGGATCCCGGTGGCCAGCTTGTCGATCCCCGGCAGTGCGTCCGCGCTCATTGCAGGGACTCCCGCTGCCCGGGTGACACCAGCTCCAGCCCGTGCAGCACTTCGTCGCGGTCGGAGAGATCGCCGATGATGCGGCGGATCGGGGGAGGCAGCTCACGGATCAGGGTGGGAGTGGCGACGATGCGCTCGTTCTCGCCGCGCTCGGGATTTTCGAGCACGTCGATCACCTCGATCCGATAGCGTCCCTGGAGTTCCTCTTCACAGATGGCCTGCAGATTGGCCAGTGCCCGTGCGGACCGGGCCGTCTGCCCCGTCACGTACAGGCGGAGCAGGTATTCCTGCGCCACGTATCCTCCCCGGACGGCGATTGCGCCCTTGTCTCGAGCTGGGAATTATCCGGAAGCCTCCGGCCATGCGTCAACGCAACCCGGTCCGGGCGGGGGAGTCTTCAGCGACGCGGCTCATCCACCCGGGCGCCCGCTCCCCATTCGCACCGCAGCCGCTCGCGATTGAGTGCCAGCCACTGCAGCGCGATCACCGGAGCCGCCGAGTCGATACGCCCGTCCCCGAGCAGCTGCATCGCCTCGTCGAAGGGCACGGTGAACACCCGGATGTCCTCGTCTTCGGCATCCAGTCCGTGCACGCCCCCGGCACCGAGGCTGTCCACCTCGCCGCAATAGATCCGCAGCGACTCGGAATTGCCGCCCGGGCTGACATAGACCTCCTGCACGAACTCGATGCGCGCCGGGTTCACCCCCGCCTCCTCGAAGGCCTCGCGCCGCACCACCGCTTCCGGCTCCTCGCCCGGTTCGATCACCCCGGCGACGAACTCCAGCAGCCAGGGTCCGGCCGGCTTCTCCAGCGCGCCGATGCGGAACTGCTCGATCAGCACCACACGGTCGGCCACCGGGTCGTAGGGCAGCAGCACCGCCGCATGTCCGCGTTCGAAGCGCTCGCGCGTCAGCGGCCGGCTCCAGCCACCGCCGAACAGCCGGTGGCGCACCGTATAGCGGGCCATGCGGAAGAAGCCCTCGAACAGCGACTCGCGCTCGAGGACCTCGACGTCTCCGGGCCCCAGGCCCGGGCGGCGGCCATCGCCGGCGCTCACGGGGCCTCGACCTCGTCGATGTCCTGACGCAGCAGCTCCAGGCGTTCCTGTACCGGCTCGGGGTATTCCGCCTGGCGACGCCCGCCGATGTGCTCGGCGAGGAAGCCCTCCAGCCCGGCGAAGAACGCCAGGCGGTTGGTCTCGTTGACGAAACCGTGGCCCTCGTCCAGCGCCAGCAGGTACTCCACCGGATGCCCGGCGTCGCGCAGCGCGACCACGATCTGGTCCGACTCGGCCTGCTTGACGCGCGGGTCGTTGGCCCCCTGGGCCACCAGCAGCGGCGACTCGATGCGGTCAACATGGAACAGCGGCGACTGCTCCTTCAGCCGCTCGCGGTCCTCCGGATCGTCCGGGTCACCCACACGACCGTGCATGCGCTTGATCCCCGCTTCCCAGTACGGCGGGATGGACTCCATCAGGGTGATCAGGCTGGACGGCCCCACCATCGACACCCCGGCGGCGTAGAGCTCCGGGGTCCAGGTCAGCCCGGCCAGGGTTGCGTAACCCCCGTAGGAGCCGCCGTAGATCGCCACCCGGTCCGGATCGGCGATGCCCTCGTCGATCAGATGTTTCACCCCGTCGGTCACGTCGTGCTGCATCACGCCGGTGCCCCACTCCTGGTTGCCGGCATTGAGAAACGCCTTGCCAAAGCCCGAAGAACCGCGGAAGTTCGGCTGCAGCACGGCGTAACCACGGTTGGCGAGGAACTGCACCTGTCCGCTGTAGCCCCAGGTATCGCGCACCCAGGGGCCGCCATGCGGCATCACCACCAGCGGCAGATCCTCGGCCCCGGCCCCGCGCGGCAGGGTCAGGTAGCCCGGGATCTCGGTCCCGTCGCGGGCTTCATAACGGATCGGCTCCATGTACGCCAGCACATTCTCGGGAAGATCCGGCCGGGTGCGATACAGGCGTTCCAGCTCGCGTTCACGCAGATCCGCCACCCAGGCACTGCCGGGATCCACATCGCGCTGCACGCCCACGGTCCACACGTCCTCGTCACGGGTCCGCGAGGTGAACGACAGCTCCGCGTCACCCAGCTCCGAACGCAGCCAGTCCAGCGCCTGCTCGAATTCTTCGTCGTGCGCGTAGATCCGCTGCCGGTCGCCGGTGTACAGCGTGGCCAGCAAGCGGTGGTCCTCGTCGGAAAACAGCGCGCGACCGAGATCCACCTCACCTTCCGGGTCGCGGTGCACCCGGGTCTCTTCGCCGGAATCCGGGTCGAACAGGACCAGCTCGCTCAGATCGCGATCCTCGCCCGCGTTGGTGCGCAGATAGAGCCTGGCGCCGTCCGCGTGGAAGCCGGCCAGCGAGCAGCTCTCGCCGAACTCGCAGGCGTAGACCTGCCGAAAATCATCCTCGCCATCCACGCGCAGGATTTCGCTCCCGCCATCACCGGTGGTGCGCGTCGCCTTGCGCAGCTCGCCCTCGTGGAAATGCCAGCCCTCGATCTCCGCGGTGTTTTCCGCCACGAGCTCACGCTCGCCCGAGGCGATGTCGACCCGGTAGACATCGTGCAGCCGGGGATCGCGGTCGTTCAGCCCCACGAACAGTTCGCCCGGGGCTTCGCGGGGCACGTGAAAGATGCGTGCACGCACACCGTCCCCGCCGGCCAGGTGACGGGATTCGGGGTATTCACCGGCTTCGGGGTCGGGTTCGGCCGGGGCCTGCAGCGCGCGGATCTCGAAGTCCTCGTCGCCGTCGGCATCGCGCGCATACAGAAGGTACTCGCCATCGCGCGACCAGAAAAAGCCCGAGATGGAACGCTCTTCGGTGGTGACCGGCTGAGCCTGCTCGACCGGCTCGCCCCGCGCCACCACATGGATGTTCATCGCCCCCCCGTACGGTCGCAGGAAGGCGACACGATCGCCGTCCGGGGAGATCCGCGCGGAGGCGTATTCCGGGTCGCGGAAGAATCGCTCCAGCTTCACCAGCGGCGGCGCCTCCTCGGTCCACGGCCCGACGCCCTCCTCGGCCGGCGCGGTCTCGATCTGCGCACCGGCCAGGGCCGGCAGCGTCAGCAGCAGCGCCCCCATGATCGCGGTTCGCGCCGGCACCCCGATTGCTCGGTCGCGCACGCCGCGCCGGTTCGTCCTGTCCAGCGTCTCCTGCATTACGTCCTCCCCAGTCGCTCTGAATACAGGATGACAGCATCGGCCGGTTCACGGTTCCGCCGCCGCCCCGGGAACTTCTTTCCCCGTCCCCCATCTACCGGAGAGATTCCGGCGACAGGCCAGCTTCCCGAAAGGAGCCGCATGCCGCACCCGCCGGGAATCCGCCCGAACAACGAATCACCCGATGCGACGCAATCGACATATGGACGCAGTCTGATTTGCATTCCATATAAGCATTAAACTACATTCGAAAACGCTTACATACCACCCAAACGGGAGACGTACCCCATGCGTACCATGAAGACCCTCGCTGCCGCCGCCGTCCTGACCTTTGCCGGCGCCAGCGCCGTTCAGGCCGACGAACCCTCGAAGATGTTCTCCAGCCTCACCTCCGGTGACAGCCACACCCAGTTCATGTCGATGGTGCTGAGCAACCAGGCCATGGGTCAGGGTCAGGAAGTGCGCGTGCTGCTGTGCGGCCCGGCCGCCAAGATGGCGACCAACGACTTTGACGGCCCGACCATGCAGCCCGCCGACCGCAACGCCCAGCAGCTGCTGATGAACCTGATCAACAACGGGGCGAAGGTCGAGACCTGCGCCATCTTCCTGCCGAATACCGACTACACCGAGGAAGACCTGATCGACGGCGTCACCCCGGCCGACCCGGAAGACGTGGGCGCCTACATGGCCGACCCCAACGTGCGCTACTTCTCCAACTAAGCCGCACGCTGCCCGGCCAATCCGGGCAGACGCCAGAGGGCCCTCCATCCGGAGGGCCCTTTTTTATGGGCGGGTCGGCTCAGCCGGCGTCGGGAGCGTGCGGTTCGATCTGCAGCAGGGTTCGCAGACGGGCTTCGTTGCGAACGATGTCGGCGAGGGTGTAGCGGTCGAGCACGGCGAGAAAGGCGTCGCGCGCCTCGTCGAGCAGGGGCTTGAGGCGGCAGGCCGGCGCGACCGGGCACCATGGCCGGGTGCAGTCGATCACGTCCAGCGTGGGCTCCATGTTGCGCACCACCTCGCCCAGGTTGATCTCCTCGGGCGCCACCGCCAGCCAGATCCCGCCGCCCTTGCCACGCCGGTTGGCCAGGTAACCGAGCCGCCCCAGGCGGTGGACGATCTTCACCATGTGGTTGCGCGGGACCTCGAAGCGCTCGCTGATCTCCGAGACCGTGGTGCGGCCACCCTCGGGCTGCACGGCCACGAACAGAAGCACGCGCAGCGCATAGTCCGTATGGCGGGTAAGCTGCATGGCACCGACCTCTTGCAGAAAGGCCGGCCCGCGCGCAACGCCGGGGCCGGCCCTTGTATTAGCTTCGACTAATTTATCATGCCCCGTACCCGGCGGCACGCGTCGAATACCGCGCCCGTCGCCTCCGGTGACATTACCCTCGTCGGGCAGCTCCAGCCGTACCGAGACATACGGCCCCGGCCGATGCCCGGGAACCGGCTCGCTGTCTTCCGGCACCAGCTCGAACGAGTGATCTCGCGACTCTCGCGTTCAAGCATGCGAACACTCCCCGGTCATTAAGACGAAGCCGCGGACCCTGATGAACCTGCAAACAGACTACCCTTTATTAATCAATCAAAAAACCGACGAAACGGTTTTATGATCTGCTTGACGCCAATCTACAATACACTGATGATGTATTTATTTTACATCTTCTAGAGACGCAGGATGCTTGCACGCAACCGTCTGTTCATCACCATCGCTCTCGTCTATGCCCTGCTCGGTGGCGGGGTGGCCGTCCTCTGGCTGCTGGCGCCGGGCACGATCACCGGCGATGCGGTGCGCCTGCATGCCCACCTGATGCTGCTGGGCTTCGTCACCATGATGATCTACGGGATCGGCCTCCATGCCCTGCCCCGCTTTTCGGGACGCAACCTGTTTTCCGAGCGCACCGCCGATGCCCAGTTCGTGCTGGCCAACGCCGGTCTGCCGGCGATGGCCGCCGGCTGGCTGGCCGGCAGCCGCGAGATCCTGCTCGCGGGGGGCCTGCTGACCTGGGCGGCCATGCTGCTGTTCACCCTCAACATCCTGCTCACGGTGCGCCGGCGCGGTCCCGGGGAGGCCTGATCATGAGCGAATATCGCGGCTGCGAGATCCCCGAGGATCTCTACTACGATCTGGATTACCTGTGGGCCCGCGAAGAGGCCGACGGCAGTTTTACCCTGGGGCTGACCGACCCGGCGCAGACCATGGCCGGGCGCCTGCAGTACACCACGTTCAAGCGCCCCGGCACCCACCGCAGGCGCGGCAAGACACTGGCACGGCTGGAATCCGGCAAATGGGCCGGCGGAGTGCCCGCACCGTTCGACGGCACCATCGAGGAGGTGAATGCCGCGGTGACCGCACAGCCCGACCTGGTGAACCGTGCACCCTACGACGAGGCCTGGCTGCTGCGCCTGCGCCCGGACGACCCGGAGACCGCGCGCGAGCACCTGTACACCGGGGAGCGGGCCCGCGAGTCGCTGGAACAGTGGATCGAACGTTACGGCGTCCAGTGCATGCGCTGCGCCGACTGATCCCGGAGGCACGCATGCGCGTACAGCTTCTGGTCTCTCAGTGGTGCCCCTCCTGCGATTCGGCCGAGGCCGTGTGGAGCCGGATCGCGGCCGAACGCGAGTTCGACTTCAGCGTGGTGGACATGGGCACGCCCGAAGGCCGCGAACTGGTCCAGCGGCTGCGCCTGAAGACCGTCCCCGCACTGGTCGTGGACGGCGAACTGCGCGGGGTCGGTGTGCAGAGTCCGGAGGAGGCGCGCGAAATCGTGGCCGGCACGCCCGAGCGCAGCGGCCACTCGACGCCGGTGGGCATCGCCCTGGCGCCGGCCAGCCGCGCCCATCTGCTGTCCGCGGTCGTATGGCTGGCGATCGCCGGGGGCCTGCTGGCCCTGCACGGCGGCCTGCTGCCAGCCGACGGGCCGTGGCCGGGTGCACTGCATGTCTTCCTGCTCGGGTTCGTGACCCCGTTCATCGCCGGACTGGCGGAACACATGATCCCGCGGTTCATGGAGCGGCCGGTGCGCGCGGGCCCGTGGTCCTGGACCCAGTGGGGCCTGCTCAACGCCGGGGCAGCCGTCACCGCCATCGGCGGCTGGCTCGTCGGCCCGGCACTGGCCGCCACCGGGATCGCCCTCGCCACGGCCGGGCTGGCGCTGCTGACCCTGCGCCTGTGGCCGGCCCTGTGGCCCGCGGCGGCGTCCGACCACTGACGGACCGCGCTGCCCGGGACGGGCGTTGCCCTGCCCGCGGACGGGACACTTCTCGGCAGACGCCGCGCCCTCTATCCTGTGCGCCCGTTTCCCGACGACCCACGGTCGCGGTGCCCCGATGTCCAGCACGGATCCCCTGCCTGATCAGAACCTTGCGCCCCCGCCGGAGCCGGCCTGGGTCCGGCGCCGGCCGGACCCGGACGTGGAGGCCGCGGCGCGCGCGGCCGGACTGACCCCGCTGCAGGCCCGCCTGATCGCCGCCCGGGTGAGCGAGACCGACCCGGATGTCCTGCGGGCCGGCTTTGTCGAACGCCCGCTGCGCGCCCTGACACCCCCCGACGCCCTGCCCGATCTGGATACGGCGGCGCGGCGCATCCTGCGGTCGCTGGAGGCCGGCGAGACCGTGGCCCTGGAAACTGACCACGACGTCGACGGGGTCACCAGTCACGCGCTTTTGTATCGCGGCCTGACCCGGGTACTGGGCCACCCGGAGGCGCGTCTGCAGTCCTGGATCGGCCACCGGCTGCGCGAGGGCTACGGCCTGTCCGACGCCCTGGCCGAGCGCATCCTCGCCGCCCGCCCCCGGCCCGATCTGGTGATCACCGCCGACAACGGCTCCGGCGACGAGGCGCGCATCGCCCGCCTGCGGGCCGCCGGCATCGACACCATCGTCACCGATCATCACGTAATCCCGGCGGACGGCGTGCCCGCCTCGGCACTGGCCTGCGTCAGTCCGGCGCGCAGCGACAGCCGCTATGGCGACCCCGCGATCGCCGGCTGCATGGTGGCCTGGCTGCTGCTGATGCGCGTCCACCGCCTGCGCCAGCAGGACACCGGACGTGAGGACCCCGCCGGACGCACGCTGCTGATCGACCTGCTGGCCGAAGTGGCCGCGGGCACCGTGGCCGACTGCGTGACGCTGGGCGACAGCCTCAACAACCGGGTGGTGGTCCATCAGGGCCTGCGGCGCATGAACGCCGACGACACCCGCCCCTGCTGGCGGGTCGCGGCGCGGCGGCTCACCGGCGGGGAGCGCCCGCTGGACGAATCCGACCTGGCCTTCGGCCTGGGGCCGCGCATCAACGCCCGCGGCCGCCTGGACGAGGCGATGGCCGGGGTCCGTTTTCTGCTGGCCGAGGATGAGGCGGAGGCCGAACACTGGTGGTCCCTGCTGGACGAAGAGAACCAAAACCGGCGCCGCATCGAGCGCGAGCTCACCGTGCGTGCCCGCGAGGAGGCCGCCCGGGCCGCCGCCCGCGGGGTCTCGGGTCTGTGCCTGTGGCTGCCCGACGGCCACCCGGGGGTACACGGCATCATCGCCTCGCGCATGGTCGAGGCCCGGGGGCTGCCGGTGCTCTGCGTGTCGCCGGTGTGGGAGTGCGACCGGCGGGTGACCGGCTCCGCGCGCGGGGTGCCCGGGTTCCATGTCGCCGATGCATTCGCGGCCATGGCCGCCGCCGAACCCGACCTGCTGGAGAAACACGGCGGCCACGCGCAGGCGGGCGGCCTGACGCTGGCCCGCGCCGACCGCGAACGCCTGGCCCATGCGTGGGAACGGGCCTGTGCCGACAGCCAGCGCGAGCACGGCTGGACACCCGGGCCGGTACTGGAGATCGATGGCGAGGGCCCGTCCCCGCGTGCCCTGGTGGCCGGGACCCTCGAGCAGATCGACGCCCTCGCCCCCTGGGGTCGCGGTTTCCCGCGCCCGGTGTTCGTCTGGGAAGGCGAGCTGCACGGCCTGCGCCGGATGGGCGACGGACGCCATCTGCGGCTGCGCCTGGAGACGGCCGATGGCGACCTGCAGGGGATCTGGTTCAATGCGCTGGAACCGGATGCACGGGATCCGTGGCCGCCGGGAACCCGGATACAGCTTGCGGGGTCTCCTGAATGGAACCATTACAACGGCACGTCAAGGCTGCAGGTCCGCATTCACGCGGCGCGGTCGGCGGCCGTGGGGAGAAAACCATGAACTTCGTTCGCCAGTCCCTCATCGTCACCATCGTCGGCGGCACCGCCCTGGCCCTGGCCGCCTGCACCCATCCACCCACCCGCGAACAGACTGGCGCGGTCATCGGCGGTGCTGCCGGGGGCGTCATCGGCAGCCAGATCGGCGGCGGCCGCGGGCAGATGGCCGCCACCATCGTCGGGACCCTGGCCGGTGCGGCCATTGGCGGTGCCATCGGCCGCTCCATGGACGAAGTCGACCGCATGCGCGTGCAGCAGACCCTGGAGACCGCCCCCGACCGCGAAACCCGGGAGTGGCGCAATCCCAACACCGGACAGCAGTACCGGGCGACGCCGAAACGTACCTATGAACGCGACGGCCGCCCGTGCCGCGAATACGAAGTCCTGGCAACCATCGACGGCGAAGCGGAGACCATCACCGGCACCGCCTGCCGCGATGTCTACGGCAACTGGGTCATGCAGTAGCCCGACGCGGCGCGGGCCGCGCGGTTTCACGCCCGGCTAACGGAATGGCCCATTGGTGTATTGTTCCACCGTGTGAATTCCCTCAAGGTCTGGCCAAGATGCTGAATCGGAGGGACCTTCACCCATGCATTCACCCATGCATCCGCCCGGGCACCCCGACCCCCTGCGCGCGGACCTGCCCGGGCCCGCACCGGGCGCCCCCCCCGGGACCCCGTCGCAGGTGACCGCGTCCGGCGACCTGCTCCGGATCGAGCAGGACGCCCCGCCGGACCTTCGTCTGACCCTCCGGCGCCGGCGCTGGTGGCAGCGCCTGCTGCGCCCGTTGCTGGGGCCGCTGGAACGCCCCCTGCCGGATTCACGGCTGACCCGGCGTGTGCGCATTAGCGCCGCCTCTGCAGCGGATCACGAGGCCCTCAGGACCAGCCCCAGCGCGCAGACCGCGCTGGTCGACCTGTTCCGCGCCGAACGCCACTGGCCGGTGGATATCGTGACCGTCGGCTTCGACAACGGCCGGGCACGGATCGACGGCCGGATTCTCGAACCCCTCGATGAAGAACGGTCGCGGCGGCTGCACGCGGAACTGCATGCTCATCTCGATGCGGCCTCGCATGCCCTGGCAATGACCTTCAAGGGTCGTGCGGGCCGGCCGGCGCAGCGTGCCGCGGGGGCCTCGCCCGTGGTCATGCTCGGCCTTCTCGCCCTGGGCCTGGCGGCCATCCTGGTGGTCGCCCTGCTCTGACGACGGTGGACGTCCCCACCGGGGCGCGGCACACTCCCGGCTTTCGCATTCACGGGAGGACATCATGGCCGCGGACGTCGAACAGGGTCGCCAGAAACTTGCCTGGGCACGGGAGCACATGCCGGTGCACGCCGCCCTGCGCGAACGCCTCGGCCGGAGCCGGCCGCTGGCCGGCATTACCCTGGGTGTCTGCTCCCATGTGGAGGCCAAGACGGGCGTGTTCGTCGAGACCCTAGCCACCGCCGGCGCCGAGGTGGTGTTCACCGGCAGCGAGCCGGGCTCCAGCCAGGACGACGTGGTCGCCGCCCTCAACGAGCAGGACGGCATCACCGGCTACGCCCGGCGCGGGGTCTCCGAGGAAGAGCTGGAAGCCCTGCACCTGCAGGCCCTGGATCATGCCCCGCGCTTCATCCTCGACGACGCGGCCGAACTGACCGCGCGCCTGGTCCACCAGCGCCCGGCGCTGCTCGACGACTTCATCGGCATGTGCGAGCAGACCACCACCGGCGTGCAGCGGCTGCAGGCGATGGCGCGCGCCGACGCCCTGCCGTTCCCCGCCTATGCGGTGAACAACACACCGATGAAGCACGAGTTCGACAACATCCACGGCACCGGCGAGTCCTCGCTCACCAACCTGCTGCTGACCACCAATCTGCTGCTGGCCGGGAAGAAGGTGGTGGTAGCCGGCTTTGGTGACTGCGGTCTCGGCATCGCCGGCAAGGCGCGGGCACTGGGGGCCCGGGTAGCGATCACCGAGATCGAGCCGCGCCAGGCGCTGCGCGCCCACATGGCCGGCTTCGAGGTCATGCCGATGCTGGAGGCCGCCGCCTGGGGCGAGATCTTCATCACCACCACCGGCAACCGCGACGTGATCCGCGCCGAGCACTTCGAGGCGATGCCCGACGGTGCGCTGCTGGCCAACGCCGGCCACTTCAACGTGGAGATCGACGCCGAGGCGCTGGCGGGACTGAGCGTCGAGCCGCCGCACGAAGCGCGGCCGGGCATCATGGAGTATCGCCTGGCCGACGGCCGCCGCCTGCATCTGGTCTGCGAGGGGCGGCTGGTGAATCTGGCCACGCCCACCGCCATGGGCCACCCGGCCGAGGTGATGGATCAGACCTTTGCCATGCAGATCGTCGCCGCCTGCCACCTGGTCGAGCGCGCGGCGGGGCTGGAGCCCGGCGTGCATCCGGTCCCCGATGAGGTCGACCGCGAGGTGGCCGAACTCAAGCTGGAGACCCTGGGCATCGGCCTCGACACCCTGACCGAGTCGCAGCAGCGCTTCCTCGACGCCTGGCGCGACGATCAGATCAAGGGCGCCTGAGCCCGTCCCGCGTGGAGGCTAGCCGCGGCTGGCCTCCGCGGCGAGCAGTTCTTCCAGCCAGTGCCCGCCGCGGTCCGCCTTGGTGCTGAGATAGCGCAGGTTGTGCGGGTTGACGGTGCCATGCACCGGCTCGCGCGACGCCACTTCGATCCCGCCGGCACGCAGGGCGTCGATCTTGGCAGGATTGTTGGTCAGCACGCGCACACGGTCGATCCCGAGGAACTCCAGCATCTCCACCGCCGCCTCGTAGCGGCGCCCGTCGGCACCGAAGCCGAGCTGGCAGTCGGAGTCGATGGTGTCCATCCCGGCGTGCTGCATGGTGTAGGCACGCAGCTTGTTGGCCAGGCCGATCCCGCGCCCTTCCTGGGCGAGATACAGCAGCACCCCGCCGCCGCTGTCGTTGATCATCTTGACCCCGCGACGCAGCTGATCCCCGCAGTCGCAACGCAGGCTGCCGAACAGGTCGCCCGTCAGGCAGGCCGAATGCAGGCGCACCGGCACCGGGTCCGGCCAGCGGCTCGGCTCGCCGATCACCACCGCCACGTGTTCCTGGATCCCGTTGCCCTCGCGAAACAGCATGAACCGGGTCACCGGAGCGTCCGCCAGCGGTACCGGGGCCTCGCTGACATGGGCCAGCTCCAGGCGCGGATGCTCGGCCACCTCGCGCGCCTGCGCGGCGTCCACGTCCAGCAGCATGCCGTCGGCCACTGCGGAGGCGATCGCCTCGGGCTCCGGATCGGGGATGGACGACGTCACCACCGCCGGCAGCAGCCGACCGGCACGAACCAGCTCCAGCGCGGCGGCCTCGCTCTCGCCGGCGCGCTGGAGCACCGCGCCTTCCAGCAGGCGGGCGGCGGAACTGGCATCATCGGAGCCTTCGGGCGCGCTGGCGAGGACAAACAGCGATTCCGGATCCACCGTGCCGGTCGGCTGCAGCGCCACGCCTTCCCAGCCTTCTTCCAGCGGTTGCGGCCAGCCCATTGCCGACGCCCGGTGGGGGGTTAGAATCAGACGGGGCCGTCCGCCGGTCATCACGGTCAGACGATCGAGCTGTCCCGGTGTCAGGCCCTCGACGGCCGCTGCAAGGACATCCGTTCCGGAACCGCTGACACGAATCGGATGGCCCCGGCGAAGGTCAAAGATCCCGCGATCGGCGTTGTGCATCGGGTACTTCCATACGGAGTCGGGTTGATGAAGTTAGCTCCTCGAACGGTCAGACTACCCCAACTGCCCCGCCGCCGTCCCCAAACCCTGCTCGGGGAGAAGCCATGAGCGAAGAAATCATCACCGAAGCGCGGGCCTGGCGATGGCTGCTGACCCGCTGTGACAATGCGGCCTGCCAGCCACTGCCGGGCCCGCTGGCCCCGGCCGCGCACGAGGTCCTGGACCTCTACGGCCCGATCCTCGAACCCGACACCATCGCCATCGGCCAGCTGGGACAGAGCCTCGACGGACGGATCGCCACGCATACCGGGCACTCCCAGTACGTGACCGGACCGGAGGACATCCGCCACCTGCACCGACTGCGGGCCCTGGTGGATGCCATCGTGGTGGGCGCCGGCACCGTGGCCAGCGACGACCCGCAGCTGACGGTGCGCGAGGTCGAGGGCCGCAATCCGCTGCGCGTGGTGCTGGACCCCGAAGGCCGCCTCGCGGCCGATCACAAGGTGTTCGCGGCCGGCGGGCCGACCACCCTGGTCCTGCACAAGCCCGGGCATGCCCCCGATCACCTGCCGGCCCACGTGGAACGCGCGGAGCTGCCCGTCGAGACGGTCATGGCCGACGGCGAACAGCGCGAACGCTTTGCCCCCCGCCGGGTGCGCGACCACCTCGAGGCACGCGGCCTGAACCGCCTGCTGGTGGAGGGCGGCGGGCGTACCGTCTCGCGTTTCCTGGCCGCGGACACCCTGGATCGCCTGCATCTCACCATCGCCCCGATGATCATCGGCTCCGGCCGCCCGGGTATCACCCTGCCCCCGATCGACTCGCTGTCGCGGGCGCTGCGGCCACCGTTTCGCGAGTTCCGGCTGGGCGGCGACAACCTCTATGACCTGGACTTGCGCAGCAAGCCCTGACCCCCGCCCGCCTCCGGAGCGCGCATGACTCGCCTCGCCCGCCTCATCCCGGCACTGCTGTTCGGCCTGCTGCTCGGTGGCTGCGCCGCCACGCCCGCCGGCCTTCCCGCACCGGCCACCGAGAATCCCGAGCCCGCGCGGCTGGAACAGGGTCTGGCCCGGATGCCCGACGGAACCGAACTGCCACTGCGCCGCTGGGGTCCGCGCGAGCCCGAACGGGTGATCCTGGCCCTGCACGGTTTCAATGACTACGGCGGCAGCATGCACGCCCTTGCACGGCCGCTGGCCGCCAGCGGCATTGCGGTCTACGCCCCGGACCAGCGCGGTTTCGGCCGCACCGACTCGGCCGGGTACTGGGCCGGCCACGCGACCCTGGCCGCCGACGCCCGCGCCCTGCTCCACGCCCTGGACGAACGTTACGCGGACCTGCGCCCGCTTATGGTCGGCAAGAGCATGGGGGCGGCGGTGGCGACCCTGGCGGTCACCGGCGAGCCGGCACCGCCGGTCGCCGGAACGGTCCTGATCGCCCCGGCCGTCTGGGCACGCGATGCCCTGCCCTGGTATCAGCGGATGGCCCTGTGGACCTCCACCCGGCTGTTCCCGGGCCTGCGGCTGTCCCCGGAAGACGCCGCGCACCTCGATATTCGCCCTACCGACGACCCGGTGGTGGCCGCCGGCCTGCGGCGCGACCCCTGGGTACGTGCCAATGCCCGGATGGACAGCCTGGACGGCCTCACCACCCTGATGGACCGCGCACGTGCCGCCGCCCCGGACCTGCCACCTCCGAGCCTGGTGCTCTACGGCGGCCGCGACGACCTGATCCCGCCGGAACCGGTGGCGGACCTGTTGCGCACGCTGGCCGAAGGCGGACCCGGGCACCGGGCGGTGTTCTATCCCGAGGGCTACCACCTGCTCACCCGCTATTCCGGGGCACGACAGACCCACGCGGATATCACCGCGTGGATCCTCGACCCCGACGGCGACCTTCCCCACGGCGAGATCGGCCCGGCCGGGAACATCGCCGATCGCATTCTCTCCGAAAAACCTTGATCCAGCTCACAACCTGGCCGCCTCTTCCCCCGCAAAGTGCAGGGTTTGACGGGATCGCCACACCCGTTCATCCGAAAAGCTCCCTCAGAGGACTGCATGCCGAAGCCTTCCGAGCCGGTTCAGCCACGCCGCACCCTGCGCCTGCGCCATTTCATCGTGACCGCCATCATGGGGGTCGCCCTGCTGGTGTTCGTGACTGCGGGCGTCACGTCCTCGCTCATCTACGAACGGACCATGACCCGGCAGGCCGAAGAGACCGCGAGCGGGATCGCCCATCAGACCTTCGCGTCCATGTTCCAGATCATGAGCGAGGGCTGGACCCGCGAGGAGCTCGAGGAATTCTCGGCCGGGATCGAGGAGTCCTTCCAGGGCACACCGCTGCGACTCGACCTGTTCCGCGGCGACAAGGTGTCCGAGGTCTACGGCGAGGTGGAACAGCCGGAACGCGACGCCCGGGTGCGGCGGGCGTTTGAAACCGGGGAGATCGAAAGCTCCTCGGCCAACGAGGAGGTCCGCTACACCTTTCCCCTGCGTGCCCGCCAGGCCTGCCTGCAGTGCCACGGCAATGCCGACACCGGCGACGTGCTGGGCGTGATGGAGGTCCGCCAGGACATGGGCGAGGCCCTGGTGGACGCCCGCGGGCAGCACCTGTGGACCTTCCTCGCCACCGGCGCCGGCACGCTGCTGGCCGCGGTCCTGCTGGCCGCCTGGGCGACCGGGCCGATCAGCCGCTCGGTACGCCGCTTTCAGAACCAGGTGCGCAGCATCAATTCGGTGCGCGATCTCAACCGCCTGGAGACGCGATCCATCAGCACCGGATTCGTCGAGCTGGATCAGGTCGTGCGCCAGGTCGACGAGCTGGTGCACAAGCTGCACGGCGTGGCGGTAGACAAGGAGATCCTGGAATTCGAACTGAAGCTGCTGGACAAGTTCATTATCACCTCCGACGTGGTGCGGGACTGGCGCGAATACATCAGCGTGCTGCTCAACGAGATCAACACCATCATCGACGCCTACACCCTGTTCACGCTGTTCAAGGCGGACGAGGACCACTACGAACTGGAGATCTTCTGGCGCAGTGAACCGCCGGAGGCCACCCGCCGCACCTTCGAGAAGCTGGCAACCCGGCGCATCCGCGCGAACGACGACTTCGTCGAGGGTGCTCGGATCACCGTGCAACACAACGTGGCGGATCCGCACACCGACCTGCACGAGCTGGACGCCAGCGAGATCGAACTGGCGACCAAGTCCCTGATGCTGGAGACCCCGCGCATCGGCGGCGTGGTCGGCATCGGCGTGCAGTCCGATCTGGTGCGCGATCCGGTCCGGCACGTGGTGATCGAGAGCATCCTGTCGACCCTGCTGAACCTGGTCGGCTCGGTGAAGGCGATCTACAAGTACACCCAGGACCTCGAGTACTACGCCACCCGCGACCCGCTGACCAACCTCTACAACCAGCGGGTGTTCTGGGAACTGTTCGGTTACGAGCTCAAGCGGGCCGCCAGTCACGACTACCCGTTCGCGGTGATGGTCGTCGACCTCGACAACTTCAAGACCATCAACGACCGCTACGGGCATTCCTTCGGCGACCGGTTCCTGCAGGCGTATGCCGACACTATCCGCAACGCGGTGGAAAACGAGCACATCCTGGCGCGCTACGGGGGCGACGAATTCGCCCTGATCCTGCCCGAGACGGGCGCCGAAGCCGCGCACGAACTGGCGGTGCGGATGACCGAGGCCACCGACGACCTGGTCCTGACCGCCCCCGACGGCACCCGGGTGCGCGCCACCACCTGCATCGGCATCGCGGTCTACCCCGAACACGGCGACAGCACCCGCGACGTATTCCTGGTGGCCGACAACATGATGTACAAGGCCAAACGCGAAGGGAAAAACGCAGTCTGCCTGCCCGACGAGGACGAGGTGGCGAAAGTGTTCCGCGAGGCCGGCGAGACCGGGATGATGATCATGCAGGCCCTGGAGGAAAAGCGCATCGTGCCGGTGTTCCAGCCCATCGTGGATGTCCGCTCCGGCGAAACCGCCATCCACGAGCTGCTGATGCGCATCGAATCCAGCGGCAGGCTGCTGCCGGCCAACGAGTTCATCGAGACCGCCGAGAGCATGGGCGTGATGCACCAGCTCGACTACCTGCTGATCGAGCAGGCCTTCCGCCACATCCACGAGACCGGTTACGACGGGTTGCTGTTCATCAACCTGTCGCCGCGCGCGCTGATCATCGGCGAATTCATCGGCAAGGTGCGCACCCTGGCAACCGATTTCCGCATCGACCCGACGCGTATCGTGTTCGAGATCACCGAGCGCGACACCGTCTCCAACCTGAACGTACTGGAGACCTTCGTGCAGGCACTGAAGGAACAGGGCTTCCTGTTCGCGGTGGACGACTTCGGCTCGGGCTTTTCGTCGTTCCACTATCTCAAGCGCTTCCCCATCGACTACGTGAAGATCGAGGGAGACTTCGTGCGCAACATGGCCCGCGACGCGCGTGACCGCGCCTTCGTCAACAGCATCGCGGCGCTGGCCCGCGACCTGCAAATGCGCACCATCGCCGAATTCGTGGAAGACGCGGAGGTCCTGGAGGCCGTACGCGAGATCGGCATCGACTACGCTCAGGGTTATCACCTCGGCTATCCCGACACCGGCTTTACCCCGCGGCGGCCCGGCCTGGAGGCCACCGGCACGGACTGAAACCACCCGGCCCGAGGGCGGATCAGGCCTCCGGCGCACCCCGCTGACCCTGCCACAGGCGGCGCACGAAGCGCGGCAGCAGCAGGGTCATGGCGATCACCGCCAGCACGGCGAGGCCCAGCTGCACCCGCCCCTCGGCCCCGTTCACCGCCTCGCGTGCACTGTGCCCCAGCCAGGCGTAGGCGAACAGGCTGGGGATCAGCGTGATGACGGTGGTGAGGGCAAACACGCCCACCGGGATGCCGGTCACGCCCAGGACCACATTGGTGGGCGCGTAGGGAAACACCGGGACCAGTCGGGTCAGCGCCACCACGCGCCACCCTTCCTCGCGCACGTCGGCACACAGGCGGCGTCCGCGCGGCCCGAGGCGCGGCGTCACCCACGGATAAAGAAAATACCGCGACGCCCAGAAGGCGATCACCCCGGCCAGGGTCGCCGCCAGCAGGCTCAGAAGCCCCCCGTACAGGGGCCCGAACAGCGCCCCCGCCAGCAGAATCCAGGCGGTACTCGGCAACGGAAGCAGGGCCAGGACCACGAACGCCAGCGTGAACACCAGCGGGGCCAGCACGCCGAACCCCGCCAGCCAGTGCTCCAGGTCCTCCAGCCGCAGATCCTGCGGACGGACCTCCCCGGTGAACAGCAGCCAGGCCAGGGTCAGCAGGAGCAGGATCGCCGCCACCGGCAGCCAGCGGCGCGAGGGTCGCGGATTCATCATCGCGGTGTCGTTGCCATGCGCGGTCCGGGCATCCGGCTACACCCCGACGTCCCCGGAGCCGTCATCCCGACCATCGCCCCGCAGGGCATCCAGCCGCTCCGCCAGCACCCGTTCGGTGCCGGCCCGTTTCGGCGTGTAGAACCGCCGGTCCAGCAGCGGTTCCGGCAGATAGGTCTGGCCGCGGGCCACCCCGTCGGGCTCGTCGTGGTCGTAGCGATAGCCCGCACCAAAGCCTTCCTGACGCATCAGTTCGGTGGGGGCGTTGCGCAGATGCAGCGGCACCTCCGGGCTGCCGGTCTCCGCGATCGCCGCCCGCGCCTGTCCGAGGGCCGCATAGGTGCTGTTACTCTTGGGGGCCCCGGCCAGCTCCACCGCCGCCTGTACCAGGGCCAGGTCGCCCTCCGGGCGGCCGAGGCGCTCCATGGTCTGCCACGCCGCCAGCACCCGCTGGCCCAGCCCCACCGCGCCCAGGCCGATGTCCTCGTAGGCCATGCGCAACAGGCGCCGGCCGAGATAGTCCGGGTCGCAGCCGGCATCCAGCATGCGCACCAGCCAGTACAGCGCCCCGTCGGGATCGGAACCCCGCACCGATTTGTGCAGGGCCGAGATCTGGTCGTAAAACGCATCGCCCTGGCGATCCATGGCCAGCGACTGGGCCCCCATCACCGCGCGCAGAGCCTCGCCGGTGATCACCCCGTCACTCGCCAGGTCCGAGGCGGTTTCCAGCCAGTTCAGGGCGCGCCGGGCATCGCCGTCGGCCGCCCCCGCCAGGCGCCGGCGTTCTTCGTCGGCCAGGCTCAGCCCGCGACCGCCCAGACCGCGCTCCGCGTCCGCCAGGGCGCGCCCGATCAGGTCCTCGATCGCCGCCTCCCCCACCGATTCCATGCGGTACACCCGGGCGCGCGACAGCAGCGCGCTGTTCAGCGCAAACGACGGGTTCTCGGTGGTGGCACCCACGAACGTGAGCGTACCGTCCTCGATATGCGGCAGCAGCGCGTCCTGCTGCCCCTTGTTGAAGCGGTGGATCTCGTCGATGAACAGCAGCGTGCCAACGCCATTGCGCCGCCGGGTCTTCGCCGCATCCACCACCGCGCGCACGTCTTTCACCCCGGCCAGCACCGCCGACAGCGTCACCAGCCGCTGGGCACCGGCCTCGGCCACCAGCCGCGCCAGCGTGGTCTTGCCACAGCCGGGCGGCCCCCACAGGATCATCGACGGGGTCTGACCGCTTTCGATCGCGCGGCGCAGCGCGGCATCCGCGCCCACCAGGTGGTCCTGCCCCACCATCTCGTCCAGCCGCGCCGGGCGCATGCGCTCGGCCAGCGGGGCGGCGGGATCCACGGTCGTTACCGCAGCTGCGGACTGCGATGACGGCTGGGCCGGCGGGTCGGCCTCCGGGCCGCCGGCGGGATCGTCCCCGAACAGGTCGTTGTCGAACAGGTCGTCACTCATGCCGGAATTGTAACCCCGCCGGGAACGGGTCAGGGCCGGTAGACGTCGGCCCCGTCGGGCACCTCGAAGCGGAAGGTGTCCGGATCCAGCTCCGGGTTGCGCTCGCTGGCGCTGAAACGCACGTCGGTGACCTGCCCGAACAGGTCCTCGAACTGCATGCGCACCAGGTCGCCGTCCGGGGTCAGATCCAGCATCATGCGCACAAAGTCCGCATGCTCGTCGCGCGGCAGCAGCAGCAGCCGCAGGGCCTCGCCATCCGGCACCGGCAGGATCAGCGTGCGAAAGTGCTCTTCCAGCCGATCCGGCTGGCTGATGGCGGCGATCGGCGTGGCCTCCAGCGCGTCGCCCAGCGGGCGCACCGTAGCCTGCGCCAGATCCGGTTCGAACGTCCACAGTTCACGGCCATCGGACACCACCACCTGCGGGAACGGCTCGCGCACCTCCCAGTACAGCCGGTCGGGAAGCCCCAGATGCATCACCCCTTCGGATTCCTGCAGGGTGAAGCCGGTCTCGTCACTGACCGTCTGGGTGAACTCCGCGGAGAACGTCTCCAGGCCGGCCATGAAACGTTCCAGCGCCAGGCGGGCATCATCGGCCGCGCCCGCCGGAGCCGCGAACAGGAGCAGCAACGCCGCCACCAGGCCGGGGAACATGGAAGACCCGCGTAGCGGGCGAACATCAAAACTCGGGGGACGCGGGTTCATGCGATCTCCGTCAGGGAAACTCGGATCAACAGATTGCGCGGCGACAGCTTAATCCGCGGTGAACGAGGCCGTGCACCTCACTCGTTCGAGCGATCGGGCACCAGCACCTCGCGATTGCCGTTGGACTGCACCGGGCTGACCAGTCCGGCGGTCTCCATGTCCTCCACGATCCGCGCGGCGCGGTTGTAGCCGATCTTCAGCCGTCGCTGTACGTAGGAAATGGAGGCCTTGCGCGACTCGGTGACGATCTGCACCGCCTGGTCATAGAGCGGATCCGACTCCGATTCGTTCCCGTCACCCGATTCCAGCCCGGGAATCGCCGCCGCGCCGGCCTCCGGCTCGTCGAGGATCGCCTCGTTGTAGTCGGGTTCGCCGGTGGACTTGAGGTACTCCACCACCTGGTGCACCTCATTGTCGCCCACGAAGGCCCCGTGCACGCGCTCCGGCATCGCTTTGCCCGGTGGCAGGTAGAGCATGTCGCCATGCCCCAGCAGGTGCTCCGCCCCCATCTGGTCAAGGATGGTGCGCGAATCCACCCGCGACGACACCTGGAAGGCGATGCGGCTGGGGATGTTGGCCTTGATCAGGCCGGTGATCACGTCCACCGACGGCCGCTGGGTGGCGAGGATCAGGTGCAGCCCGGCGGCACGCGCCTTCTGCGCGAGCCGCGCGATCAGCTCCTCCACCTTCTTGCCCACCACCATCATCATGTCGGCGAACTCGTCGACCACGATCACGATGAACGGCAGCGGCTCCAGCTCCGGGGCCTCGGTCGCGGTCACCGACTGCGCCGGATCGAACAGCGGATCCTTCAGCGGCTCGCCGGCGGCGCGCGCGTCGCGCACCTTCTTGTTGTAACCGCCGATGTTGCGCACCCCCAGGGCCGACATCAGCTTGTAGCGCCGTTCCATCTCGCCCACCGCCCAGCGCAGGGCGTTGGAGGCGTCCTTCATGTCGGTGACCACCGGGCACAGCAGATGCGGGATGCCCTCGTAGACCGACAGCTCCAGCATCTTGGGGTCAATCAGGATCAGCCGCACCTCTTCCGGGGTGGCCTTGTACAGCAGCGACAGCAGCATCGCGTTGACGCCCACCGACTTGCCGGAGCCGGTGGTCCCGGCCACCAGCAGATGCGGCATCTTCGCCAGATCGGCCATCACCGGCGCGCCGCCGATGTCCTTGCCGAGGGCCATGGTCAGCGGCGACTTGCCGGAGTCGAACTTCTCCGAGCGCAGGATCTCGCTGAGCGCGACGATCTCGCGGTTGTCGTTGGGGATCTCCAGACCCACCGTGGAGCGTCCGGGGATCACCTCGACGATGCGCACCGCGATCACCGACAGCGAGCGCGCCAGGTCGGTGGACAGCCCGGAGATGCGCGAAGCCTTGACCCCCGGGGCCGGCTGCAGCTCGAAGCGGGTGATCACCGGCCCCGGCTGCACCGCGACCACCTCGACCTCCACGCCGAAGTCCTTCAGCTTGAGCTCCACCTGGCGCGACAACGCCTGCAGGGCCTCTTCCGAATGCCCCTCGGAGGCCGCCGGGGGTTCGTCCAGCAGGCCCAGCGGGGGGATCGGATCGGCGCCCTCGCCCGCGGTGAACAGCGGCACCTGCTTTTCCTTCTCCACCCGCGGACTGGGCGGCGGGGTCTCGACCTTCGGCTCCACCCGTTTCGGCGGACGGTCCGCGGTGCGCTTGCGCTCCTTCTCCACGCGCTCTTCGCGCCCGGCCCGCTGCTGCTTGCCGATACGCCGGTCACGCGCCAGCTCCAGCCGCGCCCTTGCGGCCTCCCAGCCGCGCACCAGCGTACGCCCCAGGCCATCCATCAGCGCAAACCACGACAGCCCGGTGAACAGCGTGACCCCGGCAAGGAACAGCGCCAGCAGCACCAGCGTGCCGCCGACCAGCCCCAGCCCGGCGACCGCCCAGCCCCCGAACAGGTCGCCCAGGATTCCCCCGGCATGCACCGGCATGCCACCCGGCAGCAGGTGCAGGGCCGCCAGCGCCGAACCGGCGATCAGCGCCACCACCAGGGCCGCGCCGCGCACGCCGATCTCCAGGGCACTGGCCATACGCGCATCGCGCCGGTGACGGAACAGCCACCAGCCGATGCCGGCGACCGCCAGCGGGATCAGGAAGGCCAGATGGCCCAGCAGGTGAAAGGCGATGTCGGCGAACCACGCCCCGGTGGTTCCGCCCAGGTTGCGCGTCCCGTCGCCGTCGCCGGTGGTGGACCAGGCGGCGTCCCCCGGGTGATAGGTCACCAGGGCCATCAGCAGGTACAGCGCCAGCATGCCGAAGATCAGCAGCGCGCCTTCGCGCAGCCCGCGCAGCAGCTGCCCGCTGAGCGTGGGCGGCGTCGACGCCTCCGCGGTCTGCGCAGCGCGGCCGCGCCCCTTGCTCGTGTCCGTGCCCTGACCGGACTTCGACCCCGTCTTCGGGCCGGATTTCTGCCCCTTGCCTGTGGATTTGGCCTTGCTTGCGGCCATGCGCTCCCCGTCGGTGCCGGCCCGCCAGCGCGGGCATCTCGAATCAGGGTGCAGTTTACCGGTTCAGAGTGCCCGCGTGGGGACTTGTACCCCAGACCGCGAAAACGGGATCGGCATGATCCAGACGTCCGGCGTAGGGATCGTCCGCCGGACGCGGCAGGCCACGCAGGCTGAACGTGGCCAGGTCCACGAACCCCGCCTCCAGAAACCGGTCCAGCACCAGTCCCATGCGCTCGAAGTCGAACAGCCGTTCCCAGACCGCGATCGCCCTGGTGGGGAAGCAGCGGTCCGAGAAGGTCACCACGAACACTCCACCCGGGCGGAGCACCTCCCGCACCGAGGCAAAGACCGCGCCGGGCCGGGTCAGATATTCGACCGAAGCGGTACAGACCACCACGTCCAGGCTGTCCGCCGGGAATGGCAGACGGGGACAGGCATTCAGGTCCTGCACCAGGGCCTGGCTCAGCGCCGGGTTGGCGGCCAGCTCTTCCCGGTTCATGCCCAGACCGATGACGGCCTCCGGTTGGGCAACCCGGTCCAGATGCGATGCCCAGCTCGCCATGAGATCGAGGACCCGTGCCCCCGGCGGCACCAGCGCGGCGTACAGTGCCGCGACCCCGGCGCGCGCGGTGGCATCCAGATGGTGGACCATGCGGGGTCGGGCGTAGAACGTCGCATCATCCTCCGGGCCCTCCCGCTCGCAGGCACCGCCACTCCAGAAATCCGTCGGAACCCCGCGCCAGCGCGCCTGCATCCCCGGCCCGCGTTCGGTCAGCCGCCCGGTCACGTCGACCGCGCCCCCCTCGCGGCCCTCGGGATGTACGGCCAGCACCCGACCGGTCAGACGCAGCTCGCGCCCCGCGAGGGGGTGATTCAGGTCCGCCAGCAGGCGGGCCTCTTCCAGGGCCCCCACGCGAAACAGCGCGCGATCGCCCTTCTCGATCCCGGCGTGCCCCGCGATGAACCCCCGTGGATAGAACCTTCCGGCCCGCGGCTCGACCACCCGGTGGCGCCGCAACCGCCGGTTGAAGGCCGCCGGCGACAGCTCCACCACCCTTGCGGGATCGGCCGCGGGTACCAGGGACGCCGCCGACCACTCGCAGGCCTCGCCCGGCGAACTTCCGATCAAGCCGGAACCATTGCCGGCGGGCCAGACATCCCGCTCGGGATCCAGGCGCGGGAGGCACAGGCATTCGCGATGGCGGGCCTCGTCGCTGTTCCAGTCCAGCGTCCAGCCAATATCGGCCGTCCCTCCCGCCGGCAATGGCCCGGCAGCCGGGATCTCGACAATGTTCGACTCGGGTACAAACGGATCCAGCATGCCGTTCTCCTTTCGTTCCCCTGCGTTATCATGCGGCGAACCGCCCGTACGCGGCCACCCGGAGGGAGCCATGACCGAGCCTTCACCCGTCCTGCTCGTCGCCGTGATTGCCGGCGATCTGGAGGAACGCGCCGTGCATATCGCCGCCGAGGAGGGCGCGCCGAAACCGTCGCTGCACGAGGGCTTCGGCATCGGCTTTCCGGAGCACATGCGTTTTTTCGGCGTGACCTACCAGGGACTCGAATCGGTGTGCATCTGGAAGACCGATCCAGCACGCGGTGAACGCATCGCGCGGCGGCTGAACCTGGAACTCGACCTGCTGCAGCCCTATAACGGCCTGGCCTTTACCCTGGAGGCCTCCGACGACACCGAGGCCCTGCTGGACATGGCCAGCGCCCGCCCGCAGGCCCCGGGCTCGCCCGGACACGCGCCGCCCCCGCCGGCCGCCGGACTGCCGCTGTCGCTGCTGGCGGTGATGTTCCCCGACGCCGATCGCGATGCGGCGGTGGAGATCGTGCGCCGGGGCGGCGGCGCCGGACTCACCCTGCTGGATGCGCGCAACGCCACCACCGACCACCATCCGCGCATCCTCAGCCTGCACTACGAGGGCGCCCGCACCCTGCTGCTGGCGATCCTGGAGACCGGTCACGGCGAACGCCTGCGCACCACGCTGGACACCGAACTGGGACTCGCCGCGCACGGACGCGGCCTCGGGCTGGTGCTGCCACTGCGCGGAGTGGCCGGGCTCAAACCGGAGCAGATCGAGCGGCTGCTGGAAGACGGCGACCGCTGACCCCCTGCGACCGCCCCGCCAAAGCCGGTACACTGCGCGGCATGGCACAGCTTACCTTTCAGGGCGCCACCGGCGAGGTCACCGGTTCGCGCTATCGCATCGACACCGACCACGCCCGTTACCTGCTCGAATGCGGCATGCAGCAGGGCGGCAGCGACGCCGACGAGCACAATCGCGCCTCGCTGGCCGAGGTGGCGGCGAACACCGACGCCGTGATCCTCTCGCACGGCCATCTGGACCACTCGGGCCTGCTGCCGAAACTGGTGCGCGACGGCTACCGCGGCCCGATCTTCTGCACGCCGGGGACGCTGGAACTGCTGGACATCATGCTGCGCGACTCGGCCTTCGTGATGGCGAAGGACATCGAATGGGAGAACAAGTGGCGCGCGCGCAACGACCGCGAGCTGCTGGAGCCGCTGTACGACGAACAGGACGTGGAGACAACGCTCGAACTGTGCGAGCCGGTCTCCTACGGCCAGCCCCGGCACCTGGAAGACGGGTCGCGCCTGACCTTCCACGACGCCGGGCACATCCTGGGTGCCGCCATCGTCGAACTGGTGGTGCCGTCCGGCGGCCGCGAGCGGCGGCTGCTCTTCTCCGGCGACCTCGGCAACCCCGAGTCGGTGCTGATGAACGAGCCCGCACGCCCGGAGCAGGCCGACCACGTACTGCTGGAAAGCACCTACGGCGACCGTGACCACCGCCCGCTGGAAGAAACCATCGAGGAATTCGCGCAGATCCTGCAGGAGGCCTGGGACGATGGCGGCAACGTGCTGATCCCGGCCTTCGCCGTGGGCCGCACGCAGGAAATCCTCTACCACCTCGGCATGCTGCACCACGCCGGACGGGTGCCGCAGCAGAAGATCTTTCTCGACAGCCCGATGGGAATCCGCGTCACCGAACTGTACGCGCGCTGCCGCCAGTCCCTGAACTCGGAAGACCTGGAGCGGCTGCATCAGGCGGCCAACGGGAATCCGCGGGAATACCTCCCGCCGCTGGAGTTCACCCGCACGGTGGAAGAATCCATGGCCATCAACCGCATCTCCGGCGGCGCGATCATCATCGCCGGCGCCGGGATGTGCAACGGCGGCCGTATCCGCCACCACCTCAAATACAACCTCGAACGACGCAGCACGCATCTCGTGATCGCCGGTTTCCAGGCCGCCGGGACCCTCGGCCGCCAGCTGGTGGACGGCGCCCGCTCAGTGAAGATCCACGGCGACGACATCGCGGTGAAGGGCCATGTGCATACCCTGGGCGGGCTCTCCGCGCACGCCGGCCAGTCCCGGCTCGTCGACTGGGCCGCCGGCTTCCGCGACCGACCGGTCTTCCATCTGGTGCACGGCGAACCGGCCGCGCGCGAGGCCCTGGCGCAGGCAATGCGCGAACGCGACCTGGACGCCCGCATCCCGGACTATGGCGACACCATCGAGCTGTAGCCGCCACCCGATCCCGGGCCCGGAAAAGGGCTCGGGATCGGGCCCCGGGGTACAACCATGACCGGGGCTCCCGACACCGGCGCCCTGGCGCTGATCGCCGGCTTCCTCGGCGGTCTGGGCCTGTTCCTGCTGGGCATGCACCTGCTCACCGACGGTCTGCGCACCGCCGGGGGCAAGGCCCTGCGCCGGATCCTCGGCAGCTGGACCCGCAGCCGCAGCCGGGCACTCGCCACCGGCGTGGGCGTGACCGCGCTGGTGCAGTCCTCCAGCGCCGTCACCCTGGCGATCATCGGCTTCGCCAACGCGGGCCTGCTGACCCTCGGCCAGTCGGTCTGGGTCATCTTCGGCTCCAATGTGGGCACCACCGTGACCGGCTGGCTGGTGTCCATCCTCGGGCTGGAGATCCGCATTGAGGCCTTTGCCCTCCCGGCCATCGGGCTCGGGGCGCTCGTATTCATCATCATGCGCGGACCCAGACTGCGCTACCTCGGCCTCGCGCTGGCCGGATTCGGCCTGTTGTTCCTGGGCATCGACGTGCTGCGGGCGACCTTCGTCGACCTCGGCGACACCGTGGACCTGGGGGCACTGGCCCGCCCCGGCTTCCTCGGCCTGGTAATCATGGTCGCCATAGGCATGCTGCTGACGCTGGCCATGCAGAGTTCGTCGGCGGCCATGGCCATGGCCCTGACCGCCGCCATGAGCGGCGCGATCCCGCTGGAGGCGGCCGCCGCCGCGGTCATCGGCTCCAACCTCGGGACCACGGTCAAGGCGGTGCTGGTGGTGATCGGCGCAACCGCCAACGCCAAGCGCGTGGCCGCCGCCCATGTCATCTTCAACGGCCTGACGGCTGTCGTCGCCCTGTTGATGCTTCCCTGGTTCCTGGCCGGCATCGAATGGATCTGGGGCGGACCGGAGGCCGCTCCCGCTCCGGCCATGCTGCTGGCCCTGTTCCATACCGCGTTCAACGTCCTGGGCGTGATCCTGATGATCCCGCTGGCCGGCCCGATGATCCGGCGGCTGCAGCGCCACTTCGGCGGCGCGGATCTGGACGAGGCCCGGCCCCGCTACCTGGACGACAGCAGTGCAGGCGTACCGGAGCTGGCCCTGCAATCGCTCGTCATGGAAGTCGACCGGGCCGGAGATCTGGCCTACCGCATGGCGCGCGACGCGCTCGGCGAGACCCCGCCGGCCGAATCGGGGCTGCGCCAGCGACTCGATGTTGTCGAGCGGCTGGTGGAGGCCATCGGCGAGTTCGCCAACCGCGCCGGGCGGGTGTCGATGGCGGACGCCACGGCCGAAGGGATCGCCGAGGCGGTGCGTGTCGCCCGCTACCATCAGGACATCGCCGCACGCGCCGCCGAGATCGCCGAACTTCGCCGCAGCGCCAGCGACGACACCACTGCGGAGATGACCGCGCGGCGCCGCGCCTGGCAGGGCCGCGTGATCCGCGCCCTGGACTGGGCGCGCCTGGAGGGCGACGAGGAGACGGCCGGGACACCCGCGGAGGAGGTATCCCGCGCGGTGGAGGACGTTGAAGCCGCCTATCAGGAACTCAAGGCGGCGCTGCTGCGCGAGGGCACCTTCGGCGCACTGTCGATGGCGGAGATGGACCGCCAGCTGCGCATCATCAGCCTCGCCCGCCGCCTGGCCGGCCAGGCGGCCCGGGCGCACGAGCGCGGGACCGCCCTGCACGCCCTCGCCGGCAACGGGCCGGGCTGAGGCGTGCCGGCGCAATGTACGCGCCCGCGGCCGGGGCGATACACTGGGGCATGGACGCCGCAACCCTTGATCAGGCCCTGGAACAGGGCCGCGCCCGCGAGCAACAGTTCGCGAGACTGACCTCCCACCGCCTGCTGGAGAGCGTGGATGGCTTTCCGCGCGGCAGCGTGGTACTGCCCGACGGGCGCGTCCTGCCGGGCTACCCGTCCATCGCCCGCATCCAGTCGCTGGCCGCCGGCCTGCCGCGCCAGTTTGACGGCCCGTTCCGGGCCGAGGAGAAGATCGACGGCTTCAACGTACGCATCCTGCGCGAAGGCGACGCGATCTACGCCTTCTCGCGCGGCGGCTTCGTGTGCCCCTTCGCCACCGACCGGGTGCCGGATTTCGTGGACCCGCAGGTGTTCGAGGAGGACCCGGAGCTGATCCTGTGCGCCGAGATCGCCGGGCCCGACACCCCGTACATGGAGGGCACCAGTGCCCAGGTGGAGGACGACATCGGGCTGTTCGTATTCGACATGATGCGCCGCGATCACGCGGGCTTTCTGCCGCATGCCGACAAGCAGCGCCGGATCGAGCGCCACGGCCTGCCGCAGCCGGCGCAGCACGGTGTCTTCCACCCCGACGAGCTCGAGGCTCTGCGCCATCGGATCCTGGAACTGGACGCGCGCGGGGTGGAGGGGCTGGTGCTCAAGGCCGAGGACAACGGCACGCGCGCCAAGTACGTGACCGGCCGTTCCTGCATCAACGATATCCGTGTCTGCAGCGGGCAGCTACTCGACCTGCCCGCGGAGTATTTCACCCACCGCCTGATGCGGCTTGCGGTCTTCCTGACCGAGCACGGACACACCGGCGACCCGGAGATCGAGCGCGCCCTCGGGCGCGCTTTCCTCGAAGGCATGGACGACGCGGTCGCCTCCAGCGAGCAGACCGGCCATGTCGGCCAGCACTACCGCTGCCGCTTCCGCGAGCGCGCCAACGCCCTGCGGTTCATCGAGCACATGCGCACCACTGGCGGACGCCATGTACGCGTCGACCCCGCCAGCCCGCAGCCCGAGACGGGCGAGCACGCCGGCTACTGGCGCGTGGATCTGGAGCGTCGTTTCGACCGCATGACCGGCACCCTGGCCTCGGCCCTGCGCGGCGACTCGCAGTTCGACTGAATCAGTCGCGGGTGTAGGTGGCTACCAGCCGGTTCATGCCGATCACGTGCGGTTCGGCACGCTCCAGGAACTGTTCCAGGGTCAGCCCCGGCGGAGCCTGGAGATCGGCATCCAGCGCCAGCACCCAGAAGAAGTAGTGGTGCACGCCGTGCCCGCCGGGCGGCATGGGGCCGCCGTAACCGCTGCGGTCGAAATCGGTGTGCCCGGCGGTCCCCAGCGAGGTGCCGGCCTCCAGGTTGGTGACGTCGGGTGGCAGGTTGTACAGCACCCAGTGCACGAAACCGTAGGCGCCGGGCTTGACCAGCGGGGCATCGGGATCGTGACAGATGATCGCGAACCCGCGGGTGCCCTCGGGGGCCCCGCTCCAGGCCAGCGGCGGGGACACATCCTCGCCCTCGCCGGTGTAACGCGCCGGGATCTTCCCGCGCGACTCGAATTCCGGGCTGATGAGCTGCATGTCGGACAGGGCAAAACCCATAAGGACCTCCTGGAACGTTCGTGTGGCCTGTAGCCATTTCACCGTAGCGACCCTGCCGGCCGGATGCCAGGGGGTGGCTCGGGCGAAACCTGTGCCTATTTGCAGCACCGGACGGGCTGTTTGATCATGCCGGCGTGATGATCCGCTGGCTGCGCAATCCGTTCCGTCGCAGGAATCCGCTGGACACCGCCGCGCGCGCGGTGGACCGGGGGCGCGCCGGCGTGGAAACCGTGCTGGGCCTGCCGCACCGCCTGACGGTGCCGCTGCTGCAGCGCCATTTCGGCGATGCTGCGGTGCCCTCCAGCGAGGGCGTTCGCGAACACGGCCGCGACGGTTCCTGGACGCTTCCCGCGCCCGCCCCGGAGTTCTCCGTGCGGCTGGATGCCGACTCCGAGGGACGCCTGGTCCACGGCCGCATCACCGGTTCCGGCCCTTACGCCGGACTGGTGGTCTTCAGCGACTGGAGCCCGGACCACCCGGCCGCGGTCTGGCAGATCCGCGTCGAGGAACCGGCCGGCGAACAGGCCACCGCCCTGCACGACCATCTGCTTGACCCCGAACGGAACTGAGGAACCGCGCCGTGCCACAACCACCCAGGACCGTCTCGCTCGTGCTCGGCAGCGGCGGCGCTCGCGGTCTCGCCGAGATCGGGGTCATCCGCTGGCTGGAAGACCATGCAAACTACGAGATCCGGACGATTGCCGGCTCCTCCATGGGGGCGGTGGTCGGCGGCATCTATGCCGCCGGACAGCTGGACACCTACGAGGAATGGGTGTGCACCCTGCGGCGCCAGGACGTCTGGCGACTGCTGGATTTCTCGTTCTCCGGGGCCGGTCTGTTCCGCGGCGAACGCCTGGTCGAGAAGCTCCGCGAGATGCTGGGCGATACCGACATCCGCAATCTGCCCATCCGCTTTACCGCGGTGGCCACGGACATCGAACGCGAGCGCGAGGTGTGGCTCAACGAGGGGGCGCTGTTCGACGCCATTCGCGCGTCCATCGCCATCCCCACGGTATTCACCCCGGTGCGCCTGAACGGGCGGCTGCTGGTGGACGGCGGCCTGCTCAACCCGGTCCCCATCGCTCCGACCCTGTACGACGACAGCGACGTCACCATCGCGGTCAGTCTCAACGGACGGGTGGACGAGCGTCTGGGTCCGAAACGCAGTTCGCCCGGAGACCATCAGGGGGATTCCGCCGCCACTCGCCTGCGCGACGGCCTGCGCAGCGCGCGCGACGTGCTGCCCGACCGCATCGGCTCCTGGCTGCAGGACTGGCAGGGGCGTCTGGGCCTGGACGAGGCGGACCCGCAGCTGAGCCGGGAACAGGAGGCACGGGCGCTGGGAATGATCGACATGGTCTCGCATTCCATCGAGGCCATGCAGGGCAGCATCGCGCGTTTCCGCGTGGCCGCCTACAACCCCGAGCACCTGATCGAGGTGCCCGTGAATGCCTGCGGGGTATTCGACTTCCACCGCGCGCGGGAGATGATCGACCTGGGTTACGAGCTGGCCGAGCGGCGTTTCGCGCTGGAGCGCTGACGCCGGCCGGCCTCAGGTGCGCGGCAGCGTGACCCCGCGCTGGCCCTGGTACTTGCCCCCGCGGTCCCGATACGAGGTCTCGCACTCCTCGTCCGACTGCAGGAACAGCATCTGCGCCACCCCTTCGTTGGCATACACCTTGGCCGGCAGCGGCGTGGTGTTGGAGAACTCCAGGGTCACGTGGCCTTCCCACTCGGGTTCCAGCGGTGTCACGTTGACGATGATGCCGCAGCGGGCATAGGTCGACTTGCCCAGGCAGATGGTCAGCACGTCGCGCGGGATGCGGAAGTACTCGACCGTATGCGCCAGCGCGAACGAGTTGGGAGGGATGATGCAGACGTCGGCATGCACATCCACAAAACTCCCCTCGTCGAAGCCCTTGGGGTCGACGATGGAAGAATTGATGTTGGTGAAGATCTTGAAGTGATCGGAACAGCGCACGTCGTAGCCGTAGCTGGACGTACCGTAGGAGACGATGCGCTCGTCGTCGCGGTAGCGGATCTGGCCGGGCTCGAAGGGTTCGATCATCCCTTCGGCCTCGGCCATGCGGCGGATCCAGCGGTCGGACTTGATGGTCATCCCTGATCGCCCGCGGTCATCAGTTGTTCTGGATGACGATGTTGGGGAACTTGGAGCTGTAGTCGCGTGCCTGCTCCGCCAGCTTGGCGCCGGTGCGCCGCGCGATCTCGCGATAGATCTCGGTGATGCGCCCGTCGGGGTCGGCGACCACGGTCGGCTCGCCCCCGTCGGCCTGCTCGCGGATGTGGATGTCCAGCGGCAGCGCGCCCAGCATGTCCACGCCGTACTCCTCGGACATGTTCTCCGCGCCGCCCTCGCCGAAGATGTGCTCCTCGTGACCGCACTTCGAGCAGATATGGATGCTCATGTTCTCGATGATGCCCAGCACCGGCACCTCGACCTTTTCGAACATGCGCAGGCCCTTGCGCGCATCCAGCAGGGCGATGTCCTGCGGGGTGGTCACGATCACCGAACCCGAAACCGGGATCTTCTGCGACAGGGTCAGCTGCACGTCGCCGGTGCCCGGCGGCAGGTCGATGATCAGGTAGTCCAGATCCTGCCAGTTGGTCTCGTTGAGCAGCTGTTCCAGCGCCTGGGTCACCATCGGACCGCGCCAGATCATGGGCGTGTCCTCGTCGATCAGGAAGCCGATGGACATCGCCTGCACCCCGTGGCGCTCCAGCGGTTCCATGTGCTTGCCGTCCTTGGACTCGGGCTTGTCCTTGATCCCCAGCATGCGCGGCTGTGAGGGGCCGTAGATGTCGGCGTCGAGGATGCCGACCCGCGCGCCCTCGGCGGCCATGCCCAGCGCGAGGTTGACGGCGGTGGTGGACTTGCCCACCCCGCCCTTGCCCGAGGCCACGGCGATGATGTTCTTGATCCCGGACATCGGCTTGAGGCTCTTCTGCACCGCATGGGTCAGGACCTTGCAGCCGACGTTCACCTCGACCGCCGCGCTCCCGGCGACGCCGCGCACCGCCTGCTCCACCGCGGCGCGCAGCTCCTCGTGATAGCCCGAGGCGGCGTAGCCGAGCTCGATATCCACCACGACCCGCGAGCCGTCGATGCGGATGTCCTTCACCTGGTTGGCGGACACCAGGTCGGTTTCGAGGTACTTGTCCTGCACCTGCTTCAGGGCGGATTCGATCTGCTCGCGCGAGAGTTCAGCCATGGTTGCCCGGTTTCCGTTGATTGGGAGTGTGATCGCGCGATTCTACTGCCCGCAGACCGGGACGCCAATGACTGCACGCCACGGCCGACTTTCGGCATCCCCGGATCCGGGCCGAGAGGAGGCCTGTCAAGGCCCCAGCCCGACAGATTGTCCGATTTGTGCACATCCGCGGCGATCGGCCACCCCGGCGGGACAGGATAGCGAAAACAGCCGGAAAGACACTCGACAAAACTTTTTCAAGTCCCTGTTTATGCATCGTTTTTAAAAAGTTGGTCGTTTTTTGACCAATCTGAGGCAAAGCCCCGTCTGACAAGGCTTGCGGACAAATGCCACGGGTTTTCCCACAGAGTTATCCACAGGTTCTGTGGACAGTCACGGGGCTTGACACCCGTCACCCGATAGCTCCGGCAATGTGACCCGGCCGGCAGAACCCGCCCGCCGTGCATGCCGCGCCGTGCATCCCCCGGCCAAAGCCCTTAATGTAGAACCTCGCGCGGCGCGCATCCGAATGCGACGTCGGCAGCCAGCGGCACGGAAACGGACAAACAATGCTCAAGCAAGTCGCCATCGGCGGTGCGGTCCTGGTGCTTGCCGGACTGGGTTACCACCAGTACGAAATCGGTCAGATCGAGGGCAGCCTCGACGATCTCGCGGCCGAGCTGCGCCCCCTGGGCGAGCTGGACTATTCCCGGGTGCGCATCGGCGTGAACGGCCACCTGCATGTGGAAGGGCTCCGTTTCGATCCGCACGCCCTCCCCGGGAGGCTGCAGGCCGAGCGGATCAGCCTGGAGAGCGAAAGCATCCCGGAGCTCCTGCGCCTGCGCCGGACCCTGGCGCGTGACCGTCTGCCGCGGGCCCTGGGCGTCTCGGTGCACCAGCTCCGGATCCCCGCGACATGGTCGCGCGCGAACGCGGACGCCCCCCTGGCCCGTTTTTTCACGCGCCTGGATACCGCCGGCTGCGCCGCCCTTGCCGACAGCGACCACACCCGCGTTCTCGACCGTCTGGGCCTGGATCGTCCGCCGGTCGACCTTGCGCTGTCCTACCGTATCGAGGGCAGCGGCGAGCGGATGGAGCTGCGCAGCGAACACCACGCCGGCGGGCTCGGTATCTTCCACACCCGGATGGAACTGGAACCCCGGGCGGGCACGCGCAATCTGGACCGCCTGGCCCCCGCGCTGCTGGAGGCACCGATGCGCGAGCTGACCTTCGAATACCGCGATGCGGGCTATTATGCCTCCCTCCAGGACTTGTGTATCCGCGAAAGCGGCATGGCGGCAGAACCCTGGCGCGAGCACCACATGGGCGAATGGCTGCAGGTATGGGCCGATGCCGGACTGCAGCCGGGGCCGATCCTGACGCATGGCTACCGCGAATTCATCGCGAACCCCGAGTCCGTCGAGATCCGGGTGGGGCGCGTGCGCGAGCCGCTGCGGGAGACACGGGGCATGGATTCTCCGGTGCAACTACTGGATCAGCTCGACCTGCGCCTTACGGTCAACGGCGAGCGCATCGGCCCCGTGGACCTGCACACGGGGAACTTTGTCGGCCTGCCCGAGGAGGACGAACCCGCCCCCGAACAGGATCCGACGGCCGCGGAGACGGCAACCCTCCCCGCACCCGATTCCGGGACTGAAACCGCGCTCGCACCGGGCGCCCCGACGGGCGGAACCCTCGCCTGGGAAGCCCTGCCGGGGCATGTCGACCGATACGCCATCGTGATTACCGAACGCGGGCACCGTCGCCCGGGCCGACTGCTGGAGGCGGGCGACGATCACCTGCGCCTGCGCCAGCGACTGCATGGCGGGTTCATCGTGATTCGGCTGCAGCGTGACGAAATCCGCGAGGTCCGTGCCGCCCGCTGACACACTGTATCCTGCGCGGTTTTGCACAGACCGGCACGCCCCGGGCAGAGTCGGCAGCCGGGCACGCATCACGGCCGGGGACGACACGCGGAAACATTGCAAGTTTCTGTTTCGAAGGGATTTTATTCAGGGTGGTTAATATTTGCCCAATCTGATGCAAGCCACGCACTGACAAGGGTTTGGCTCGCCTGCCACGGTTTTTCCCACAGAGTTGTCCACAGGTTCTGTGGACAACGGCCGGCTTGACCGGCACCGGGAAATGGATTAAGCCGGCCTCCTCGTCCGTTCCGGCGGCTCGACATCCCGCCGGCCACACCGGACAATATCCGTTTCCGGATCACCCGCCGGCTGCACCGTCCGTGGCCGGACACCCGCGACCCGACACCACAGATCCCGAGGCCCATGACCGACACGCCGCGCAAGATCCTCGTCACCAGTGCCCTGCCCTATGCCAACGGGCCGATCCACCTGGGCCATCTCGTGGAGTACATCCAGACCGACATCTGGGTCCGTTTCCAGCGCGCCCGCGGCCACGAGGTGGTGTACGTCTGCGCGGACGATGCCCATGGCACGCCCATCATGCTCAAGGCGCGCGCCGAGGGCATCGAACCCGAGACCCTGATCGAGCGCGTCCGCGAGGAGCACGAGGCGGATTTCGCCGAGTTCCACATCGGCTTCGACCACTACCATTCCACGCATTCGGCAGAGAACCGCGAACTGGCCGGCGAGATCTACCGCGCCCTGCGCGACGCCGGCCACATCGCCACCCGCACCATCGATCAGGCCTATGACCCCGAGGCCGGGATGTTCCTGCCGGACCGCTTCGTGAAGGGCCGCTGCCCGAAGTGCGGGGCCGAGGATCAGTACGGCGATTCCTGCGAGGCCTGCGGCGCGACCTACAGCCCGATGGAGCTGCAGGAACCGGTGTCGGCCATCAGTGGCGTCGCGCCCGAGTCGCGCGAGTCCGAACACTACTTCTTCCGCCTGGCCGACTTCGAGGCCTTCCTGCGCGACTGGACGGGGTCCGGACGCCTGCAGGACGCGATCCGCAACAAGCTGGAAGAATGGTTCGAGGCCGGCCTGAGCGACTGGGACATCTCCCGCGACGAGCCCTACTTCGGCTTCGAGATCCCCGAGGCGCCGGGCAAGTACTTCTACGTGTGGCTGGATGCGCCCATCGGCTACATGGCGAGCTTTCGCGCCTGGGCGCGCGAACACGGCGAGGACTTCGGCGCCTGGTGGCGGCCGGATTCCAATGCCGAGCTGTACCACTTCATCGGCAAGGACATCGCCTACTTCCACACCCTGTTCTGGCCGGCCATGCTGCACGGCGCGGGCTACCGCACGCCCTCGGCGGTGTTCTGCCACGGCTTTCTCACCGTCAACGGGGCCAAGATGTCGAAGTCGCGCGGGACCTTCATCCGCGCCCGCGACTACCTCGACCATCTGAACCCCGAGGCCCTGCGCTACTACCTCGCCGCCAAGCTGGGTGACGGGGTCGACGACCTCGACCTCAATCTCGACGACTTCATCCAGCGGGTAAACTCCGACCTGGTCGGCAAGGTGGTCAACATCGCCAGCCGCTGCGCGGGCTTCATCACCAAGCGCTTCGACGGCCAGCTGGCCGCCGAACTGCCGCACCCCGGCCTGCACCAGGCGTTCGTCGACGAGGGCGAGGCGATCGCCGCGGCCTACGAGAACCGCGAATTCGCCCAGGCCATGCGCCGCATCATGGCGCTGGCCGACCAGGCCAACCAGTACATCGACGAGGCCCGGCCCTGGGTGCTGGCGAAGGAACCCGGACGCGAGGCCGAGGTGCAGGCCATCAACACCCAGGGGCTGGATCTGTTCCGCATCCTGATCGTCTACCTCGCACCGGTGCTGCCGAAGCTGGCGGACGAAGCGGCGGCCTTCCTGCGCGAGGACGACCTCTCCTGGGCCGGGCGCACCCGGGCCTTCACCGGCCGTTCGATCGACCGCTTCAAGCCCTTGATGACCCGCATCGAAGGGAGCACGGTGGAGAGCCTGCTGGAGGCCTCGAAGGCGTCGCTGGGCGGTGGCGAGGCCGCGGCAAACGAGGCGGCAAACGGGGCGGCGACCGGAGCCGCGGAACCGGACCCGGCGGTGGAGCCGATCGCCGACACCATCGACTTCGACACCTTCGCGCAGGTCGACCTGCGGGTCGCCCGCATCGAGGTCGCGGAACACGTGGAGGGCGCGGACAAGCTGCTGCGCCTGGAACTGAACATTGGCAGCGAACGCCGCCAGGTCTTCGCCGGCATCAAGTCAGCCTATGCCCCCGAAGACCTGGTCGGCCGCCACACCGTGATGGTCGCCAACCTCGCCCCGCGCAAGATGCGCTTCGGCGTCTCCGAGGGGATGGTGCTGGCCGCCGGACCGGGAGGCGACGAGCTGTGGATCCTGAGCCCCGACGACGGGGCCCGGCCCGGCATGCGGGTCAAGTGATCCGCATGCCGGTGATGCGGGTCATGGATTTGCAGCCGGTGCTCGCGTAAGCTGCCCGCCTTTTGCCAACAAGGGACGCATGGAAAACAGTCTCGAATTCAAGGCCCAGGTGAGCCTGCTCGCCGATGCCGGTGCCCGTCTCGCGGCACGCGGCTGGCTGCCGGCCCGCGCCGGGCACTTTTCCGCGCGCCTGGACGACCGCCATATCGTGGTCTCCGCTCCCGGGCGTCAGAAGGACATGCTCGACGAGAACGACTTCATCATCGTCGATCTCGAAGGCAATCTGCTGTCCCCGGCGGAGCGCACGCCGTCGCCGGAGACCTTCCTGCACATCATCATGTACCGCCGCGACAAGGACCTGGGCGCGGTCCTGCATACCCATTCGGCCAATGCCACGGTGCTCTCGCGCCAGCTGCCGGGCGGGCTGCATCTGAGCGACTACGAGGTCCTGCGTGAACTGCCGGTGGTGCAGTACCCCGCCGAAGGCATCGACGTACCGGTGTTCGCCAACGACCCGAACGTGCAGCAGCTGGCCGCGCAGGTCGATGACCGCATGAGCCGGCAGCCGGATCTGGCCGGCTATCTGATTGCCGGGCACGGCCTGTACACCTGGAGCCACACCGTGGAAACCGCGATCCAGCGGGTCGAGGCCTTCGAGTTCATGTTCGAGTGCGAGATCCTCGCGCGCCAGCTGCACCCATGACCCCGACGCCCCGGGCAATCGTGCTCGCCTTCGAGGGCGTCCTGGCCCCGGCGGACGTCCTGGCCGAGACCCTGGAGCCACGCGCCCGCGAGGAACTGGGCCCGTTCCTGGAACAGCGCGCCGATGACCCGCTGGTGAAACGCACCCTCGCCGACCTGCGGGCCTATGCCGGGCGCGAGCTGGACGACGCCGAGCTGCGCGTACGCATCGACAGCTGGATGCGCGCAGGGCAGGACATCAGCCCGCTGCGCCAGCTGCAGGGCCTGATCTGGACCGAGGTGCTGGAACAGGGCGGCCTGCGGCCCGAACTGGACGCGGATACGGTGGCGGCGCTGACGCGACTGGCACGGGCCGACATCGCGCTGTACAGCTTTGGCGCCACGCCGGTCACCACCCAGCGCGAGTGGCTGCGGCGTGGCCCGGACCGCAACTTCGAGGCCCGCCTGGCGGGCTACTTCGATACCCGCCTGGGCGGACGCCGCGACGCCGGCAGCTTCGGGCGCCTGGTCGCCGAGAACGGGCTGCAGGCGGACCAGGTTCTGGTGCTGTCGCCGGACCGCCGGCAGCTGGATGCCGCGCGCCAGGGCTGGCTCCGGACCGCCCGCCCGGCGCCGGAGCCCGACGCCGGGCGGGCGGATCCGGACGGGGAGCCGCACCCTGCCCTGAGCCTGAACGCCCTGGCCGAACGCTGGGGAACCGCCGCCTGACCACCCGGCCATGACCGTGGCCGGGGCAGGGTTGAGGTGCCATCCACGGGGGTCGATACTATGTTGTTGACCCTGTTACTCGGAAATTGCGGGCAGGAGCCGACTTGGAATACGTCCTGATCCTCATCAGCACGATCCTGGTGAACAACTTTGTCCTGGTGAAATTCCTGGGGCTGTGTCCGTTCATGGGGGTCTCGCGCAAGGTCGAGACGGCCACCGGCATGGGCCTGGCCACGACCTTCGTGCTGACGCTGTCGGCAGTAGCCTCCTACGTCATCAACGAATTCGTCCTCGCCCCGCTGGACCTCGAATATCTGCGCACCATCGCGTTCATCCTGGTGATCGCGGCCGTGGTCCAGTTCACCGAGCTGGTGGTGCGCAAGACCTCGCCGCTGCTGTACAACGTGCTGGGGATCTTCCTGCCGCTGATCACCACCAACTGCGCGGTGCTGGGCGTGGCCCTGCTGAACGTGCAGGAGGCGCACAACTTCGTCGAATCGGCGTTGTACGGCTTCGGCGCCGCGGTCGGCTTCTCGCTGGTGCTGATCCTGTTCTCGGCGATTCGCGAACGCATCGCGGTGGCCGACGTGCCGGTGGCGTTTCGCGGCAGCGCGATCGCGATGATCACCGCGGGCCTGATGTCGCTGGGCTTCATGGGCTTCTCCGGGCTGGTAACCACCTGACATGGACATCCTGATCGCCATACTCGCCATCACCGCGCTGGCCGCCCTGTTCGGCCTGGTGCTCGGCTATGCCGCGCAGCGCTTCCGCGTGGAGAGCAACCCGGTGGTGGACCAGATCGACGCGCTGCTGCCGCAGACCCAGTGCGGACAGTGCTCCTACCCCGGCTGCCGGCCCTACGCCGAGGCCATCGCCGCCGGCGAGGCCGACATCAACCGCTGCCCGCCCGGCGGGCAGGCCACGGTGGAGGCGCTGGCCGATCTGCTCGACCGCGACCCCAAGGCACTGGAGGAGGAAGAACAGGAAAAGAGCGTCGCGGTGATCGACGAGAACCTGTGCATCGGCTGTACCCTGTGCATCCAGGCCTGCCCGGTGGATGCGATCGTCGGCGCAGCCAAACAGATGCACACCGTCATCGAGGAAGAATGCACCGGCTGCGAGCTGTGCATCGAACCCTGCCCCGTGGACTGCATCTACATGGTGCCGGTGGAGACCGACATCAGCGAATGGGGCTGGTCGGAACCCGAACCCTCGCCCATCGAACGGCCGCGCGACGCACCGCGGGCCTCCGCCTGATACCGCAACCATGCAGCTGCACCGTTTTCATGGCGGCCTGAAACTGGCCGACAACACGGAAGCAAGCACTGCCGAGCCGGTGCTGACCATGGGCGTGCCCGAACGCCTGACGGTCCCGCTGGGCCAGCACATCGGCGATCCCACCGAGCCCTGCGTGCAGGTCGGCGACCGCGTGACCAAGGGCCAGCGCATCGGTCAGGCCGCCGGCTACATCGCGGCGCACGTGCACGCCCCCACCTCGGGCGTGGTGGAGGACATCGGCGAGTACCCGGTCCCGCACCCCTCGGGCCTGTCCGCCCCCTGCGTGGTGATCCGCGCGGATGGCCGCGACGAATGGGGCGACACCCGCATGGAGCCATGGCTGGACTGGGACACCCGCGACAGCCGGCGCCTGCGCGAGCGCATCCGCGAGGCGGGCGTGGTGGGCCTGGGCGGGGCGGCGTTCCCCACCGCGGTCAAGCTCAACCCGCGCGCCGGCCAGAACATCCACACCCTGATCGTCAACGGCGCCGAGTGCGAGCCCTGGATCAGCGCCGACGACATGCTGATGCGCACGGCCCCCGAGGCGGTCTTCGAAGGCATCCGGATCGTCGCCCACCTGCTGGGCGTGGAGCGCATCCTGTTTGCGGTGGAAGACAGCATGCCGGAGGCCATGCGCGCCCTGACCGAGAACACGCCGGCGGAACTGGCCGACCGCCTCGAGCTGGTCTCCATCCCCGCCATCTACCCCACCGGCGGCGAGCGCCAGCTGATCCAGGTCCTGACCGGCCGCGAGGTCCCCAGCGGCGGGCTGCCCGCCGATCTGGGCATGGTCTGCCACAACCCCGGGACCTTCCGCGCGATCTGCGACGCGGTGATCCAGGGCCGGCCGCTGGTCTCGCGCCTGGTCACCGTCACCGGGCCCGGGGTGCACAGGCCGCGCAACGTCAACGCCCTGATCGGCACGCCGTTCGCCGACCTGGTCGCGGCCACCGGCGGCTACGACGCCGAGGTCGACCGCCTGGTGATGGGCGGGCCGATGATGGGCTTCGCCGTGCACGACGACGCCCTGCCGGTGATCAAGGGCACCAACTGCCTGCTGGCCACACGCCCGCAGGATACCCCCTCCCCGGGCCCGCGCATGCCCTGCATCCGCTGCGGCGAATGCGCGGCGGTGTGCCCCGCCCGACTGCTGCCGCAGCAGCTGTACTGGCAGGCGAAGGCCAAGGACTTCGACGCCATCCAGGACTACGGCCTGTTCGACTGCATCGAATGCGGCTGCTGCGCGCATGTCTGCCCCAGCAACATCCCGCTGGTGCAGTACTACCGCTACGCCAAGCACGAGATCTGGACCCGCGAGAAGGAACGCCAGAAGTCGGACGTGGCGCGCGAGCGCTACGAGTTCCGTCAGGCCCGGCTGGAACGCGAGGAACGCGAAAAGGCCGAGAAGCTGGCGAAGAAGAAGGCCGCGGTGAAGAACAAGGAAGGCCAGGACGACGACAAGCAGGCGGCCATCCAGGCGGCGCTGGAACGCTCGCGCGCACGCAAGGCGGCGCGCAAGGGCCAGGCGGACGCCACCGATTCTTCCGCCGGCTCCACCGGGGAGGCTCCCGAGGCCGACTCCCCCACCCCCGGCGACACCGGCACGGGAACCGAACCCGCGGAGACCGGCGAGCCCGGCCGCTCCGAAGACACGGGTCAGGCGGATACCACGAACGCCACGGATGACAGTCAGGAGCACGGACGCTGATGCGCTTTCGCACCGAATCCTCGCCACACATCATCCCGCGCCACTCGGTGGGCGGGGTGATGCAGCAGGTCCTGCTGGCCCTGGTCCCCGGCACCCTGGCGATGACCTGGTTCTTCGGCTGGGGCGTGCTGATCAACGTGGCCCTGGCGGTGGGCTTCGCGGTGGCGCTGGAGGCGGCGATGGTCGCCCTGCGCCGGCGCCCGGTGGGGCCAACCCTGGCCGACAACTCGGCCATCGTGACCGGCTGGCTGTTCGCCCTGGCCATCCCGCCGCTGGCGCCGTTCTGGGTCACCCTGATCGGCATCGCGTTCGCCATCGTGGTCGCCAAGCACCTGTATGGCGGACTGGGCTACAACCCGTTCAACCCGGCGATGGTCGGCTATGTGGTGGTGCTGGTCTCGTTCCCGCGCGAGATGGCGCTGTGGCCGGCCCCGGAGACCCTGCCGCAGATGCCGCTGGGGCTCTGGCAGAGCCTGCAGACGGTGCTCACCGGCAGCCTGCCGGCCGGCATGGAATGGGATGCCATCACGCGCGCCACACCGCTGGACGCCCTGCGCGAGGGACTGGTGTCCGGGCGCACGGTCTCCGAAGTGACCGCCAGCCCGGTATTCGGCAGCTTCACCGAGACCGGCTGGGAATGGATCGGCAATTTCTTCCTGCTGGGCGGGCTGTACCTGCTGTTCCGCCGCGTGATCCGCTGGGAGATTCCGCTGGCGGTGATCCTCGGCGTGGCCATCCCCGCCGGGTTCTTCTGGATCCTGGATCCCGATGCCCACGCCTCGCCGGCGTTCCACGTGTTCAGCGGCGCGGTGATCCTGGGTGCGTTCTTCATCGCCACCGATCCGGTCTCGGCGGCCACCACGAAACTGGGACGCATCCTCTACGGCGCCGGCATCGGCCTGCTGATCTACGTGATCCGCACCTGGGGTGGCTACCCCGACGCGGTGGCCTTTGCGGTGCTGCTGATGAACATGGTCGCACCCACCCTGGACCACTTTACCCGGCCACGCGTCTACGGCCATTCGCGCGGAGGCGGGCCACCGCCGGGGGCCGGGCCGTGACCGGGCTCAAGCCGCGCGACATCGCGATCACCACCGCGCTGCTGGCCGCCTTCGCCGGGGCCGGTACCGGTCTGGTCGCGCTGGTGCAGAGCGGGACCGAGGCGCGCATCGAGGCCAACCGGATGGAGGTCAACCGCCAGCGCATCGCGGATCTGCTGGGCGAGCTGGACTACGTCAACGAGCCGGTGACCGACACCACGACCCTCAGCCACGACGACCTCGGCGGCACGAACCTGCCGGCCTGGTTCGCGCGCGACGCCGACGATAACGTGATCGGCGTGGTGGTATCGGCGATTGCGCCGGATGGCTACAGCGGCGATATCCACCTGCTGGTGGGCATCGACCGCGAGGGCGAACTGCTGGGCGTGCGGGTCTCGGAACACCGCGAGACGCCCGGACTGGGGGACGCCATCGAGGCCGGACGCTCCGACTGGATCCACGCGTTCGAGGGCCGCCGCCTGGGCGATCCACCACGCGACGAATGGACCGTGCGCCGCGACGGCGGCGCCTTCGACCAGTTCACCGGCGCCACCATCACCCCGCGCGCGGTGGTGCATGCGGTGCGCCGGTCACTGGAGTACTTTGAAGCCCATCGCGAGGAACTGCTGGCGACCGAACCCGGCGAGGGAGCGGCCGTGACCGAACCGCTCACGCCCGACGATGATCAGGAGACAACGCCATGAGCACGCCCGCCGACATCATCCGTGACGGTCTGTGGCACAACAATCCGGGCCTGGTGCAGCTGCTGGGGCTGTGCCCGCTGCTGGCGATCTCCGGCACGGTGGTCAACGCCGTGGGGCTGGGCATCGCCACCACCCTGACCCTGCTGCTCTCCAACGTGATCGTGTCGCTGATCCGCGAGCACGTGCGCTCGGAGATCCGCATCCCGGTCTACGTGCTGATCATCGCCTCCATCGTGACCGCGATCGAACTGGCGATGAATGCCTGGTTCCACGGCCTGTTCCTGATCCTCGGGATCTTCATCCCGCTGATCGTGACCAATTGCGCGATCATCGGCCGCGCCGAGGCCTTCGCCTCGCGCAACTCGGTCCCGCGCGCCGCGCTCGACGGGCTGATGATGGGGCTGGGCTTCACCGGGGTCCTGATCGCCCTGGGCGGCCTGCGCGAGCTGCTGGGTCAGGGCACGCTGTTCGCCGACTTCCACCTGCTGCTGGGCGAATGGGGGCATGCCCTGAGGATCGAGTTCTTCCCGGAGGAACACGGCTTCCTGCTGGCGCTGCTGCCGCCCGGTGCGTTCCTCGCCATGGGCCTGCTGATCGCGGTCAAGAACTGGATCGATGCGGCCATGGAGAGCGGCCCCGAACCCGCCGAAGACGCCGCGGCGGAGCCCGGGCCTTCCGCCGGCTAGGGCCGGGTCGGCTGCGCCGGGTCGGCTCCTGCGCCGGATCGGCCAGAGGCTGGCCTCCTACGGACGGAACCCTGCCCCCCGGTGGGAGGCCGGCCCTCCGGCCGAT
>NZ_KB898765.1:91121-531121 GCF_000377885.1 Thioalkalivibrio sp. AKL17
GGGAGGCCGGCCCTCCGGCCGATTGTGCGTCCGGGCAATCTCCTGCGCCGGGTCGGCTCCTGCGCCGGGTCGGCCAGAGGCTGGCCTCCTACGACGGACGGAACCCTGCCCCCCGGTAGGAGGCCGGCCCTCCGGCCGATTGTGCGTCCGGGCAATCTCCTGCGCCGGGCCGGCTCCTGCGCCGGGCCGGCTCCTGCGCCGGATCGGCCAGAGGGCTGGCCTCCTACAGGGCGAACCCTGGCCCCCGGTGGGAGGCCGGCCCGCCGGCCGATTTCACGACCGGGCGTGGTCGAACCAGCGGCGCAGGGTGGCCACGTCCACCATGTCCCCGTCCAGCGCCACCCCGCCCAGCGACCGCGCCGGGGCCCCCGGTTCGCCAAAGCCGTCCAGCACGGCCAGCGCCCCGGAAAAATCCTGGTCGCGGGTGTAATCGTTGGTGGTGACGACCACCTCCAGCCCGGCATCACGGGCCGAGCGCACCCCGTTGTCCGAATCCTCCAGCGCCAGCGCGTCCGCGGCCGTCAGGCCCATCTCGGCCAGCGCATGGGTGTAGATGTCCGGGGCCGGCTTCTTCGCCGGCACGATGTCGCCGGCGGCGATCACCTCGAAGCGCCCCGGCCCCTCCTCGCCCAGGGTCGCGCGCAGCAGCGCGGTCACGTTCGCCGGCGTGGTGGTGGTCGCGATCGCCAGGCGCAGACCGGCCGCGGCGGCCTCGTCCAGCAGGCGCTCCACCCCCGGGCGCAGCGGGATCGCGCCGCCCTCCAGCATCGCCACGTAGTGGCGGGTCTTGGCCTCATGCAGGGCCCGGATGCGGTCATCGATGCCCGATTCCTCCAGCACTCGGGGGTGGTCTTCCGTCAGGTACTGGCGGATGCGTTCCTTGCCGCCGGTCACGCGCAGCAGCTCGCCATAGCGCTCCATGCTCCATTCCCAGTCCAGTCCGGCCTCGGCAAAGGCCCGGTTGAAGGCCACCCGGTGGCCGTCGCGCTCGGTGTCGGCCAGGGTGCCGTCGACGTCGAAGATCAAAGCCTGCAGGGATGCCATGAAAAAACCGCCTCCGCGCGTAAATCAGAACATGTTAATGGGATGAAATGATGGCACACCACTTGCTCGTGCCCCCCTTCTCTGGTACTAAGTGCGCCTTAATTTCGAGCCGGAGAACACCCAGCATGGCTGAAGACGCCAACGCCAAGCCGTCCACGAAACACATGGTCGCCGGAGGCATCGCGCCCTACGAGCCGAAGCCGGACGAAGAGTACATGAATCCGGACCAGCTCGAGCATTTCCGCCAGCTTCTGGAGGCCTGGCGCGAAGAGCTCGCGCAGGAAGTGGATCGCACGGTGGGCCACATGCGCCAGGACGCGGCCAACTTCGCCGATCCGGCGGACCGCGCCACCCAGGAAGAAGAGTTCGGCCTCGAACTGCGCGAACGCGATCGCGAACGCAAGCTGAGCAAGAAGATCGACGAGGCCCTGCGCTCGATCGAGAGCGGCGATTACGGCTACTGCGAGGCCTGCGGCGTGGAGATCGGCATTCGTCGGCTGGAAGCGCGGCCCACCGCGACGCTGTGCATCGACTGCAAGCAGCTGGCCGAGATCAAGGAAAAGCAGATGGCGTGACGGGTCCCGGTGCGGCCCGCACCGGGCCGCACCCGCCCGTCCCCCTGCCCGCCCGGCATGTCATCCGCGCCCGACCGCCCGTACGTCGGCCGCTTCGCGCCCACGCCCTCGGGCCCCCTGCATGCCGGTTCCGTACTCGCCGCCGTCATCTCCTGGCTGGACGCCCGCGCGGTCGGCGGGCGTTGGCACCTGCGCATCGATGACATCGACCTCCCGCGCGTCCGGGCCGGTGCCGAGGATGCGATCCTCGCCACTCTCGACGTCCTCGGCCTGGGCTGGGACGGCCCGCTCACCCGCCAGTCGAACCGCGACGACGCCTACGCCGCGGCCGTCGACCACCTGCTGCAATCCGGCCATGCCTTTGCCTGCGCCTGCACCCGGCGCGAGATCCGGACCGCCGGCGTCGCCGGCTGGGAAGGCCCGGTCTATCCGGGCACCTGCCGCCCGGGGCTGCCCCGGGGACGCGAGGGGCGCTCGCTGCGTGCCCGCGCCGCGACCCGTCACTGGACCGTGGAAGACCGCTTCCAGGGCCCCCTGTGCCTGGATCTGGAGGCCCTGGGCGGGGATTTTGTGATCCGCCGTGCCGGCGGGCTGCATGCCTATCAGCTGGCGACCGTGATCGACGATCACGAACTGGGCGTGACCGACGTGGTGCGCGGCATCGACCTGCTGGGGTCCACCGCACGCCAGCTGCAGCTGTATGCGGCGCTGGGGCTGGCCCCGCCGGAGCATGCCCACCACCCGGTGCTGGTGGGTGGTGACGGCGACAAGCTCTCCAAGCATACCGGCGCCGCCGGGGTGCATGACGATGCGGCCCGCCGGGTGCTGGCGCGGATCCTGGAGATCATCGAGCTGACGCCCTCGGATCCGCTGTGCCCCGATGCCCCGGAGGTCCAGCTGAATGAGGCCCTGAACCACCTCGCTCGGCGTCCACTGGCCCGGCGGCTGCCGCCTGCCAGCCACCTGCCCTGGCCCGACGGAGAAGCCTGACATGGACACCTCGCACGGCGTCCTGATCACGCTGCTGGGCGTGCTGCTGTTCCTCGGCCCGCCGGTGCTGTGGCTGGCCGGAGCCGCGCCGGCCTGGTGGTGGCCCTTCGCCATCTGGGCGGGCTTTGTCGGCGTGGTGGCACTGGCCACCGGACGGCGGCGTGACCCTTAGCCTGGGCCTCATCTATGCGGTGGGCGTGGCCTACCTGGCGATCCTGTTCGGCATCGCCTTTGTTGCCGACCGCAGCTCGCGGGTCGGCCGTCTGGCCGCCAGCCCGTGGGTCTTCAGCCTGTCGCTGGGGGTGTACGCCACCTCCTGGACGTTCTACGGCAACATCGGCTTTCTCGCCGAGCAGGGCTATCTTTACCTGACCATCTATCTCGGTGTGACCCTGGCCTTTGCCGCCACCCCGTGGCTGCTGCGACCGCTGCTGCGCCTGACCCGCGAGCAGCAGCTCACCTCGCTGGCAGACCTGTTCGCGTTCCGCTACCGCAGCCGCCTGACCGGGCCGGTGGTCGCGCTGTTCATGCTCGCCGGAGTCCTCCCGTACATCGCCCTGCAGATCAAGGCGGTCACCGAATCCGCCGCAGTACTGACGGCCGAGACCCCGCCCCACCTGCTGGCGCTGGCGTTCTCGGTCACCATCGCCGCGTTCGCCATCCTCTTTGGTGCCCGCCACATCGCCCCGCGCGAAAAACACGCGGGGCTGGTGCTGGCCATCGCCTTCGAGTCGCTGATCAAGCTGATCGCGATCCTCGGCATCGCCGGGGTCGCGCTGTTCGCGGTGTTCGGCGGACCGGCCGGACTGAACGAATGGCTGGACGCCAACCCCGGGGCCACCGAGGCACTCTACGCCCCGGTGCGCGAGGGCGGCTGGTTCGCGATGATGGTGCTGGCCTTCGCCGCCGCGTTCCTGCTGCCGCGCCAGTTCCACATGCTGTTCACCGAAAACATCGATCCGCGCGCCCTGAACCGTGCGGCGTGGGCGTTTCCGGCCTTCCTGCTGTTGCTGAACCTGCCGATGCCGGTGCTCTACTGGGCCGGCGAGGCGGCCGGGCTCGCGATCGACCCCAACTACTACGCCATCGGCATCGCCGGGTGGCTGGACTCGGCCACGCTGGCGCTGCTGGTGTTCATCGGCGGGGTCTCGGCAGCCAGCGCGATGATGATCGTGACCACCCTGGCCCTGGCCCACATGGGCACCAATTACCTCACCCCGATCGGCCGGCTACAGGAAGACGACGCGCCGGGCAGCAACCTGTACCGCCGCCTGCTGTGGGCCCGCCGCACCTGGGTGGTACTGATCATCGGTCTGGGCTACGCCTTCTACGGCGTGCTGCAGGTGGTCGAAGGGCTGGCCGAACTGGGCCTGATCTCGTTCGCCGCCGTGGCCCAGCTGCTGCCGGGGCTGGCCGGGCTGCTGTTCTGGAACCGGGCCACCCGCTTCGGCTTCCTCGCCGGCCTCGGTGCCGGCATCCTCGGCTGGATGTTCACCCTGGTGCTGCCACTGCTGGACACCGCCGGCATCCTGCCCGGCCTGCCGGACCCGCGGAACTGGCTGCAGGCCGGCCATCTCGACCCCTGGACGTTCGCCCTGACCCTCAGCCTGGGGGTCAACGCGCTGCTGTTCGTGGCGGTATCCCTGCTGACCCGGCCCAATCCGGAGGAGCGCGAGGCCGGCCGTGCCTGTTGCCCGGGCGACGCCACCGCGGGAACCGCCGGCGGGCTGCCGCTGGCCGGTGACGTGGGCGAGATGGAGACCGCGCTGGCCGCTACCCTGGGTCCGGGACCGGCGCACCACGAGGTGCAGCGGGCGCTGGACGAACTGGGCCTGCCGCGCCACACCCGTTCGCGCAGTGATCTGCGGCGCCTGCGCGAACGCATCGAGCGCAACCTCTCCGGACTGCTGGGGCCGGTGCTGGCACGCATGATCGTCGACCAGCACCTGCGCCTGGACGCCGCCGGCCGCCATACCCTTGGCGAGAGTCTGCGCCGGGTGGAGGAACAGCTGGAGACGCGCGCCCTGCCGCTGTCCGGGCTGGCCGCCGAACTGGATGCCCTGCGCCGTTTCCACCGCCAGATCCTGCACGAACTGCCGTTGGGCGTGGCCAGCCTGACCGCCAGCGGCGAGATCACCGGCTGGAACCAGGCCCTCGGCCAGCTGACCGGCATCCCGCCGGACACCGCCACCGGGCAGCCGCTGGACAGCCTGCCGCGACCCTGGCGGGGGCTGCTGACGGCGTTCATCGAGAGCCCCGACCGACAATGGTACAAGCTGCATCTGGAACTGGAGGACGGCGGGCGCCGCCTGAACCTGCACAAGTCCGACCTGCTGGATTCCGAGGGGCGGCGCGAGGGACGCATCATCCTGATCGAGGATGTCACGGACCGCGCCCAGCTGGAGGCGGAGATCGCCCACAGCGACCGCCTGGCCTCCATCGGCCGTTTCGCCGCCGGGGTCGCGCACGAGATCGGCAACCCCCTGACCGGCATCGCCTCGCTCGCGCAGACCCTGCCGCTGGAAGACGACCCCGACGAGATCCGTGCGATCGCCGACGACGTCCTGGCACAGACCCGTCGCATCAACGACATCGTGCAGTCGCTGATCACCTTCGCCCATGCCGAGGAACCGGCCGGCAGCCGGTTCGAAGACCTCGACCCCGCGGAACTGATCCACGAGGCCATCCGCCTGACCCGGCTGGCCGGCCGCAAGGACCTGCACTTCGTGACCTCCGGGCTGGACGCCCCGGGGCTGCAGGTCCGGGGGGCCCGCGGGCCCCTGCTGCAGGTCTTCATCAACCTGCTGACCAACGCCGAACAGGCCTCGCCCGAGGGGGCCACGGTGCGCGTGGGCGCGGAACGCCGCGACGGACGCGTCCGGGTGGTGGTGGAGGACGAGGGCACGGGCATCGAGCCCGACAGCCTGGACCGGCTGTTCGAGCCCTTCTTCACCACCAAGCCCACCGGCCAGGGTACCGGGCTGGGGCTGCCGGTCGCCTACTCCATCGTGCAGGATCACGGTGGTACCCTGACCGCCAGCAACCGCCCCGAGGGCGGCGCCCGCTTCCTGCTCACGCTCCCCGGAGGAGATCCGTCATGACGCGCATCCTGCTGGTGGACGACGAGGCCCCGATCCGGCGTGCGGTGAGCCGCTATCTGGTCCACCACGGCCTGACGGTGGACACCGCGGAGGATCTCGCCCGGGCACGCGGGCTGCTGGCGCGCGGCGAGCCGGACCTGCTGCTGGCCGACCTGCGCCTGCCCGACGGCGAAGGCACGCAGCTGCTGGGCGAGACCCGCGCGCCGGTGGTGATCATGACCAGCTACGCCTCGGTGCCGTCGGCGGTGGAGGCGATGAAAAACGGCGCCGCGGACTACATCGCCAAGCCGTTCGACCACGACGCCCTGCTGCTGACCCTGCGGGCCACCCTGCGCCGACGCGCCGGCGCGCAGCCCGACGCGGACGCGGAGCGGGACACCGGCAGCGACGACCTGGGCCTCAAGGGCGACAGCCCTGGTATCCGCCACCTGCGCGAACAGATCCGCCGCATCGGACAAACCGAATCCACCGTGCTGCTGCGCGGGGAATCCGGCACCGGCAAGGAACTGGCCGCGCGGGCACTGCACCGTCTGGGGCCGCGGGCCAACGGTCCCTTCGTCGCTGTCAACTGCGCCACCATCCCCGAGGGCCTGGTGGAGGCGGAGCTGTTCGGCCACGCCCAGGGGGCCTACACCGGGGCCGTACAGGCCCGCACCGGCCTGATCGCGAGTGCCCACGGCGGCACGCTGTTCCTCGACGAGATCGGCGAACTCGCCCCGGCCGCCCAGGCCCGCCTGCTGCGCTTTCTGCAGGATGGCGAGATCCGGCCGGTGGGATCCAGCGAGGCCCGGCAGGTGGATGTCCGGCTGCTGGCCGCTACCCATCGTGACCTCGAGCGCATGATCGCCGACGGCGGCTTCCGCGCCGATCTGTATTACCGCCTGCGGGTGCTGGAACTGGCGATCCCGCCCCTGCGCGAACGACCGGAGGACATCGAAGTCCTGGCCCGGCATTTCCTGGCCGAACGCAGCTCCGCCGGCGGCCCGCCGGAGCTGACACCGGCGGCCCTGGAGCTCCTGCGCCGCCATGACTGGCCCGGCAACGTCCGTGAGCTGGCCAACGCACTGGAACGCGGCGCGGTGCTGGCCCCGGAAGCACGTATCGAGCCCGCGCACCTCGGCCTCGATGCCAGCGCGCCAGCCGCCAGCGGCCCCGCGTCCCCGGAGCCCCCGGCGAGCACCAGCCTCAACGACTACTTCCGCCAGTTCGTGCTGGAGAATCAGACCCGCATGAACGAGACCGAACTCGCCCGTGCCCTGGGCATCAGCCGCAAGACCCTGTGGGAACGCCGCCAGCGCGAGAACCTGCCGCGCCCGTGAACGCCGTGACTGCCACGCCCGCCGAACGCCGGGTCTTCTTTGCCCTGTGGCCGGACTCGTCCACCCGCGATGCCCTGCATGCGCGGGCCCGGGAACTGCCGGGCCCGGGGCGTCCGGTACCGCACGCCCACCTGCATCTGACCCTGGCCTTTGCCGGCACCGTGGATGCGTCGGTCGCCGAGGCCCTGGCGCAGGCCCTGCCGGCGTTCCCGGCACATGCCGTGGACCTGCACCTGGACCGCTACGGGCATTTCCGCGGTGCCCGAGTCAGCTGGATCGGGCCCTCATCCATCCCGCCGGCGCTGGAGACCCTCGCCAGCGCCGCGGCCCGGGCCTGCCGTGCCGCCGGGGTCCGGCTCGAAGAGCGCCCGTTCCACCCGCACGTGACCCTGCGCCGCCACGCGCCGACGCCGCCCGAAGTCGAGGCACCGGCCGTCCCCGTGGTCTGGCATGCAAACCATCTGGTGCTGATCGAATCCGGTCGTGACGGCCACCCCGGCCCCTATCGCGTGCTGGCGGAGCGTCACCTGCTATCTTCAAGTAATGCATCCGACGGAGGCGACCGATGACACACGACCATTCCCCGATCTCCAGCTCGATCTCCGGCCTGTTCCGCGGTCTGGCGCTCCTGCTCCTGCTGGCCCTGGCGCTGCCCGCACTGGCGGACAAGCCGGGCGACGATCGCGCCATCGACGGACTCGAGGAAGGACGCATCCTCTGGGACGTGACCCTGGGCGATCCCGAACGCCTGATCGCCCGTCTGGACGTGATCCTCGAGACCCGCGAAGACATGCAGCGCCAGGGCCTGGAACCGCACATGATCTTCGCCTTCCGTGGCGGGGCTGCCGGACTGGTCGCGGAATCCACCGATCATCTCGACCTCGCCGACGCCGACGCGGTCGAACGCCTGCACGACCGCCTGCAGGACCTGCAGGGTCTCGACAACGTGCACATGGAGGCCTGCAGCATCGCCACCCGGCGCTTCGATCTCGGACAACGGGACCTGCTGCCCGGCATCGAGCTGGTCGGCAACACCTTCCTGTCCATCATGGGCTACGAGCGGCAGGGGTACAGCACCATCCGCATCGACTGACACCACCCCGCCCAACCCTGGTGCTCCAGGGGTCATGCAGCGCCCCGGCCAACACTGGTATGATCCGAATGGCCGGTGGTCGGCACGGGGGGAAGGCCTTGGCGCAACTGGAGATCACGACGCTCGGGACCGAGCGGGTCAGCGTGGACGACCGCGAGATTCCGGCCCTGTCCGGGACCAAGGCCGGGCTGCTCCTGATCTATCTGGTCGCCGAGAGCCCCCGCCGTGTCCCGCGCCGCGAACTGGCCGAACTCTTCTGGCCCGAACTCGATTCCAACAACGCCCGCGTCAATCTGCGTCAGGGCCTGTTCCAGATCCGCCGCCACCTGGGCGACACCCTCGCGGAAAACCTGCAGGCGGCGACCCGCGACGTCGGCTTCCGGCTCGACGATCGCTGCCACGCCGATTTCCTCCGGATCACTGCCGAAGACACCTCCCTCGCGACCGCGTACGTCGCTCCGCCCGAAGCCAGCCCGGATGACGCCCTGAACCTTGCCGACCGCGAGCTGGCACGCCTGGGACTGTATCAGGGGCATTTCCTCGCCACCGACGCGGTGGCGGAAGGACTGCCCCGCCTGGAAAACTGGGTGCGACAGCAGCGCGAAGCCCTGTGGTCGCATGCGCGCGCCTCGGTCGAGCGCCTCCACGAATACCTGCGTCGCGCGGGCGAACCGGAGCGCGGGATCCGCGAGATGCGTCGCCTGCTGGACCTCGCCCCGGCGGACGAGGCCCTGAATGCGGTGTTTCTGCGGACCCTGCTGCTGGCCGGCCAGCCGGCACGTGCCGAAGAACACTATCGCCGCGTCGAACAGCTCCTGGAAGAAACCGACGGCTACGCTCCCGGGCCGGCGCTGACCGAAATCCGCGAACAGCTCGAACGCGCGCGCGATGAAGGTGCCGCGCAGTGGACCGACCGCGCTCCGGCCTCTGCCATCGGCCTGCGCCAGGAGCGCCGCCGGCTGGTGCTCGTGGTCTGCGATCTGCGGGTCCCCGAACACCTGGACATCGAAGAACAATGGGAACGGATCCGCACAGCGCTGGAAACGCTGGACGCTCTGTTGCTGGCGCATCACGGCCACGTAGTACGCGCCCCGGGACAGGGCCTGCTGGCATATTTCGGCTACCCGGCCGGGCGCGAGGAGGCCATGATGGACGCGGTCCGGGCGGCCTGGCAGGCCCTGGGCACCGCGCCGTCCGGGGTCGAACTGCGCGCGGCGGTGGACATCGACACCGTGATCACCGGTGACGACCCCGACATCCCCGACCCTGCCGGCCGTTTCACCGCACGCGTCCAGGCCATCGCGCGTTCCCTGCGCCCCGGCATCCTGTGGGTGTCGCCCGAGCTGCGGGAAAACCTCGAAGGTTTCTTTGAATTCCAGCCCTGGCGCGGACGTCCCGGCGGCTTCCGGGTCATCGACGACCCGGGTCCGCGCGACCGCGTGGATGCACGCCCGGCAACCCGCCAGGCCCCGCTGTCCGGCCGCGATACGGAACTGCGCCGCCTGCGGGGCGAATGGGACCGGGCGCGTCGTGGCGGCTCCCGCTGGGTCCTGATCCAGGGCGAGGCGGGCATGGGCAAGAGCCGTCTGGCTCGCGGCCTGGCCGATCAGGTGGATGGTCACGGCGTGGTCCGGGCCCTCAAATGCCGCGAGGACACGGCCCGCCAGCTGCTGGCCCCGGTACGCCAGACGCTGGGACGATGGGCGGCCACACGCAACCGCCAAGTGGCGGCCGAACGCCTCCTCCGCAGGCTCCTGCAACGCCACGGCGAAGCTGCGGAAAAAGCCGCCGCCATCGCCGGCTGGCTGACCCGGCCCGCCACGCCGGACCATGAACTGTTCGGCTCCGGAAACGTCGACCGCGACCACCTGCTCGACGCCCTGGTGGACCTGACCCTGACCGGCATGCGCGGCCGGGCTCTTCTGCTGATCGTGGATGACCTGCACTGGATGGACTCCGCGACTTCCGATTTCCTGCGGCGACTGAACCACCGCAGCCGCGATGCCGCCCTGATGGTGGTGCTCACCGCGCGCATGAGCTATCGCAGCGAATGGCGCGACGTGGAGATGGAGTCCATCGTTCTGCAGGGGCTGGACAATGCGGCGGCCGGGCATCTGGTGGCCGCGCTGGACCCCGGCCAGGCCCTGCCACGCGCGGTACGCGACGAACTGGTCGCGCGGGGCGAGGGCGTCCCCCTGTTCCTCGAGGAGCTGACCCGCTTCGCCCTCGAACACGGGCACCCGGGCACTCCCGGCGATGAACTGCCCCCCGGCCTGAACAACCTCCTGATCGCGCGCATGGAACAGCTGGGTCCGGCGCGCGAACTGGCGCGTGCGGCAGCGGTCATCGGGCGCGATTTCAGCGTCAACATCCTGGCCCGGCTGCTCGAACGCTCCACCGATGACGTACGCCAGCAACTGGGACTGCTGATGCGCAAGGGGTTTGTCGAACCCGCCGGCGCCTCCGAGGGGAGCCTGTTCCGTTTCCGCCATGCGCTGTACCGGGAAAGCGCACTGGAAGCCATGCTGCGTTCGGAGCGCTCCCGGCTGCACGACCGGCTCGCGGATCTGCTGCAGGAAGAGGCGGAACGTCCGTACGGCACCCCGGCCGGCGGCCGGGTCGCGCTGCACCTGCACCAGGCCGATCGTTACCGCGAAGCGGTGACCCACTGGCTGCAGGCCGGTGAACAAGCCTTTGCCCGCGGCATGCTGCCGGAGGCGGCGCAGCACTTTCAGGATGCCCTCGACTGCCTCCAGAACGACCTTGCCGACAGTGCTTCGCTCAACGAGGCCGACACCCTGCGAGCCCTCAGCGGGCTGGGATCGGCCAGCCTGGCGCTGATGGGCTACGGCTCGCGCACGGTCCACGGCCTGTTCGAACGCGCGGCGGAGCTGTCGCGGCCCGAGCGCGACCCCGTGGAGCATTTCCGCGTACTGTGGGGGCTGTGGCATGGAGCCGGATCCTGTCAGGGCTTCGACGAAGCCGCCCGCCTCGCGCACGAAGCGGAGATGGTGGCGGAGCGTTCGGGTGATCGTCTGCTGCGGATCGCCGCCAGCTACGCCCAGGGCAACACCTGCTTCTGGACCGGGCACTTCCGCCAGGCCATGGACCACCAGACAAGGGCACTGGAGCTCTACCAGCCGCGCGATCACGCGCACCTGATCGCCCGCCACACCGAGAACCCCGCCATACTGTCACGCGCCTTTTTCGCCTGGACGCTGCTGTTTTCCGGCAACCACGAGCGAGCCTGGGTGGAGATGGACCGGGCCTGCCAGCACGCCGACCAGCTCGATCACCGGCCGACCCAGGCCTTCGTTTACAGCTTTCGCTCGGCCCTCGGCTTCTTCGCCGACCGCCCGCACGAAACACTGGCGGCCTCGCGCAAGGCCCACGACATCGCCGAGGCCTACGACTACCCGCTGTGGCGTACCGGGGCCATCGCGGTGTCCGCCTGGGCGCGCACCCGCCTGGGCGATGACCAGGCCGTGGACATCATCCGCGAGCAGGTGGAGATCATGCGCGGCGTGATGGACGGCGTCAGCACCCTGTTCCGGCTGTTCCTGCTGGACGCGATCCGGCGCGGAGCCCCCGATCCGCAGGAATGCCTGACGATCGCCGATGCGGCACTGGCCAGCTCGCTGCAGCGCGGCGACCGCTGTTTTCAGCCGACCATCCGGCTCCAGCGTGCCCGCAGCCTGCTGGAACTCGCGCACGGGGCGGATCCGGAGGGGTGGCAGGAACTGGAACGGGCACGCGCCGATGCGCGGGAACAGGGCAATCCCAACGTGGAGCGTCTGGTGCTGCTCGAGGTCGAACGGCATGCCCGCGACCCCGACTGGCGGCAATGGGTGGCCCGCAGCCTGCGCCAGGTCGACCAGTGCATCATCGGCAACCCGGGTGCCGAGGCCCTCAGCCACGACCTGCCGCGCGAGGCCTGATCCGCGCGGCTCACACCAGGTTGCGAAGCCAGCCGCGCAGCATGTAACGGATCAGGGCCAGCAGCAGCACCGCCACCACCGAGAACAGCACATGCGGGAGCGACATCCCGAGGATGGCGAACGCGATCGCGTTCCCGGCCGCCGGCGGATGGGCCGTGTCCGAAATGAGCATCACCAGACTGGCACTCGCCAGCGCGGCCCCCGCCGCCATCGCGAGGGCGGCATCGCCGTTGCCGAACACGCCCGCAGCGTACGGTACCGACCACAGCCAGCCCACTGCGATGCAGAGGACGTGCCCGCCGATCAGCCGGCGCGCGGTGGCGGTCGGATAATGCGGCATCGCGAAGGTAATGAACGCGCTGGAACCAATGGCCGCCACCACGACCACCTCGGTGACCATACCCAGTCCCGCCACCAGCCCCGCGATCACCAGAAATGCCACACCCACCTGCTGCAGGTAATGCTGCGGATGCCGGAAAAACTGACGGTCTATGAGGTAGAATTTCACGCTGCGGTTTCCGGGGGAGTGGCGGAAGCCGAAGTTTAGGCAAACACCCAACGGGGGTACACCTCCGGATTTTCTGGACGGCCACGCCGGTCCGGTCCATTATTCTGCCAAAGGGGGAATGGCGGGAAGTCCTGCCGGGCACGCGGATCGCGCGCGTGGCCGGTGGTCACCCCGCGGGGAAGGCGCCATGACGCACAGCAACGAGCAAGCCCGGGACGACCTGCTGGAACGCGTGCGCCGGCTCAACGAGATCGGGATTGCGCTGTCGGCCGAACGCGACAAGCCGCAGCTGCTGGAACAGATCCTGAGCAACGCCCGGGCCCTGACCGGTGCCGACGCCGGATCCGTGTATCTGCTGGATTCCGACCGCCAGGAGCTCGAATTCGCCCTGGTGCAGAACGATACCCTGCGCCTGCACCTTGGCGGTACCGGCGACCCGGTGGACGGCAAGCTGCCCCCGGTCCCCCTCCACCATCCGGACGGCCGACCCAATGACCGTCTGGTGGTGGTGTGGTCGGTACTCAATGACCGCACTGCGAACATCGAGGACGTCTACCGCGAACAAGAGTTCGACTTCTCCGGCACACGCGACTTCGACGAACGCACCGGCTACCGCACCTGCTCCAACCTGACCGTTCCCCTGCGCAACCACGAGGGGAACGTCATCGCAGCGCTGCAACTGCTCAACAAGACCGTGGACGGCGGCATCCGGGCGTTCGACGAACAGGACCGGGATCTTGCGCGGTCACTCGCCTCGCAGGCCGCGGTGGCTCTCACCAACCAGCGCCTGATCGACGAGCTGCGCGAACTGTTCGACCACTTCGTCCAGGTCATCGCCACCGCCATCGACGCCAAATCGCCCTCCACCGGCGCCCACTGCCGCCGGGTCCCCGAGGCCACCCTGCTGCTGGCCGAGGCCGCCAGCGAATCCGGCGACCCCGCGGTCCGCGATTTCCGGTTCGGGCCCGACGACTACTACGAACTGCGCACCGCCGCCTGGCTGCATGACTGCGGCAAGGTCGTCACGCCGCATCACGTGATGGAAAAGTCCACCAAGCTGGAAGGTATCTTCGACCGCATCGACGAAATCGGCGACCGGGTCGAGGTCCTCGCACGCGACCACGAGATCCGGCAGTTGCGCGAGGCTCTCGCCCGCCAGCCCGGCGGCAGCGAAGCCCTGCAGGAGGTGGATCGCGCCAGCGCCGAACGCCGCGAGGGCCTGAACCAGGACCTCGAATTCCTGCGCCGCTCCAACACCGGTGGCGAATTCATGACCGACGAGGACATCGCCCGTATCGAGGCCCTCGCCCACCGCCACTGGACCGCGCTGGATGGCACGCAACGTCCATTGCTGGACGCAAACGAGGTCCGCAATCTGTGCATCCGGCGCGGCACGCTCAACGACGAGGAACGCGGGATCATGGAGGGCCACATGACCGTGGGCATGCAGATGCTGGAACAGCTCCCCTTCCCGCGTCACCTCCGGCGGGTCCCGGAGTACGCCCTGGGCCACCACGAACGCATGGACGGACGCGGATACCCGCGCGGCCTGACCCGCGACCAGCTGTCGATCCCGGCACGCATCATGGGCATCGCCGACGTGTTCGAGGCGCTGACGGCTCCCGACCGCCCGTACAAGAAGCCCATGCCCCTGTCCCAGGCACTGACCATCATGGGACGCATGGTCGAGGACGGCCATCTCGACCCCGACCTGTTCCGGGTGTTCGTCGACGAGGGCGTGTACCGGCGCTATGCCGAACAGCAGCTCGACCCACGCCAGATCGACGAGATCGACACCGACCGCCTCCCCGGGATCCAGCGTCCCTGAACCCCGCGCACGGAGATCGCGCCATGTCCGTCCCGACCACCCGACTCCCTGAAATCCGTCGCCGCTGGCGGCGTCTGCCGGTCCTCGTCCTGGTGGCCGCGCTCGGCCTGACCGCCACTTCCGCGTCGGCCCGGGGGGACAGCCCGGTTGAACGGCTGGAACGCCTGAACGAGGCCGGCGACTACGCCCACGCCTTCACCCTGGGCCAGGAGCAGTTCGAGGCACACGCGGGCGATCCGGACTTCGATCTGGCGTTCGGCATCGCCGCGCTGGAAAGCGGTGAACCCGACCATGCCCTGCTGGCCTTCGAGCGCGTGCTGATGCACGACCCCGAGGCCCCGCTGCCACGCCTGGAGCTGGCCCGGGCGCATTTCGCCATGGGCAGCACGATCGCCGCCCGGCGCCATTTCAGCCGCGTCCTGGAACGCGACCCGCCACCGCCCTCGGCGGTGGTCCGCCGCATCGAATGGTTCCTGACGGCGATCGAGGAGCGCGAGGCCGGGCGTCCCGCGCCGGTCCGCGATGCCGTCACCCGCTGGCATCTGGGCGCACGCCTGGGACACGACAGCAACGTGGGCGCCCACACCGATGACGACGTGGCCCTGTTCGGCGTGCTGCCCCTGCAGCTGCCCGACCCCGAAAGCGACCGTTTTTTCGAACTGTACGGCGGCTTCGCGCACCAGCGACAGACGAGCGACCGGCGGGGCTGGTTCCTGCAGGGCGGACTGGAGGGGCGCGGATATCATTCCGAACGCGACTTCGACCGCTACACCGCCCGGCTGCGCGGCGGGCCGGTACTGCTCGGAGACGGCTGGCGCCTGACCCTGCCCCTGGAACTGCGTCACACCCGCCGCGACGACGATGTCCGCAACACCCGGGCCACGGCCGGCGCCGAATGGACCCTGCGCCCGGGTCGGCCGCTGGAGTACACCCTGTTCGGGCAGGTCAGCCGGGTCCAGCACAAGCCCGCCGACGCCCGCGACGTGGACGGGGGCGCGGCCGGTGCCCGTGTCAGCTGGCGCCCCGACCCCCGGCTGCGCGTGTTCGGCGGGACACTGGCGGGCGAAGAACGCCCCCGCCGCTCGCGCGGTGAGCACTTCGGACGCCGCTATGCCGGACTTCAGGCGGGGGCGGGCTGGGCCGTCGACGAACACCACCGGATCGACCTGCGTCTGGACCATCTCGTCAGCCGTCACCGCGAAGACGACCCCGCGTTCCTCGACCAGCGCCGCGACCGGCTGAACCGGGCCCGACTGGGCTGGGCCTGGGATCCCGCTCCTGACTGGCGGCTGGAACTGAGCGTGGAACACGCCGACAACGATTCCAGCCTCGATCTCTATTCTTACCGCCGCACGCAGGTCACCGCCGGCGTGCGCCGCGAATGGTGACCACCATGAACCCGTCCCGATTCCGTTTTCCGTTCGCGCAGGCCATTCCGGCCATGCTGGCCGCCGTCCTCCTCCTGGCCGGCCCGCCGGTAGCCGGCGCAGCCGAGCGCGAGGACGCCGGGCGCGTGCTGGTGGCCACCACCGGCGTGACCGCCGAGTACCGTGACCAGGACCCGCGCGAGCTGGCGCGGCGGTCCGAGGTCCACGTGCACGACACCGTGCGAACACCGGAGGGCGGGCGTGCCCAGCTGCGCATGATCGACGGGGAGATCCTTTCCCTGAGCGAATCCAGCGAACTCTACATCGATACCCTGGAACACGCCCCCGAAGCCGGTCCCGACGACGCGGACCGCAGCATCAAACGCCTGCTGCAGGGCGGCCTGCGCACCATCACCGGCACGGTCGCCGGGGATGGCTACCGGGTCGAGACCCGCGCCGGCACCATCGGCATCCGCGGAACGTCCTTCGACGCCTTCACCCGCGGTGACGACCTGTACGTGCATGTTCGCCGAGGCGCGCTGTACGTGGAGAACCCGCACGGGCGCGTCGAGATCACCGCAGGCACCGCGCGCGATGCCGCCTACATCCGCGACCCGGATTCGGCCCCGCAGGCACTGCAAGGCGACGAACTCCCGGATTTCTTCTTCGACGCCTTCGAGGGCGACGTGGACCGGGCCATGGCCGACGACCCCGAGCCGACCGCCACCACGGACCCGGGCGCGGCCCCGGGCCCGTCGGAAGACCGCTGGGGCGAAGCCGGCCGCCCGGTGGCGCGCACCGCGGACGACGGCTTCGGCGAGACCACCCTGCTGGAACACGACCGGGAGGTTTTTACCGACGCCACCGAACCGCCCGAGGTCGCGGATCCCGATTCCTACGGGTTCGTAACCGGCCAGTACTCGGAGCCGGGCACTCTCGATTTTTACGCCGGCCGCTTCCTGCAATCGCCGCTGAGCCTGGGTGACGACCGGCAGTTGCTCCAGGCAGAGGACGGCGAGGCATTCCTGGACCCGGACCTGGCGATCGAGACCTTCGTGGTGGACAGTGACGACACCGGGACCACCGGGACCGCGGAGATCGGCGACGCGTCGGTCTCCTGGGGCCGGTGGACGGATGCCGACGTCCAGCGACTCAACGACATCGAACCCTACGATTCGGGCGGAAACGACAGCTTCACCTGGATCACCTCCACCGAGGTCATCCATGACCCGGCCAATCTCCCCGGAACGGGAACGGCCAGCTACTCGCATGTGGGGATTGAGGGAACGGGCATGTTCGCAATCGACGCGGGCTCTCTGGCCGTCGATTTCGGCGCCGCGACGATCGGCGCCACCCTGGTATTCGGAGGTGGCGAGCAGCTGCAGACGACCGGGGGTTCGGTCGCGATCACGGAGTTCCACGCAGACGGCATCCCGCTCGAGTACGGCACCAATGTCCAGGGTCGGCTCGCAGGCCGCTTCGTCGGCTCCGACGCGGAGGGCGCCATCGCCGGTTACGAGATCCGTGAGGACGGTCAGTTCGTCGGCACCGGTGTGATCGCCTTCGAACAGGACTAGTGAGCCCCGCCCGCTCCCGCCGGTTCGCGACGGCCCTCGGGGGCCTGCTGGTCGCGCTGCTGGCCCTGCCGCAGGTGACCGGGCTCCCGGGGGTGACCCCGGCGCTGGACCGGGTCGAACGGCTGGTCTATGACCTGCGTATGCAGGCCCATCCGCCCGCCCGCGGGGCCACCGAGTCGGAGGTACCCATTGTCATCGTCGACATCGACGAGGCCTCGCTGGAACGCGAGGGCCAGTGGCCCTGGCCGCGCCGGCGCATTGCCGAGCTGGTCGAACGCCTCGATGCGGCGGGGGCCGGGGTCATCACGCTCGATATCCTGTTCGCCGAGGCCGAGCGCAATCCGGTCGAAACCGTCCGTGAACACCTGCCGCAAGACGCCGCGCTGCAGGCCCGGCTGGACCGGCTGGCGCCGGAACTCGACGGTGACCACCGGCTCGCGCGGGCCCTGCAAGGCCGCGAGGTGGTCCTGGGCTATGTCTTTCACGCGCAGCAGCGGTCACGTTCCGGCGCCCTCCCCGAGCCATTGCCACTGGAGGAACCGCTTGCGGTGGAGGAGCTGGCCCTGCCCCCGGCCAGCGGCTACAGCGCGCCGCTGCCGGTCCTGCGCGAAACGGCCGCGACGGCCGGGTTCTTCAGCCTGCTCCCCGATGCCGACGGCACCCTGCGCCGCGCCCCGCTGCTGGCACGCATCGAGGGAGAGCTGTACGGCTCGCTGGCCACGGAGACCGTGCGCCAGTTCCTGTTCCTGGAAGAGGCCCGCCTGACCACCGAGACCATCGACCGGCGGGAGCACCTCGAGGCGCTGCACCTCGACGACCATCTGACGGTACCGGTCGACGGCCGGGGCCGCATGCTGGTGCCGTACCGCGGCCCCCCCGGAAGCTTTCCGTACATATCGGCCTGGCAGGTGCTGGAAGACGACCCCGCGGAGCGCATCCCGCCCGGGGCGATCGTGCTGGTGGGGACCACGGCGCCGGGGCTGTTCGACCTGCGCGCGACCCCGATGGACGCGGTGTTCCCCGGAGTGGAGATCCACGCCAACCTGATCGCGGCGATGCTGGACGAGGCCTTCCTCACCGAACCGGCCTGGGCCCCGGGCGCCAACCTGTCCATGCTGGTGGTGGCCGGCGGACTGCTGGCCCTGGTCCTGCCCCGTCTGGCGCCGCTGCGCCAGCTTGCGGCGTCCCTGGCCGCCGGCGGTGTCCTGCTCGCGTTCACCGCATGGCTGTGGTCGGCGCATGGCCTGGTGCTGGATCTGGCGTCCCCGTTGCTGGCGGTGGTGCTGATCGCGGTGTTCAATCTCGGCTGGGGCTTTCTGTTCGAGGCGCGCACCCGGCATCGGCTGAAGGCGATGTTCGGGCAGTACGTGCCGCCCGCGCTGGTGGAGCAGATGAGTGAGCATCCGGAGGCCTTCGACTTCGAGGGCCGCTCGCGCGAGCTGAGTATCCTGTTTTCCGACATCCGCGGCTTCACCGGTCTGTCGGAATCGCTGGAAGCCGACCAGCTCAAGCGGCTGCTGAACCGTTATTTCACGCCCATGACCCGGGTCATCTTCGAGCACCGGGGGACCATCGACAAGTACGTGGGCGACATGGTCATGGCGTTCTGGGGAGCACCCGTGGACGATCGCGAGCATGCCACCCACGCGGTGGAGGCGGCCCTCGAGATGCAGGCGGAAACCGTGCGGCTGCGCGAGGCCTTCACGGCACAGGGCCTCCCGGACATCCATGTCGGCATCGGCATCAACAGCGGCGTGGTTAACGTGGGTGACATGGGTTCGGAATACCGCCGCGCGTACACGGTACTGGGCGATGCCGTGAACCTCGCCTCACGCCTGGAGGGCAGTAGCAAGTATTATGGAGTCGGAATCGTCGTCGGCGAGCGCACCCGGGAGCTGACCGGCGAGTGCTTCGTCTGGCGCGAGCTGGACCGCGTGCGGGTCAAGGGGCGCGATCGGCCGGTGCGGGTGTTCGAGCCGGTCTGCCGGTCCCCGGAGCACACGCCCGAGCTGCAGGCCGAACTGGATTCGCTGGCGCAGGCCCTGGACGCATTCCGGTCAGCGGATCTGGATGCGGCGGAGAAAGCCTTCCGGCGGCTGACCGGGGCGTACCCCGGGGTCGGACTCTACCGGCTGTACCTCGACCGCATCGAGCACCTGCGGCGCGAGCCACCGCCCCCCGACTGGGACGGCAGCTGGACCCGCGAGAGCAAATGACCCGCTACAGGAATGCGAGGAGAACAGACCATGGCCCGGGATGAATGCCTGAAGCGCTATACCCGGCTGATCGACCGCATGCCAGGATTCCCCGCATCGGTGCAGCGCATCCTCGAGCTGACCGCCAACCCCGACAGCTCGCCCGGTGAGCTGGTCGCGGCACTGGAACGCGATCCGGTGATCACGGTGCGCGTCCTCAAGCTGGTCAATTCGCCGTGGTTCGGACTGGCGCGCCCCGTCAGCTCGGTGCACCAAGCCATGGTGATCGCCGGCCTCAACACTCTGCGCAATCTGGCGCTCAGCATCGCGGCGGTCGGCATGCTGCCCACGCGCAACGACGCCGGCATGGACACCGGCCGCTTTCTCGAGCACTCGCTGGGCGTGGCCACCATCGCGCGCCTGCTGGCGCGGCGCCTCGGGGTTCCGGAGAGCGAGAACACCGACCATTTTGTCGCCGGTCTGCTGCATGATTTCGGCAAGATCGTGCTGATCCGACACGCCGGCGAGGATTACGCTCCGGTCCTCGCGGCCGCGGCCGCCGGCCCTGTACCGCTGCATCGGGAAGAAGCCCGGCGACTGGGGGTGGATCACGCCGAGCTGGGCGGTCTGCTGATCGAACACTGGGGCCTGCCCGCTACGCTGGCCGGTGCGGTCCGCTACCATCACGTGCCGGATCACGACGGCGACTGGAGCCTGCTGCGCGACACGGTGTTCGCGGCCAACCAGATCGTGCGTCACCTGGACTTCGGCGATTCCGGCAATCCGGTGATCGAACCCTTCCCGCGACCAATTCGCGAGCGTTTCGGCGCCGATCTTGCGGAATTGACGGAGGCCCTGGACGACCCGGGCGCGGAGCTGGAAGCCACCCGTCTGTTCATGCAGAGCGAGGAGGACAGTCGATGAGATTCACCTTCTGGGGCGTACGCGGCTCCATCCCGGTCCCCGGACCGCAGACCGTGCGCTACGGTGGCAACACCACCTGCATCGAGGTACACGGCGCGCAGGACGAGCTGATCATCCTCGACGCCGGTACCGGGATCTTCCAGCTGGCCCGACAACTGCAGGCGGACATGCCGCTGGAGGCCAGCATCTTCATCACCCACACCCACTGGGACCACATCCAGGGGCTGCCCTTCTTTATCCCGATCTTCGTGGCGGGCAACCGCATCCGCATCCATGGCGCGGCGGACCCGGTGAATCAGCGCGACATCCACGAGGTCCTCGCGCGGCAGATGGACTACGCGTTCTTCCCGGTGCGCGACAACGAGCTGGCGGCCACCATGGAGTATGTCACCCTGCGCGAAGGGCAGACCACGCAGGTGGGCAGCGTGACCGTCACGCCCATGATCATGGGCCACCCGGTCCTCAACTTCGCCTATCGCCTGGAATCCGGAGGGCGCACGCTGGTGTTCACCGGTGACCACGAGTGGCCGTACAACATCTACGCCCCCGGCGAGGACGGCCATGCGGAATACGAAGCGATGGCGCAGGAGCGCCGGGCGGCGATCATCGATTTCTTCCGCGGCGCCGATGCCCTGATCATCGACACCGCCTACACGCCCGAGGAATATCCGCGCCGCACGGGCTGGGGCCACGGCACCTACGACACCAGCATCCGGGCCGCGCGCGAGGCCGGAGTCAGGCAGGTGTGGCTGACCCACCACGAACCGACGCGCGACGACGACGAACTCGAGCGCATTTTCGCCGAGGCCCTGGAACGCAACCCGCCGCCGGACCCCGGGAGCGAACCGGCCATCCACCTCGCCCGGGAGGGCATCACCGTTACGCTGTAGCGGCCGCGCGAATCAGGCCGGCGGCGCACCCGCCGCCAGTCCGGTCTGCTGCGCCACCAGCACGATCAGCATCAGGGCAAGACCCGCGTACAGCCCGGCCACCACGTCGTCCATCACGATGCCGGTGCCGTCGTGCCATTTCTCGTCGAAATAGCGTGCCGGCCAGGGCTTGAGGATGTCGAACAGGCGGAACAGGAAGAAACCCAGCGCGACCCAGACCAGCCCGGCGGCGTCACCCGCCAGGGTGATCCCGGGCGGGATGAAGGCCAGGGTCACCAGCATCCCCGCCCACTCGTCCCACACGATCCCCGAATGGTCGTGCACGCCCAGGCGCCGTGCGCTCTCCCCGCAGATGTGGAACCCGGCCATGGTCACGATCACGGTGATCGCCAGATAGGCCCACTCGGGGAAGTTCATGATCGCGAAATACAGCACCAGGGCGGCCAGCGAACCCGTAGTGCCGGGGGCCCAGCGCGAGAGCCCGGAGCCGAAGCCGAAGGCCAGCAGATGGATGGGGTCGCCGAACACGGTGCGTGCCGACGGCATCGTCGCTTTCGTCATCCCTGGAACCATGTGGCCCGCCCTCTTCTCGCTCGTCAGTCAGTCGGCGAAATGATCGTGCCCCGGACGCCTCGCGTCCAGAGGCGCGCCGGCGGCATCCACCACGCGGATGGCGTCGCCGGCGGTAAACTCCCCGATCACGTGGAGCGCCACGCCGGCGGCCTCCGCCAGCGGTGCCAGCTCCACCTCCGGGGGCACCGCCAGCAGCAGTTCATAGTCGTCGCCCCCGCCCAGGGCGCAGTCCCGCGCCAGCGCCGCATCCGCCCCGGCGAGAGCCGGATCCAGCGGCACCGCCGGCCAGTCGACGCGGGCCCCGCAGCCGGAGGCGGCGCAGACATGCCCCAGGTCCGCGAGCAGTCCGTCCGACAGATCGATGGCCGCATGCGCATGCTCGCGCAGAGCCAGCCCCGCCGCCAGCCGGGGCTGCGGCCAGAAGAGTCGCTTACAGACCGGATCGTTGGCATCCGGCGGGCGCGCACCTTCGTCGCGGCGCCGGATTTCGGCCGCCAGTCCGATGGCGGCGCCCCCCAGCTCGCCGGTCACCACCACCCGATCCGCCGGCCGGGCCCCGCTGCGTTGCAGGGCGCGCCCGGCGGGCACCTGACCCAGCACGGTCACGCCTGCGGAGCAGGGCCCGCGCACCGTGTCTCCGCCCACCAGCGGGGCCCGCATCGCACGCGCCAGTCGCAGGAACCCCTCGCTGAACGGCGTCAGCCAGGCATCCTCGGCCTCCGGAACCGCCAGCGACAACAGCACGCCCAGCGGCTCCGCGCCCATCGCCGCCAGATCGCTGAGACTCGCAGCCAGGGCCTTGTGCCCCAGACTCTCGGGCGGGTGATCGGGAAAGAAATGCCGGCCTTCCACCACGGTGTCGGTACTGACGACCACCTCGTGGCCGGCATCCGGGCGCAGCAGCGCGGCATCGTCACCCACCCCGAGCACGACCCGCGCGTCCGCGACCGGGTCTCCGAAAGGACCGGCCGGCCGGAAGTAGCGCCGGATCAGATCGAATTCGGACAGGGACGGGGACGCCATGCGCCACGAACCGGGCGATGAGGCTCCGCCTCAGCGACGACGGATCTCGGAAGCGCGCAATTCGCTGGCGAGGCGATCCAGCACGCCATTCACGTAGCGATGGGACTGCTCCGCCCCGAAGCGTTTGGCCAGCTCCACCGCCTCGTTGATCACCACCCGATAGGGCAACTCGAAGCGCTCGGCCAGTTCCCACTGGCCCACCCACAGCAGGGCATGTTCCACCGGATCGAGCTGGTCAAGTTCGCGCCCCAGCCAGGGCTGCATACGGGCATCCAGCTCCTCGTGCGCCCCGGTCACCCCCATCAGGATCTCGCGGAAGTATTCGGGGTCCGCCTTGGCGTGTTCATCCTCTTCGCGAAACGCGAGCAGGATGTTCTTCGGGTCGTCCCCGGTCAGCTGCCAGGAATAAAGCGCCTGCATCGCACGCCGCCGAGCCACCGAGCGCGCATGCCGCGCACGCTGCTCGGGCGTGCTGCGCGGTCGCTGCTTGCGCCCGCCCCTGGCGGCGCTGGCCTGGTCGCGCGGAGGACGGTCGGCGGACCCGGAATCGCTGGATTCAGTCACGGTATTCACGTATCCGCTCAGGCACCGGTACGCAGGCGCGGCATCAGGCTGACCATCTCGATGGCCCCCATGGCGGCATCCGCCCCCTTGTTGCCCGCCTTGGTCCCGGCGCGCTCAATGGCCTGTTCGATGGAATCGGTGGTCAGCACGCCGAAGCTGATCGGCAGATCGGCCTCCATCTGCACCTGCGCCAGCCCCTTGGCGGCCTCGCCCGCCACATAATCGAAATGCGGCGTGGAGCCGCGGATCACGCAGCCCAGAGCAATGATGGCATCGTAGCGACCGGAGCCCGCCATGGTTCGGGCCGCCAGCGGCAGCTCGAAGGCCCCGGGGACCCGGGCGATGGTCATGTTGTCATCCGCCACGCCATGCCGGCGCAGGGTGTCCACTGCGCCTTCCAGCAAACGTTCCACCACCAGGCTGTTGAAGCGCGCCAGCAGCAGGCCGAAGCGGCGCCCGCCAGCGTCGGTAAACTGCCCTTCCAGGGTCTCGATCTCGTGCATGGGTTTTCCCTTTTGCGTCGCAATGCGGGGATCGCGAAGGTCACAACGAAAACGCACAGTGTAGCACTGTCGCGCCGCTGCCACCGAAAGAAAAACCCGGCCCGCCGGGGCTCGCAGCCCCGACGGCCGGGTCGGAAAACGGCTCGCCCCAGCGGCGCCCGTGGATCATGACCGCGGACGCCGCCGGCCGTAGCTCAGGGCCTCAGCCCTGGGCTTCCGGATCGCAGAGGTGCTTCTTGTCCTCCGGCAGGTTGTCCGGGCAGATGCCGCAGCCTTCGTTGCCGGGCAGCGCCCAGTCGATCTTCTTCGGATACGGCAGGTCCATCTCGTTCATGATCTTCACGAATTCTTCCTCGGGCTTGTCCTTGCCCAGACGCGGGTTGCGCATCTTTTCCTGGCCGATGGTCGTGATCTGCCGCTCTTCGTAATCGTGTCCGGGGTACACCAGGGTCTCGTCCGGCAGGGTAAAGAATTTGTCGTGGATCGAACGATACAGGGTGTGCGGATCGCCCGACTGGAAATCGGTCCGGCCGCAGGCCTCGATCAGCAGCGCATCCCCGGAGAACAGCATCTTCAGCCCCACGTGATCCAGCAGATATGCATGGTGGGTATCGGTGTGCCCCGGAGTGAACAGCGGGTTCACCACCAGGTTGCCCACGCGGAAGGGCTCGCCTTCGCGGATGCCGACGTCGCGGCAGGGCAGCTCGTCCAGCGCCGGGCCGGCCAGCTGACAGCCGGCCTTCTCGCGCAGCATCTTGCCGCCGGTGATGTGGTCCGCATGGATATGGGTCTCGATCGCATAGTCCAGGCTCAGGCCCATGTGCTGCAGGACCTCCAGATCGCGATCCACGGTCTCCAGGACCGGGTCGATCAGGGCCGTCTTGCCGGTATCCGGGCAGGACAGGAGATAGGTGTAGGTCGAGGATTCAGGTTCGAACAGCTGCTTGAAGATCATGTCGTGTCCTCCGACGTGTATTAGGACTTGCTGAAATACTAGCCCGCGAATTCGCCGCGTGACCAACTACTGACACCCCGAGTGCTGGCTTTACCCGCCAGCCTGCGCCACGCAACGTTTCCATCTCCGGTGGAGCCCTGCGGGCGGGCACAAGTTCCACCGCTCCGGGTCCCGGGTCTCCCCCCGCATGCGGGGGCTCTTCTGTCGTCCGCGGGCGACCGCTATCATCGCGGTCCAAATCCCGTGCCGACAGTGCATTCAATCAGGAGAATCCCCATGGAAGCCAGTCAGGTCGCCGAACTCATCCGCGCGGGCCTGCCCGATGCCCGGTCGGTCGAAGTGACCGGGGGTGAAGGCAAGTTCGAGGCGCGGGTCATCAGCCCGCAGTTCGAGGGCATGTCCCGCGTGAAGAAACACCAGACCGTCTACGCCACCGTACGCGAGCAGATCGACAGCGGCGAACTGCACGCCCTGTCGATTGTTGCCCTGACGCCGGAGGAAGCCGAGGCGGAAGGCTGAACGGCCAGCGTCGCCGTCATGCTGTCACCCAAGGGTCGCGAGGAGATCCAGCGCCTGCTGGAGGGCGGCCTGGTGGAAGACTGGGCCGAGGCGGAAACCACGCTGCGCAATGTCACGCGCATGCTGCTGACCACCCGGCCCGACCTGCTGCGCCTGTACTTCGAACCGCAGGCCTGGCGGGAGATCACCTCCTGGCCGCAGAAAAAGGCGGCGAACGCGATCATCGCCGCGCTGCGCACCGGCGTGGTCGATGCCCTCGGGCGTCCGGAGATCGTCAACCGGGACCAGGCGCGCTTCTACCTCCTGTGCTTTCAGGATGACCTGACCGAGCGGGTCGACCACTGGTGCCGCGACCACCCCGAAGAGTGCCCGCGGCGGGCCGCACGGGAACGGCGCGGGCTGGACCACGATCACGACGCCGATACATGAACACCACGTCCGAAGACGAGATCCTGTATTGCGGCGACCCGCAGCAGGCCGGCGCACTCGCCGCCCTGCTCGAGGGCTACGGCCTGGAGCTGATCCTGCACCCGCCCGGTGCCGCGCTGCCCGGCTCCTGGTGGGGCGAACCGGAAGCCGGCATCGTCGGCCTGCAGGTGCATGTCCGCCCGGACACGCCGGTCCATTCGGCCCTGCACGAGGCCGGACATACGCTGTGCATGGACCCTGCGCGCCGCGCCACCCTGCACACCAATGCCGGCGGCGACGACCTCGAGGAATGCGCCGTCTGCTATCTGCAGATCCTGCTGGCCGACGCCCTGCCCGGTGTCGGCCGCGAGCGGTTGATGCGCGACATGGACGCCTGGGGTTACAGCTTCCGTCTCGGGAGCACCGCGGCCTGGTTCCACGAGGACGCGGACGATGCTCGCCGGTTCCTGCAACGGCACGGCCTGATCGACGCCGGTGACCGCCTGACCGGACGAGCGCGCGGCGACTGACCCGCGCCGGGGAAACGCTGGTCAGCGTTTCCTAACGCTCAACTCACGGCACACGAAAAAAACGATGGTACACTCCGGGTTTGTTCGGAAACCGTACGGATTTCAGGCCTGCCCATGGACACCCCGACGATCAGCCCGCTGCTCGAGCAACTGGACCCGGCCTCCGGACTGTCGCAAAGCGCTCGTGACGAAGTCGCCGCCCAGTGCGAAATCCGCGATGAAGCCGCCGGCAAGCGCCTGCGACCCGATGCGGCCAGCGAGCACCACCTGTTCCTGCTGAGCGGCCAGCTGGTGCGCGTGGTCGGCGGGACCCCCGAACGCATCCGGCTCGATGGCGAGGATAACGACGTCCCGGTCGAACTGTTCGAGGGCAACCCCGGGCATCAGGACTTCGTCCTCACCGAACAGCCCTGCCGCATCCTCGCGCTGCCCAAGGCCGCCCTGGAACGGGCGTATTCGTCTTCCGTGGTGGTCAGCGACACCGAGCTGGACGACACCGAGGGCGCGTTTTTCAGCGAACTCTACGATCTGATCACCAGCAATCGCCTGGAGCTGCCGACCATGCCGGAGGTCGCGCTGCGCATCCAGGAACTGACCAACGACCCCGAAGCCAGCATGGACGACCTCACCGAGGTCATCCAGCGAGACGGCACCATTGCCGGCGCCCTGCTGCACGCCACCAACAGTCCGCTGTTCCGCGGCGCCCAGCAGATCCAGTCAGTGCGCGAGGCGGTCACCCGTCTGGGCTTTCGCAACACCCGCATGCTGGCGATGAACATGGCCCTGCGCCAGACCTTCAAGGCGAAGCACGCGGCCACCCGCGAGGCCATGGCCGAGGTATGGAGCGAAGGCGTGCTGAACTCCGCGTTCGCCTACCTGATCGCCGACTCGCTGCGCCTGCTCGACCGGGAGCGGGCCCTGCTGGGCGGACTGGTGGCCGGGATCGGCGCGGTGCCCATCATCCAGTTCGCCGAGATGCGCGAGGAGAACCCCGGCGCCGAGCGCCTCAGACTGCTGATCGAGCGCCTGCGGAACCTCGCCGGGGTCCTGGTCATCAACTACTGGGATCTGGGCCAGGACCTGGTGGCGGTGGCCGAACACGCGTACGACTGGTCCTACCGCGCCGAACAGCCGGACTACGCCAGCGTCGGCATCGTGGCCGAATGGGCCGCCCTGCATTACAGCGGCAAGCCCCACCCGGATGCCCGCGAGGTCGCGGCGTTCGAGGTCCTGGGCATCGACCCGCCCGCGCCGGGCGACCCCATCCCGTTCCTCGAGGAACGCAACGACGACCTGAACGAACTGAAGCTCCTGTTCAATGCATGAAGCCCTGACTCTCGACCCCGTCGTCCCGCGACTGAAACCGTTCGCCGACCTCGGCGAAAGCGGTCGCCGCGAGTTGATCCGCCATGCCCGGACTATCGATCTCAAGCCCGGCCAGAAGGTATATGCGCGCGAGGAATACCGCCACCTGGTGTTCCTGTTGAAGGGGCGCATGGTCCTGGCGCATGGCGACAAGGCGCACACCGTGGAGGACGACGACCCGGCCGCGCTGGAGCCCCTGTTCGCCCCCCACGACTACCGTACCCACGCCGTCGCCGCACGCCCCAGCACGCTGGTCCGTTTTGACCGCAACGTCTATGAGACCCAGCTCAACTGCGTCGGCGACGCCATGGAAGTCGGCGAGGTGGACCTCACGGCGCAGGAAGGCGAACTGCTCGCCAACATCTTCCAGAAGGCCCAGACCGGCGAACTGGCCCTGCCACAGCTGCCCGACGTGGCCCTGCACCTGCAGGAGGCCATCGACGAGCCTGATATCGAGATCCGCCGGGTCACCGAGATCGTCGAACGCGACCCCAGCACTGCGTCCCGCCTGCTATCGGTCGCCAACAGCCCGGCCATGGGCTCACGACGCGAGATCACGCGCCTGGGCGATGCGATCGCGCGCCTCGGCCTCGAGCGCACGCGCCAGCTGGTGCTCGCGCTGGCCGCCCAGCAGGTGTTCATCGACCGGGGCAGCCCTTATCGCGCCGTCATGGAGCAGCTGTGGCGTCAGTCCACGCGCATCTCCGCCATCGCCTTCGTGCTGGCGGACGAATCCGGCGAGGCTGATCGTCAGCGCGCCCTGCTCGCCGGCCTGCTGCACCGGGTCGGCGCCCTGCCGGTCCTCGGCGAAATCGCCTCGCGCGAAGAGCAACCGGATGCCGTCGAGGTGGAACACGTGATCCAGCGTCTGGAATCCATGACCGGCGAACTGGTTGCCCAGCAATGGGGGCTCGCCTCCGATATCATGGCAGCCATCCGTGATTCCGGCGGGCCGGAACAGCCCGATGCCGCGCCCCTGACCGACATCGTGCGCATCGCGCGCAATGCCTGTCTGCGCGACGCCTCCGAGGTGGAACGCGCCCGGGCCATTCCGCTGGAAAACCTCCAGGCCATCCGGCGGCTCGGCTTCACGCTGGACGAAAACGGCGAACTGGCCGCGGTGGAGAAGGCACGGCCGAAGATCGAAGCCCTCATGCAGGAACTCGCCTGAGGGAAACACTGACGGCTCCGGGCCCCCCGGAGGCGTCAACCGGCAGGAACCGAACCATGACCGCAACGAACCGTCCGCAACCCGGGGAGAAACAGCGCGCCGCCGACAAGGTCTCGCGCATCCCGGTGAAGATCAATCCGACCACGAAACCGCAGCGCAAGCCCTCGTGGATCCGCGCGCAGAGCCAGGCGCGCCCCGAAGTCCAGCGCATCAAGGGCATCCTCCGCGAACAGAAGCTGGTCACCGTGTGCGAAGAGGCCAGCTGCCCCAACCTCGGCGAGTGCTTCAACCACGGCACGGCCACGTTCATGATCATGGGCGAAGTCTGCACCCGGCGCTGCCCGTTCTGCGACGTGGCCCACGGCCGTCCGGAGCCTCTGGACCCCGAGGAACCCCGGCACCTGGCCGAGACCATCGAGGCCCTCGGTCTGAAATACGTCGTCATCACCTCGGTGGACCGCGACGACCTGCGCGACGGCGGTGCCGGACATTTTGTCGACTGCATCCGCGAGATCCGCGAACGCACCCCGAACACGAAGATCGAGGTCCTGGTGCCCGACTTCCGCGGGCGCATGGACCGGGCGCTGGAGATCATGCGCCAGGCTCCGCCGGACGTCTTCAACCACAACCTCGAGACCGTGCCGCGGCTGTACCGCGAGGCGCGCCCGGGCGCCGATTACCAGTGGTCGCTGGACCTGCTTCGGCGTTTCCGGGAGCAGCATCCGGGCGTCCCCACCAAGTCCGGGCTGATGCTGGGTCTGGGCGAGGAACGCGAGGAACTGCTGCAGGTCCTGCAGGACCTGCGCGACCATGGCTGCGACATGCTGACCCTCGGGCAGTACCTGCAGCCCTCGCGCCACCACCTGCCGGTCACCCGCTTCCTCACGCCGGAGGAGTTCGACGAGCTGGGCGAACGCGCCCGCGAGATGGGCTTCCGCCAGGTCGCGAGCGGACCGATGGTGCGTTCCTCCTACCACGCGGACCTGCAGGCGCAGGGCGTTACCGAAGAAACCGAAGCCGTCTGAACACCCCGCTCAGCCGCCGCCCACCCGGCGGCGTTCAGGCCGCCGGGGCCAGCGGCCGCGCCAGGCAGCGCAGCAGTTCCGGCGGCAGCGTCGGTACCTCCTCGCAGGCCGACGGCGTTTCCGGCCCCCCGGTGGCCAGCTGCGCGGCCAGCGCCCGCAGGACCACGCGCCGCACCCGCTCGGGGTTCGCGGGCCCCCCTTCCGCGGCCACCGAGGTCGTCGCCAGTCCGGCATAACCACAGGGATGGATACGGCCAAAGGCCGACAGGGCCGGATCCACGTTGAGCGCCAGCCCGTGGATACTGACCCCGTGGCGCACCCGCAGGCCCAGTGCGGCGATCTTCGCATCGCCCGCGTAGACCCCGGGCGCGCCCTCGCGACGGCCCGCGACGATGCCCCACTCGCCCAGGGCATCGATCACCGCCTGTTCCAGGCGCTCCACCAGCGCCCGCACCCCAAGCCCGCGGCGCCGCAGATCCAGCAGGGTATACACCACCAGCTGCCCCGGCCCGTGCCAGGTCACCTGTCCGCCGCGGTCGATCGCGATCACCGGCACCGAGCCGGGATCGAGCAGGTGTTCGGCACGACCGTTGCGCCCCTGGGTATAGACCGGCGGGTGCTGCACACACCACAGCTGATCGGGCGTGTGCGGCCCGCGCTCCGCCGCGTGCAGGCGCATCGCCCGCCACACCGGCAGGTAGGGCTGATCGCCCAGACGGTGAACCCGCAGCGTATTCAGAGGATCATCCGTACCCGGTTGCACTGCCCCAGAGCCCGGTAGAGGTTGTCCAGCTGCAGCTGACTGGTGGCGGTGATGGTCACGGTGATCCCGACAAAGCGCCCGCCACTGGATGCCCGCTGCTGGATCACCGCATCCCCGGGCTCGTCCACGTGGTCGTTGACGCAGGATTCCACCGCTTCCATCAATTCGGGGTGAGAGTCCCCCATGATCTTGATCGGGAAGCGGCAGGGGAATTCGATCAGGGTCTCGCGTTCTTCTTCGTCACTCATGGTTCATGGCCTCCGACTGTCGACGCACGGCACCGGGCTTGGCGGCCTGGTAGGCGGCATGCAACCGCGTCCACAGAGGACCCGGCCGGCCAGTGCCCACCGGCTCGCCGTCGATACGGGTCACCGGCAGCAATTCACGGGTGGAACTGCTGAGCCAGACCTCGTCGGCGGCCCGCAGTTCCGCGGCGGTCACGCCCCGCTCCTCCACGGGCACGCCCTCGCCCCGGGCGAGCCCGAGCACGAAGTCGCGCGTCACCCCGGCCAGCATCCCGCTGTCCAGTGGCGGTGTCACCAGCGTCCCGTCGCGCACCACGAACGCATTACTTGCTGCACCCTCGGTCAGCCGACCATTGCGCAACAGCAGCGCCTCCACCGCGTCGGATTCCACGGCCTCCTGACGCGCGAGCACGTTGGCCAGCAGGGTGGTCGCCTTGATGTCGCAGCGACCCCAGCGCTCGTCGGCGCGGGTCACCGCGCTCACGCCCGCCTCGCGCACCGCCGGGCCCAGCGGACGGATGGGGCTGACCATCCCCAGTACCGTGGGTTCGGAGACATCCGGGAAGGCGTGATCCCGCGGGGCCACCCCGCGGGTCACCTGCAGATAGAGCCCAAGGTCCGGCGGCGTCGATCCGTCCGTCGGTTCCGCGCCGTTGTGGCGGAGCAGATCGCCCAGATGACGTTCCCATTGTTCGCGGCCGAACGGGTTCGGCAGGCGAATGGCCGCCAGCGACCGCGCGAGGCGGTCCAGATGCGCGTCCAGCAGGAAGAACCGGCCCGCGTAACTGGGGATGACCTCATACACCGAATCGCCGAACAAGAAGCCGCGATCCAGCGGCGAGATCCGGACTTCCTCCAGCGGCAGGAATTCGCCATTGAACAGGGCAATGCTCATGTCTGCCTCAGAACGGCCACACCGACTGCACCCACAACGCCGCACTGTCCCAGCCACGGCGGACGAACCCGCCGGTCTCGATCTCCTGCAGCACGACCAGGGGCTGTTCGTGGACGGCTTCGCCGTCGAGGGTCGCAACCACGCGCCCGACCCGGGCCCCTTCGCGCAGCGGCGCCTCCAGCGGATGGTCGATCTCCATGGAAGCCGACAGGTCATCCCCCTCGCCGGGCGGAATCACCACCCAGAAATCCTCCGCCAGACCGACCGGTGCCTCCTGTTCGCTCCCCTTGTAGACCCGCGGCATGCCCAGGGCCTCGCCGGCACCGAACAGCTGCCGGGTTTCGGTAAAGCGCATACCCCAGTTCACCAGTGCCTGGGATTCGTTCGCGCGGCGCGTGCCTCCGGTCGAATGGTCGGGGGCGTCGATGCCCATCACCACCGCCACCAGACGACGGTCGTTGCGATCGGCGGAGGACACCAGGTTGTAGCCCGCCGCCGAGGTCCAGCCGGTCTTCAGGCCGTCGAAACCGGCATCGCGCCACAGCAGGAGGTTACGGTTGTTCTGCTCGATCCCGGCGTATTCGAACGAGCGCTCGGAATACAGGTTGTACAGATCCGGGAATTCGCGGATCAGGGCCCGCGCCAGGGTCGCCATGTCGGCCGCCGTGGTGTATTGCGACTCCTCTTCCGGCAGCCCGTGGGGGTTGGCAAAGTAGGAATCCCGCATGCCCAGCCGCCGGGCCTGGTTGTTCATCATGTCCACGAAGGCACCCTGCGAGCCGGCCACGCGCTCCGCCAGCGCGGTGGAGGCGTCGTTGCCGGACTGGATGATCATACCGCGCAGCAGGTCCTCGACCCGGACTTCCTCGCCGACCTCGATGAACATCCGCGAAGCGCCCTCCATCCCGGTACGCCAGGCCCGCTCGCTGATGGTGACTTCTTCCTCCAGCGACAGTCGGCCGTCGCGGATCTCGCCGAACACCACGTAGGCCGTCATCAGCTTGGTCAGGCTCGCCGGCTCGCGCCGCGCGGACGGATCGCGCTCCGCCAGGGCCACACCCGATTCGAAGTCCTTCAGCACATAGCTGGCCGCGGAGATGTCCGATGGCGGAGAAGGGATGCTGCCGGGCGCCGAAGGTCCGGTTCCGGCGCGTGGCAGTTCCAGTTCCACGGCGCTGGCCGCCACGGGCAGGAACAGCAGAAAACTGACGGTGATCAGGGAATTGCGAAGTAATGACTTCATGAACCGAAGGAGTCTCCATGAATGAGGACCGGGGGCTTGCGGGCGCACACGGCGGCCGGACACCGAAGGATGCCAAAGATACCAGACCGGCACGCCGTCCGGGTTCTCAATCGGTCACGATACGGAAATCCCCGGGCGCCACCGCCTCCAGCCGCCGGGCCGTGTCGCGCACGGTGTCCTCGCCGTGCAGCGGGCCCACGCGCACACGGTGCAGCTCCTCGCCGCCGGCGGTCTCCACGCGACCGAGTTCGGCCACCCGGAATCCGTCCGCCTGCAGGCTTTCGCGCAGGCGCTCGGCCGTCATCCGTTCACCGAAGGCGCCCACCTGGATATAGCGCGCGGGCTCCTGGCTGTCCCCCTGTCCGGACACCGGCTGTCCGGACACCGGGTCACCGTTGTACGCCCCGTCGCCGTCGACCGTCCCGGCCATCTCCCGCGTTGCGTCCGGGTCGTTCGCGTCCGCCGCCAGCGGCTCCGGCTCCGCGATGGTGTCGGCACCCTCGCCGCGACCGCGTTCGGCCGTACGCACCTCGCCGTTCACGTCCCCGGGGCCGACCGCGCGGATACGCACCGGCGCCACGCCCGCGTCGGTCATGCCCAGACGATGGGCCGCGGCATAGGACAGGTCGATGATGCGGTCATCCACGAACGGGCCGCGATCGTTCACCCGGACCACCACCTGCTTCCCGTTCTCCAGATGGGTCACCTCGACGAAGCTGGGCAGCGGCAGCTTCTTGTGCGCCGCGGTCATGGCGTACATGTCATAGGGCTCGCCACTGGAGGTCCGGCGGCCGTGAAACTTCGTTCCGTACCACGACGCCATCCCCTCCTCCTCGAAACCTTCGGAAGAAGACAGCGTCACGTAGCGCTGACCGAACACCTCGTACTCGGCCGGATTGCCGTGGCGACTGGGCGGCTCGTCGGTGGGTTCGGCATCCGGCAGGAGTGCCAGATCCCGCGGTACTTCGTCGGGATCGGGATAGCTGTCATGGGCGGCGTCCCCCAGCGGGCGGTCGCGCTCGGGCGTACCCGAGCAACCGGCAAGGATCATACCGGCCAGCAGCGCAACCGGCAGGGCGGCCCCGCCGATCGCACGCCCGTCAGTCGTACAGCGCCTGCGCCAGCTCATGGGCGGCCATCGCATACAGCGGACTCCGGTTGTATCGCGTGATCACGTAGAAATTCGGATACCCCAGATAATAGACATCGCCCTCGTCGGCCTCCAGATACACCAGCGAATAATCACCGTCCGGGTCGACCGTTTCGCCTTCGGCCGGACGCACCCCGTGTTCGGCCAGCTCGTCCAGGTCGAAACGGGCGGTGTAGCCCTGCTCGACCAGTGCCTCCGGGTGTTCGTCGACTTCGGCGCGCACGACCACCGGCTGGCCCCAGCGCCAGTCATGCTCGGCGAAGTAGTTCGCCACGCTGCCGATCGCGTCCGGCCAGGAATTCAGCAGGTCGCGCCGCCCGGAGTCATCGAAATCCACCGCGTAATGACGGTAGCTGGAGGAGATGAACTGGCCGTAACCCATCGCTCCGGCGTAGGAGCCATGCAGATCAAGGATCTCCAGATCCTCCTCTTCCGCCAGCTCCAGCAGATGGCCCAGCTCGCTGCGGAAGAAATCCGCCCGCGGCGGGTAGTCGAACCCGAGGGTCACCAGGGCATCCAGCACGCGGGTGCTCCCGGTGTTGCGTCCGTAATCGGTCTCGATGCCGATGATCGCCGCGATCATCTCCGGCTCGACACCGAAGCGTTCCTCGGCGCGTTCCAGCCACTCGGCCTGCTCTTCCATGAACTCGCGCCCGCGGCGGACCCGGCGATCGTTCACGAAGATCGGCCGGTAATCCTTCCATGGCAGGGCCTCGGCGGGGCTGGAGATGCTGTCGATGATGTCCTGGCGCGGCCGGGCCTCCTCGAACAGTTCCACCAGCCATTCGCGATCGAATCCCGCCTCCGCCCGTTCAGCGATGAATTCCTGCACATCTTCGCGTTCGAGATAGGGCGTCTCGCCCGCCCGGTATTCGGAACTGGCCGCCGCGGCGGTGGCGGCCACAAACAGGCAGGAGACGGCAGCAGTCGTCGCAAGGCGACGCGGATTCACGGGGTTCATCGATTCACCAGGCGTTTTTCGGAGGCAATGCTCATGAGAATACCGAAGGCCACCATGAGCGTCACCAGCGAAGTTCCGCCATAGCTCACAAGAGGCAACGGAACTCCCACCACCGGCAGCAGCCCGGTCACCATGCCGATGTTGACCACCATGTACACCGCAAAGGTCAGGCTGATGCTGCCACCCAGCAGACGGGCGAAGCGGTCCTGCGCCAGGGATGCCAGCCACAGCCCGCGCGCGACGATGGCGAAATACAGCGCCAGCAGCAGCACCACCCCCATGAAGCCGAATTCCTCGGCATACACCGCGAAGATGAAATCGGTCGAGCGTTCCGGCAGAAAGTCCAGCTGCGACTGGGTCCCGTTGAGCCAGCCCTTGCCGTAGAACCCGCCCGAGCCGATGGCGATCTGCGACTGGATGATGTGATAACCGGTCCCCAGGGGATCGGACTCGGGATTGAACAGCGTCAGCACGCGCTGGCGCTGGTAGTCATGCATCTGCAGCCAGAGCACCGGCGCCGCCGCGGCCACAAGGGCCCCCAGGCCGGTGAACCAGCGCCAGGACAGCCCGGCGAGGAAGACCACCAGCAACCCGGCCACGCCCACCAGCATCGCGGTGCCCAGATCGGGCTGTTCCATGATCAGCCACACCGGCACCAGGATGATCGGCAGCACCACGGCCAGATCGCGCGCCCGCGGCGCACCCTGGCGCAGCGACAGGTACCACGCGGTCATCATCGGCACGGCCAGTTTCATGATCTCCGAAGGCTGGAAACGCACCAGCCCCGTATCCAGCCAGCGCCGGGCCCCCTTGCCGATCTCGCCGAAGAACAGCACCGCGACCAGCAGCACCAGACCGGCGACAAACAGCCAGGGGGCCATGACCCGGAGTACCCGTACCGGGATCTGCGCGATCACCAGCATCGCCGCGACCCCGAAGCCGATCCGCAACACCTGGTTCTCCAGCGCGACCAGACTCTCGCCGGTCGCGCTGAACAGCACCACCAGACCGAGCATCAGCAGCAGCGACAGCAGGATCAGCAGCGTGCCATCCATCCGCAGGCTGCGCAGGGCCCACTGCCCGGCGGAGAGCTCACGTCCGGTCACGCTGATCATTCCCCGGCCTCCTCGACGGGCAATCTCATGCCGCCACCGCCCAGCAGCCAGGCATCCATGACCTCGCGCGCCTTGGGCGCCGCTACGCGGCCACCACTGCCGCCGTGCTCCACCAGCACCGCAACCGCGATCTGCGGGTCATCCGCCGGGGCATAGCCGGTAAACAGGGCGTGATCCCAGAGATGGCGGGCCAGCTCGTCCTCGTCGTACTCCTCGTCCTCGCCCAGGCTGAAGACCTGCGAGGTCCCGGTCTTGCCGGCGATGGTGTACTCCGGACGGGTGCTCCCGATACTGCCCCAGGCGGTGCCATGCGGTTCGTGCACCGCTTCGACGAGCGATTCGTGGATCACGTCCCAGTGGGCTTCATCCAGCGCCACCGGCTGGCGGTAATCGGGCAGCAGGGTCTCGCCGATTTCCTGTTCCCGGCCATCCCCCATCGCCCGCAGCAGGCGCGGGCTCACGCGCTCGCCCCGATTCGCCAGCGTGGTGGTGAAATCGGCCATCTGCAGCGGGGTACTGAGCATGTACCCCTGCCCGATGGCCGTGATCAGGGTCTCGCCGGGATACCAGACGGTGCCGTGGGTGGCACGTTTCCAGTCGCGTCCCGGCCGGATGCCGGTGCGTTCGCCGCTGAGATCGATGCCGGTGGGCTCGCCGATACCGAAGGCTTCCAGCATCGGCGTGATCCGGTCGATCCCCATGTCGTGGGCGAGATCATAGAAATACACGTCCGATGACACCGCAATCGCGCGCGACATGTCGACCAGTCCATGGCCCTCCCGGCGCCAGTCACGATAGCGGCGTTCGTGCCCGGGAATCTGGTAGTAGCCGCGGGCGAACATCTCGCGGTCGGCGGTGGTCGCCTCCTCGTGCAGGCCGGCCAGGGCCACGATCGGCTTGATGGTGGACCCCGGCGGATACTGGCCATGCAGCACCCGGTTGAACAGCGGCCGCCCCGGATGGTCGCGCAGTGCCGAGAACTCTTCCTGCGACTGCCCCTTCACGAACGGCTCGGCATCGAATCCCGGGGCACTGACCATGGCCAGGACGTCTCCGCTGGCGGGCTCGATGGCCACGATCGCCCCGCGCTGGTCCCCCAGTGCGCGGCGGGCTGCCAGCTGCAGGTTGTAGTCCAGGGTCAGATGGATGTCGGTCCCGGCCGTCGGCGGGCTGACCTCCAGCTCGCGGATCGTCCGGCCCTGAGCGTTCACCTCCACCTGGCGGTGGCCCGGGCGGCCGTGCAGCAGCTCCTCGTAATGCTGCTCGATACCGGTCTTGCCAATGTGGGATACCCCGGCATAGGCACGCCGGTCCACGCGCTGCAGGTCCTCGCGCGTGATCCGGCCCACGTAGCCCACCACATGCGTGAACGCCTCGCCGGCCGGGTAATAGCGCATCGGACGCGCTTCGATCTCGACACCGGGCAGCTCATGCCGGGACACGGCCAGATGCGCGACGGTCTCGTCGTCCAGCCCCGCCTTCAGCAACACCGGCTGAAACGGGCGCCGCTGCTCCACCCCGCGGCGGAACCGCTCGAGGTCGGCATCGGAGAGCTCCACGAACTCCTCGAGCCGCTCCAGCAGCCGCTCGAGGTCGTCGGCCTGTTCCACCGTGACCTCGAGCTGATAGGAAGCCCGGTTGCCGGCCAGCAGCACGCCGTTGCGATCCCGGATCACGCCCCGGCTGGGGGCGATGGGCTCGATGCGCAGCCGGTTGTTCTCGGAAAGCGTGGTGTAGTGCTCGTGCGCACCCACCTGCAGACTGGCGGTGTGCCAGCCGATCAGGCCCAGCACCCCCGCCAGCAGCACCAGGGACAGCACCACCCGCGCGACAAAACGCCGGTGATCGTGCTGTTCCTGTCCATAGGCGTCGCGCTCATCCATGGGGCCGCCCGCCCGCGGCCATCAGGACCGCTCCATCGGGTCGCGGACGGGCACGCGCACCGACGCGCCCGGGAGACCGGCTCCCCCGGGGCCCGCACGGCACGCCCATGGCTGCGCGAAAGGCTTCAGATCTTGCTCTTCTGGAAACGCTTGTAGCTGGCAAGAATCTCCGTCCTGGCGGCCTCGGCGTCCGCCCAGCCTTCCACCTTGACCCACTTGCCGGCTTCGAGCTCCTTGTAGTGCTCGAAGAAGTGCTTGATGCTGTCGAGCAGTTCCTGCGACACGTCTTCCGGGCCCTTCACGCTCTCGTACCCCGGATGCAGCTTGGTGACCGGCACCGCCAGGATCTTCGCATCCTGCCCGGCCTCGTCGGACATCTGCAGCACGCCCACCGGCCGCGCGCGCACCACCGAACCCGGCATCAGCGGCACCGGCGTGATCACCAGCACGTCCACCGGATCGCCGTCTTCCGACAGGGTCTGCGGCACGAACCCGTAGTTGCAGGGGTAGAACATGGCAACCGTCATGAAACGGTCGACCACCAGCGCACCGCTGTCCTTGTCCACTTCGTACTTGACCGGCTGACCGTGCGCGGGGATCTCGATCACCACGTTCATGTCATCGGGCAGATCCTTCCCGGCTTCAATCTGATTCAGATCCATCGTCTCTTCCCGCTTGATTGGTTGGCGCGGCATTATAACGGGACTGCGCGACAGGTGAACGATCCCGGCCGGCTTGCGAGGCCCCCGACCAGTCGGTATAAGTCCGCGTGCGTTTTTCGATACCCAATCCACGTGCCGGCGCCGATGCAGGCGCGAACGGCACACGGCAGGAGTCAATTATGCGAATCGTCCTGATGGGCGCCCCCGGTTCCGGCAAGGGCACCCAGGCCAAGAAGATGGTCAGTCACTTCGGCATCCCCCAGATCTCCACCGGCGACCTGCTGCGCGCGGCCGTCGCCGCGGAGACCGAGCTGGGCCTGAAGGCGAAGAGTGCCATGGACGCCGGCCAGCTGGTCCCCGATGACCTGGTGCTGGGCCTGATCCGCGACCGTCTGCAGGAGCCCGACGCCGAGAAGGGCTTCATCCTCGACGGGTTCCCGCGCAACTGCGCCCAGGCCGAGGCCCTGGACAGCATGCTGGCCGACATCGAGCGTCCGCTGGACCGCGCGATCCAGATCGACGTGCCGTTCGAGGAGCTGAAGCAGCGCCTGACCGGCCGGGTCTCCTGCGAAAGCTGCGGCGCGGTGTTCAACACCCACACCTTCCCGCCGCAGAAGGAAGGCGTCTGCGACCAGTGCGGCGGCAACCTGGTCCACCGCGCGGACGACACCGAGGAGACGGTGGTCAGCCGCCTGCAGGTGTACGAGGAACAGACGCAGCCGCTGATCGAGTATTACGACACCCGCGGTCTGCTCAAGCACGTCGACGGCACGCGCGACATGGAACGGATCTTCGACGAGATCCGCGGCCTGCTGGACTGATCCGCGATGCGGCCGGCGCGTGCCGCGGCGGTGTCCCTCGTGCTGGTCGCCACCGCCCCGGCGGCCGGCGCGGAGACGGCCTTCGGCGGGGATCGTCCCGCCGGATGCGAATTCGCACCCGACGCCGTCTGGCCCGCCCTGCGCGAACTGCCGCCCGACGTGCGCGAGATCGAGGCGGATCACGTCCGGCGCGAGGGCGACCAGGTGCGCGCCGAGGGCGATGTCCGGCTGTACGCAGACCGTCAACGGCTGGACGCCGAGGTCCTCGACTACGACCGCGCCCGGGGGCTGGCACGGACCGAGGGAGCGGTCCGACTGTTCGACGGCGACCTGCTGCTGCAAGGCGAAGACGGCCGCTTCCAGCTCGACGAAGATACCGGGGAGCTGAGCCGCATCCACTACATGGTGCGCTCGGTGCCCGCACGCGGACAGGCCGGGGCCGGCACGCAGCTCGACCCCGACCGGCACCGCTTCGAACAGGCGCAGTACACCACCTGCCCGGTCAACCGGGACTCCTGGCGCCTGGACGCCGCCCGCCTCGACCTCGACCAGGAAAGCGGGCGCGGCGTCGCCCGCCACGCCGTACTGCGCGTGCGCAACATACCGGTGGCCTACACCCCGTATATCGATTTTCCTCTGGACGACCGGCGCAAGTCCGGCTTCCTCCTGCCCAGCTTCGGCACCGGCGGACGCACCGGCGCGGATCTGTCCCTGCCGTGGTACTGGAACATCGCGCCCAATTACGACGCCACGTTCACGCCGCGCATCATGGCCGACCGCGGGATCAAGCTGAGCACCGAATTCCGCTACCTGCAGCCTGCCCACGAAGGACAGGTCGATTTTCGTTACCTGCCGGATGATCGCGAGACCGGCGAGGATCGCCAGTTTGTGGCCTGGGAGCACCGCACCCGCATCGCCCCCGGCCTGCGCCTGGACATCGATGCCGCGGAGGTCTCCGACGGCGAATATTTCCGCGATTTCGGTTCCGCCGACCGCTATTCCGGCTCCGTGCGCGACCTGCGCCGCCGGGCCGACCTGACCTGGAGTCAGCCGCGCTACCGCCTGCGCACCCGGGTCGAGGACTACCAGATCGTCGACACCGAGCTGGCCGACCGGCGCGAACCCTACCAGCGCCTGCCGCAGATCACCCTGGAAGCCGGCGAATACGCGGGACAATGGGCCGGCGGCGGGGTCACCTGGGACCTGGACGCCGAACTGGTGCGTTTCGCCCGTCAGGAGCGCGCCTCGGACCGTCCCACCGGCCTGCGTTTCGACCTCGACCCGGAACTGGCCTGGCGTTTCGACACCGGCGGGATCTTTGTCGAGCCCCGCGCCGGGGTGCGCTACACCGCCTACGAGCTGGACCGCCGCGGCGAGCCCGGCCCCGAGTCCATCCGCCGCACCGTACCGCATGCCGCGGTGGACGGCGGCCTGATCTTCGAACGCGACCTGGCCGACGGCGAACGGCTGCAGACCCTGGAGCCGCGACTGTTCTACGGCTACGTGCCCTACCGCGACCAGGACGACATCCCGGTGTTCGACACCGGCGAGCGCGAGTTCAGCTTCGACAACCTGTTCAGTCTGCAGCGCTTTACCGGCGCCGACCGCGTGGGCGACACCCATCAGCTGACCGCCGCCCTGACCAGCCGCATCCTCGACACCGCCAGCGGACAGGAACGCGCCCGGCTGTCGGTCGGCGAGATCCGCTATTTCCGCGACCGCCGCGTACGCCGCAGCCCCTCCGCGCCCGCGCTGGAGGATCGCCATTCGGACCTCGCCGTGGAGGGGCGCCTGCGCATCGGCGATGCCTGGGACGGCCGCGGCTCGGTGCTCTACAACCGCGAGCACGAGGACACCTCGCTGGCCGCGCTCGGCGTATCCTGGAGCCCGGATGAGCGCCGGCGCATCAACCTCGGCTACCGCCAGCGGGCCGACCGGCTGGAACAGACCGACGTGTCCGTCCTGTGGCCGGCCGGCGACCGCGTGGATCTGGTCGGACGCTGGAACTACAGCCTGCGCAGTGAACGCGACCTCGAACTTCTGGCCGGTCTCCAGTATCGTAGTTGCTGCTATGGTTTGCGCGTGGTCGCCCGGCGTTCGCTGGATTCCGACCAGCGCTACGACAACTCGATCCATTTCCAGATCACGCTGGACGGACTGGCCCGTTTCGACGGCGGAGTCGACAGCCTCCTGAGCGAAGGTATTGCCGGATATGATGCGCACCCCGACCGCTAAAAGCGCCGGTCGCCGCGCGGGCATGCTTGCCCGCCCCCTGCTCCTGGCCGGGCTTGCCCTGGCCCTGGCGCCGCTGGCCCAGGCCCAGCACGACCCGCTCTCCATGCCCGAAGGTACGGGCACCGGAGCGGGCACCGGAGCGGGCCCCGGCGCCGAAACGGGGGTACAGGCCCCGGTCACCCCGGGTGCCGCCACCGATGCGGGCGCGCCCGCCCCGGCGATCACCCCGCCGGAGGAAGACCAGTTCACCGACCGCATCCTCGCGATCGTCGAGGAAGACGTGATCACCCAGCGCGAGCTGGTGGAACGCATGAACCTGGTGGCTCAGCAGATGGCCGAACAGGGGCAGCGTCCTCCCGGCCAGGATGCCCTTGCGCGCCAGGTCATGGAACAGCTGGTCACCGAGCGCGTGCAGCTGCAGGAGGCCCGCAGGATCGGCATCAGCATCGACGAGATGACACTGAACCGAACCATGGAGCAGATCGCGCGCGAAAACCGCATGACACTGCCCCAGCTGCGCCGCGCCCTGATGCAGGACGGCGTGGACTTCGAGGCGTTTCGTGAGCAGATCCGCACCGAGCTGACCATCAACCAGCTGCGCAGCCGCCAGGTCGACAACCGGGTCCGGGTCTCCGATCAGGAGATCGAAGATCTGATCGCCTCGGAGAGCGGCGCCATCGACCGCGACGTGCGCTACCGCATCTCGCACATCCTCGTCGCGGTGCCGCAGGGCGCGGGCAGCGACGAGATCCGCGAGGCGCGGGAAAAGGCCGCGGAGCTGCGCTCCCGCGTGCGTGAAGGCGAGGAATTCGCCCGGGTGGCGATGGAAGCATCCGACGGACCGCAGGCCCTGCAGGGCGGCGATCTGGGCTGGCGCAGCCCCGGCGAGCTGTCCACGGTGCTGGCCCGCGAGGCCATCCTGATGCGCACCGGCGCGGTCAGCGACGTCCTGCGCTCACCGCAGGGCTTCCACATCATCCGCCTCGAGGACCGCGAGGGCGGTGACCAGACCCTGGTCGAACAGACCGAAGTCCGCCACATCCTCAAGAGTCCCGACGAGGTCCGCAGCGAGGAAGAGGCCGAGCGCCAGATCCGCGCCCTGCACAACCGCCTGCAGGAGGGCGAGGACTTCGGCGATCTCGCCCGCGGCAACTCCGACGACCCGGGGTCCGCCGCACAGGGCGGCCGTCTGGGCTGGATCAGCCCCGGGGAACTGGTACCCGGCTTCGAACAGGCCATGAACCGGCTCGAACCGGGCGAGGTCAGCGAACCGGTGCAGAGCGAGTTCGGCTGGCACATCATCGAGGTGCTGGACCGCCGCGAAGTGGACACCACCCGCGAGCAGATCCGCGCCCGCGCCCGCGAAGTCCTGCAGAACCGCAAGCGCCAGGACGAGATGGAGCTGTGGCTGCGCCGCCTGCGCGAGGGCGCCTATGTCGAATACCGCGTCGACGGCCTCGAGCCCTGAGCCGATGGCCGGAGAACCGGTTCCGCGTCTGGCGCTGACCGCCGGCGAACCCGCCGGAATCGGACCCGACCTGCTGGCCATGCTGGCGCGCCACGCCGGCCCGGCCCAGCGCGTCGCGATCGGCGATGCGGGCGTCCTCGAACGCCGCGCACGCGATCTGCGCATCGACCTCACCCTGCGCGAGCACGACCCCGACGCCCCGCGCAAACCCACACCCGCCGGGACCCTGGAGCTGCTGGAGGTCCCGGTGGAAGCAACCGTGACCCCCGGGGCCCTGGAACCGGCCAATGCCGGGCACGTGCTCAACCTGCTGGCCACGGCCGCCGACGGCTGCCTCAACGGACACTTTGACGCCATGGTGACCGCCCCGGTCCACAAGGGGGTGATCCATCGGGCCGGCCACGATTTCACCGGCCACACCGAATGGCTGGCCGCACGCGCCGGCTCCGGCCGACCGGTGATGATGCTGGTCGCCGGTGATCTGCGCGTTGCCCTGGTGACCACCCACCTGCCCCTGCGCGAGGTCCCCGACGCGATTACCCCGCCGGTACTGGAACGGACCCTGCACATCCTGGATCACGACCTGCGCCGCGACTTCGGCCTGGCGCGGCCGCGCATCGCGGTACTCGGGCTCAACCCGCACGCCGGCGAAGGCGGCGTGCTGGGGCGCGAGGAAGAGCTCGTGATCGAACCGGTGCTCGCCCGCCTGCGCGAACGCGGCATGTACCTGACCGGGCCGCTGCCGGCCGACACCGCCTTCACCCCGCGCGCCCTCGCCCGGGCCGACGCGGTGCTCGCCATGTATCACGACCAGGGCCTGCCGGTGCTCAAGCACGCCGGGTTCGGCGAGGCGGTGAACGTCACCCTGGGCCTCCCCTTCGTGCGCACCTCGGTGGATCACGGCACCGCGCTGGATCTGGCCGGCAGCGGACGCGCCGAGGTCGGCAGTCTGGCCGCGGCGGAGAACCTGGCCGCCCGTCTCGCGGGCCACCGCGGGGCACCGCCAGCGAGGACCCCGACATGACCCGACGCACCCGGCGCCCGGCCGCAGCCGACGAGGGACCGGGCCCGATCCGCCGCCGCTTCGGCCAGAATTTCCTCCATGACCCCGGCATCCTCGATCGCATCGTGCGGGCCATCGACCCGCAGCCGGACGATCGCATGCTGGAGATCGGCCCGGGGCGCGGCGCCCTGACGGCCCCGCTGCTGGATCGCCTGCATGCGCTGGACGCAGTGGAGATCGACCGCGATCTGGCCGCGGCGCTGCGCAGCCACTTCCCGCCCGAACGCCTGACCCTGCACACCGGCGACGCCCTGGAACTGGACCTGGCCGCACTCGGCGAGACCCCGCCCGCCGGCTGGCGCGTGGTCGGCAACCTCCCCTACAACATCTCCACCCCGCTGCTGTTCCACCTGCTGGAGCAGAGCGAGCACATCCGCGACATGCATTTCCTGCTGCAACGCGAGGTGGTGGAACGCATCACCGCCGAGCCGGGCAGCAAGCGCTACGGCCGCCTGAGCGTGATGGTTGCCGCGCGCGCCCGCGCCACCGAACTGCTGGGGGTCCCGCCGGGGGCGTTTCACCCGCCGCCGAAGGTGCATTCGGCCGTTGTGCGCATCGTCCCGGATGCCGAGCCGCGGGTGCCCGCTGCGCGGCTGCCCGCCTTCGCCGCGCTGGTCAACCGCGCGTTCTCCAATCGGCGCAAGACCCTGCGCCGCGGGCTGGCGGGACTGCTGGAGGCAGCCGATATCGAGGCCGCCGGCCTGGATCCCGGCCAGCGACCGGAGACCGTCGACGTCGCCGGTTTCGACGCCCTCGCCCGCCGGATCCCCGAATCCGCCGGGGCGGAGTGACCCGGGTACGGGCTCGGCCCCGCCCCGGGTCCGTCTTTCTCACTCCACACCCCGCTCGCGTTACCATGGGAACATGACTGGCAGGGACCGCATGCAGCTGATCGTCGCCGACGTCGGCGGGACCAACACCCGCCTGGCGCGAGCCGAGTACGCCCGGGGTAGGTGGCAACTGCACGCGACCACCCATTACCCGAGCCGGGAATATGCCGACCTGGGCTCGATCCTCCGCGACTGGCTCGCGCACCCGGAACAGGCGGACGCCGAGTTCGCCGGAGCCGGACTGGCCATCGCCGGGCCGGTGCAAGGTGGGCGGGGCCGCGTCACCAATCTCGACTGGCCCGAACTCGACGCCGCCGAGCTGGCCACGTCCGCCGGCGTGCCCGTGGCCCTGCTCAACGATTTCGCCGCGGTGGGCGCCTGTCTCGAGGCCCTGACCCCGGAAGACCGCCTGATCCTGCAGAACGGCGAAGCCGACCCCGCGGGACCGCGGCTGGTCACCGGGGCCGGCACCGGGCTGGGCACCTGCCTGGTCACGCCGCCCGCGGGCGCAGATACCCCGCCGGCGATCCATCCCGGCGAAGGGGGCCACGCGCGTTTTTCCCCGACCGACGCCGAGGAGACCGAACTGGCCGCTTTCGTCACCGCCGAGGCCGGCCTGTGCACTCGCGAACACCTGCTCAGCGGCCGCGGCATCGCGCGCATCGGCCGCTTCGAGCTGCAGCGCCGCGACGACCCCGAACTGGGGCGCGCGCTGGCCGCGGCGGAGCCCGCCGCCGCCATCAGCGCGCTGGCCGACACCGGCCACGCGGCCGCGCTGCAAGTGGTGCGCCGCTTCGTTACCCTGTACGCCGGGCAGCTGGCCGACATGGCGCTGACCGCGCTGCCGCGCGGCGGCGTCTTCATCGGCGGCGGCATCGCCCCGCGCTGGACCGACCATTTTCTCGCCCCGGCCTTCCGCGAGGCCTTCCGAGCACGCCCGCCGATGGAAGACCTGCTGGAGCGCCTGCCGGTGGAACTGATCATTCATCCCGAACCGGGCCTGCTGGGAGCCGCGGTCGCCGCTTCCCGCGCCCGTCCCCACGGAGCATCCGCCCCATGACCATGCAGCAGGAAAATCCCGTCGAGATCGAAGTCTCCAGTGCCTATGTCGAAGACCAGTCCGAGCCCGAAGAAGACCGCTATGTCTTCGCCTACCACGTGGTGATCCACAACGCCGGCGAGCGCAGCGTGCAGCTGCTCAATCGCCACTGGATCATCCGCGACGGACGCGACCAGACCCAGGAGGTCCGCGGCGAGGGCGTGGTCGGCGAACAGCCCCACATCGCCCCGGGCGACTCCTTCGAATACACCAGCGGCACGGTGATCGAAACCCCGGTGGGCATGATGGAAGGCAGCTACGAGATGCGCGACGAGCAGGGCCACACCTTCGAGGCCACCATCCCGCCGTTCACCCTGTCCGTCCCCCGCACGCTGCACTGAGGCCCGCGTGGCACTGTACGCCGTCGGCGACCTGCAGGGCTGCCTGGATCCGCTGGAGCGCCTGCTGGAACGCGTACGCTTCGACCCGGCCCGCGATCACCTGTGGCTGGTCGGGGACCTGGTCAACCGCGGGCCGGACTCGGCCGGCTGCCTGCGGCGGGTCCGCTCGCTGGGCGCGGCCGCGACGACCGTGCTCGGCAACCACGACCTGCATCTGCTGGCCGCCAGCGAGGGCCTGCGCGAACCCGGCCGGCGCGACACCCTGCAGGAGGTGCTGAACGCCCCGGATGCCGCGGAGCTGCTGGAATGGGTGGCCAGCCAGCCGCTGCTGCATGTCGACCCGGAAAGCGACTGGACGCTGGTGCACGCCGGCATCCCGCCGGTATGGGACACCGACACCGCCGCCGCCGAGGCGCGGCAAGTAGAGGCCGAACTGCGCGAACCGCGCCGGCGTCGTGCCCTGCTGGAGGTGATGTACGGCGACACGCCGGCGCTGTGGGATCCGGCCCTGCAGGGTTACGAGCGCCTGCGCTTTGCGATCAACGGCTTCACCCGCATGCGCATGGTGGAGGCCGACTCCCGGGCCGGCCTGGAATTCGCCAGCAACGGCCCGCCCGAGGAGGCACCGGCAAACCTGGTGCCCTGGTTCGACCACCCCGGGCGCCGCACCCGCGGGCAGCCCGTGGTGTTCGGCCACTGGGCCGCGCTGGGCCACCGGCGGGGGTCCGACTGGCTGGCCCTGGACAGCGGCTGCGTATGGGGGAACGCGATGAGCCTGGCACGCCTGGACGGCGCCACGCCGCAGACCGCTGCGGTGGAACACACCCCCTGCCCGGGGGCCTGAGAAGCACCCGGACGGGCCTCGTCAGCCCCGCCCGGGGCGGGAACCGTCGATCGGCTCGGCAGGCACACCCAGCACCTCGACGATCTGCAAACGCGCCGCCTCGGCGAGCTCGCGGCGCGGGCGATCGCGCCCCTCCAGCGGCTCCAGCACATGCACGCTCACCCGCGTGCGCGGACGGCACAGCAGCCGCCAAACGTTGGATACCAGCCGCTCTTCTCCAGCATAGGCGACCGGAACGGTACCGTCGCTGCCGGTCTCGTAGTCCAGAGCCACCGGCTGAACCGGATGCACGGTGCCGGTTACCGCCGCGAACAGCCGCGGATGGAAACGCCGCAGGCCGTTTCCGAAGGTCGTGGTACCTTCCGGAAACACCACGAAATGCCGCCCCGCGTCCAGCCCCTCGCGCATCGCCTCCACGTGCGCCGATGCCTCGTGGCCGCCGCGACGGATGAAGCGCGTACCGTGGCGTCGCGCCAGCCAGCCAATGATCGGCCAGCGGGCGATCTCGGCCTTGGACAGGAAACAGGGGTCCACCGCCGCGCCCAGCAACGGGATATCCAGCCAGGACACATGATTGGCGACCACCAGCGACGCCTCGCGGGGTGGTTCCCCCGCGACCTCGCAGTACACGCCCGCCAGCTGCAGTGCCCTGCGATACCAGGCGCGCCGCACCTGCGAATGCGCCTCGGGTCCGGCGCGCTGTCGCTGGAGTCGCCAGGTAACCCAGACCCCGACCAGCAGATGGCCCAGAATCCGGATCAGCCGGAACACCCCTCTTGCCATACCTCTCATGCCCGTCCCTTGTGTTGCGGGACCACCGCGGGATTGCGCGTGCCCCGATCGCGCCGCCCATGGTAAACGAGACCCGCTTACGCCTGTGGCCGGAAAACGCGCGCAGGCCGGCGGACCGGACCCGTGGAATACCACCGGGGCCCGGTCGCGCGAAAATGCGGGGAGTTCGGTCGGCCTACGGCAGCTGGCCGGTGTAGGCGCCGGATTCGACCGGCAGGTCCTCGCCCTCCCAGGACTTCATGCCGCCGGCGACGTTGACCACGTTGCTGAAGCCCATCTCCTGCAGGCGCAGGACCGACAGGGCAGCGCGCCCGCCGGTGGCGCAGATGATGGCCACGGGCTTCTCGCGCGCGGAGTACAGCGCCTCGATGCGATGCGGGGTATTGGGGTCGGCGGCGCCTTCCAGCAGGCCGCGCGGGATCAGCAGCGAATCCGGCACGTGGGCGCGTTCGTATTCATAAGGTTCGCGCACGTCGACGAGGGTCCAGTCCTCGCCCTTCTGCCGCGCCTCGTGCAGCTCTTCCGGGGAGATCTCGCGGATGTTTTCGCGCGCCGCGGCGACGAAGTCCTTCATCAGCTTTTCGCTCATGGGGCATTCCTTTTCTTCGGGTTCGTTTCGGTTTCGGGATAAACGGACAACCCTGACAGTCTGCGGGCTTTGCGGCCGATTTCAAGCGAGCTCCGCTCACTCCACCGCCAGGCGCTCCGCCAGCGTCGCGGGGTCGTCCACCGGCGGTTCGCAGTGCAGCCCGCGGCACAGCCAGGCGCGCGGTCCGCCCTCGCGCGGTGCCTTGCCGGCCAGGGCGTCGGGCAGATCGCGGGCATCGTCGGGTACCGGGAAGACCCGCGCCGCGCCATCGGCGGCGGCGATCGTCCGGCGCGCGTCGGCCAGTACCTCGCCCTGCCCGCGCAGGATCACCAGCGGCGGGGCGTGATAATGCATGTCCAGCGCCACCAGCAGGCTCATGTGGCCCATCGGCGCCTGCTCGATCATCGGCCCGGCGTTGGCCAGGGCACCCTCCGCCGCCTCCAGATAGCGCGGTTCGGCCAGCAGGTGCCCCAGCCGGATCAGGCACTGCGCGGCGATCCCGTTGCCGGCGGCCATGGCATCGTCGGAATACACCTTGGGCCGCTGGATCAGCGTCTCGTGATCGCGCGCGGTGTAGAAGAAGCCGCCGCCGGCATCATCGTGGAAGTCCTCCATCAGGGCCCCGGCCAGGGTCACGGCCCATTCCAGCAGCTCGCTGTCCCATTCGGTCTCCAATAGCGCCAGGGTGGCCTCCAGCAGCGCGGCATAGTCGTCGAGGCAGGCGCGCGGCATGGCCGAGGTCGCCCCCTCGCGATAGCTGGCGTACAGACGGCCGTCGTGCCAGTGCAGGCGCCGCACCGCCGCCATTGCGTCCTGTGCCAGCGCCAGCCAGTCGGGACGATCCAGCGCGCGGGCGGCGCGCGCCAGGCCGGTAATCATCAGTGCGTTCCAGCCCGCCAGCAGCTTGTCGTCGCGATGCGGGCGCACGCGCTCCTCGCGTGCCCGCAGGAGCCGCTCGCGCGCCCGGTCCAGACGGGCCGCCGCTTCCTCCGGGGCGATCTCCAGGGCATCCGCGACGGTGTCCGGCGGCACCACTTCGTGCAGGTGCCAGCGGCCCTCGAAGTTGGGCGGTCCCTGCAGGCCCCACACGCGCGCCGCGACCGCCCATTCTTCGGCCGTCAGCAGCGACTCCACGGTCTCCGGATCCCAGACGTAGAAGCGCCCTTCCTCGCCTTCGGAATCGGCGTCCAGGCTGGAACAGAAGGCCCCGCTGGCATCCCGCATCTCGCGCTCGAGCCAGGCCACCGTCTGCTCCGCGACCCGCCGCGAGCGGGCATCGCCGCGCGCGCCGCGCTCGGCGTACAGCCCCAGCAGCGGCCCGTTGTCGTACAGCATCTTCTCGAAATGCGGGATCATCCAGCGGGTGTCCACCGAGTAGCGACAGAACCCGCCGCCGACCTGGTCGAACAGCCCGCCGGCGGCCATCGCGTCCAGGGTGGCGTCCAGCATGCGGCGGGACTCGCCGTCGCCATGGCGGGCCGCATGCCAGGCCAGCCAGTCGAGCGAGGCCGGATGCGGGAACTTGGGCGCATCGCCGAAACCGCCATGCTCCGCGTCGAAGCTCTGCGCCAGTTCCGCGCGGGCCTTGTCCACCACGCTCAGCGCCGGGATGCTGCCGCCCTCCGGGTTGTAGATCCGCGTGAGCGCCTGCTGCAGGGAATCGTTCTGGCGCCGGATCTCCTCCGGGTGTTCGGCGAGGAAATCGGCCACACGGTTGAGCAGATCGACAAACGACGGCAGGCCGTGCCGCGGGGTGTTCGGGAAGTAGGTCCCGGCGAAGAAAGGCACCTGATCCGGGGTCAGGAACACCGTCAGCGGCCAGCCGCCCGGGCGCTGCGCCAGCAGCATGTGCGCGTTCTGGTAGATGCGGTCCAGATCGGGCCGCTCCTCGCGATCCACCTTGATGTTCACGTAGCGCCGGTTCATCACCTCCGCGGTCGCCGGATCCTCGAAGGATTCATGCGCCATCACGTGACACCAGTGGCAGGCGGAGTACCCGATCGACAGCAGGATCGGCTTGTCCTCGGTCCGCGCCCGCTCCAGGGCCTCCTCGCCCCACGGGTACCAGTCCACGGGATTGTCCGCGTGCTGTTGCAGATACGGGCTGCTGGCGCCGGCGAGACGGTTCATGGCGACCTCCCTGGAAACGTGGGTGGCGAAAGCCGGGACGAAGACGGTCCCGATGCGTGCGAATGCCTTGCAGGACCGGTAGGATGTGCGGCTGTTTCGGCCACCGCAAGCGCCCATGCCTGTTCACCCGTTTATCGATCCGGTCGCGTTCTCCCTGGGCCCGGTCAGCATCCACTGGTACGGGCTGATGTACGTCGTCGGCTTCCTGTCCTTCTGGGGGCTGGGCGTCTGGCGCGCGCGTTCGCGCGACTGGGACCCGCTGTCGCCGCAACAGGTCGGCGACCTGCTGTTCTGGGGCGCGATCGGCGTGATCATCGGCGGCCGCCTGGGCTACGCCCTGTTCTACAATTTCGATGGCGTGCTGGCGGACCCGCTAAGCCTGATCCGCCTGTGGGAGGGCGGCATGTCCTTCCACGGTGGTCTGATCGGCGTCCTGGCGGCCGCGTGGCTGTACAGCCGCCGGCTCCAGGTTCCGTTCTTCCGCCTGACCGACTTCGTCGCCCCCCTGATCCCGATCGGGCTGGGCGCCGGGCGTGTGGGCAACTGGATCAACGGCGAGCTGTGGGGCAAGCCCACCGACCTGCCGTGGGCGATGGTCTTCCCCGCGGCCGACTACGTACCCCGGCATCCCTCGCAGCTCTACCAGGCCTTTCTCGAAGGCGTGGTGCTGTTCGTGGTGCTGTGGCTGGTGTCGCGCCAGCCGCGGCGCACCGGCCTGATCTCGGGCCTGTTCCTGACCCTGTACGGCGCGTTCCGCTTCGTGGTGGAGTTCGTGCGCGAACCGGACGCGCACATCGGCTATCTCGCCTTCGGCTGGGTGACCATGGGCCAGGTCCTGTCGCTGCCGGTGATCCTGTTCGGCCTCGGCCTGATCGTCTGGTCGCGCCGCAACCCCCTGCCCGAACCCCGCCCGGACACCCCCGGGAAGCCCTGAGGACGCACCATGCGGCAATATCTGGACCTCGTCCGCCACATCCGCGACCACGGCAGCGACCGCCCGGACCGCACCGGCACCGGCACGCGCTCGGTGTTCGGCTACCAGATGCGCTTCGATCTGGCCCAGGGCTTCCCCCTGGTCACCACCAAGAAGACCCATCTGCGCTCGGTCATCCATGAGCTGCTGTGGTTCCTCGCGGGGGACACCAACGTGGGCTATCTGCGCGACAACAAGGTGACCATCTGGGATGAATGGGCCACCGAGAGCGGTGAACTGGGCCCGATCTACGGCGCCCAGTGGCGTTCCTGGCCACTGCCCGACGGAGGCACCCACGATCAGCTGACGGAGCTGCTGGACAACCTCCGCACCCGCCCGCACTCCCGGCGCCACGTGATCTCGGCGTGGAACGTCGCCGACCTGCCGGACGAGACCCGTGCCCCGCAGGAGAACGCCGCAGCCGGGCGCATGGCCCTCGCCCCCTGCCACGCCCTGTTCCAGTTCTACGTGGCCGACGGCCGGCTGTCCTGCCAGCTCTACCAGCGCAGCGCCGACGTGTTCCTGGGCGTGCCCTTCAACATCGCCAGCTATGCCCTGCTGACCCACATGATCGCGCAGGTGGTCGACCTGGAGCCCGGCGAATTCGTCCATACCCTGGGCGATGCGCACCTCTACGCCAACCACGCCGAGCAGGTCGACACCCTGCTGGAGCGCGAACCGCTGCCGCTGCCGACCCTGCACCTCAACCCGGAGGTGCGCGACCTGTTCGCGTTCCGCTTCGACGACATCGAGGTCCGCGACTACCAGTCCCACCCCGCCATCCGCGCCCCCATCGCCATCTGAGCCATGACTACCCCGGAGATTCGCATCGTCGTGGCGCTGGACCCGGAACACGTGATCGGGCGCGACAACGACCTGCCGTGGCGGCTGCCGGACGACCTGCGGCATTTCAAGCGGGTGACCGCCGGCCATCCGGTGATCATGGGCCGGCGCACGTTCGAATCCATCGGCCGGGCGCTGCCGAAGCGCCGCAACCTCGTGCTGACCCGGCAGACCGACTGGCAGCAACCCGAGGGCGTCGAGGTCTTTCCCGATCTGGACACAGCGCTGGCGAATATCGATTCGGGTCCGGCATTCGTGATCGGCGGTGCCGGGCTGTTCGCCGAGGCCCTGCCGCGCACCCGGGTCCTGCACCTGACCCGGGTGCACGAACGCCATCCCGGCGATACGTATTTCCCCGCCATCGATCCCGCGGAATGGACGCTGACCGAGTCGGAATACCACCCGGCCGACGAGCACCACGCCTGCGCGTTCACCTTCGAGCGTCTGGAACGGCGCTGAGCCGGATCAGCGCGTGCCGAAGCGCGGCAGCAGCCGCGCGGGCAGCAGCTGCACGAGGATGAACCCCAGCAGGGCCGCGACCACGATGCTCGGCCCGGTGGGGGTATCCCACTGGAACGAGCCCGCGATCCCCGCGCCCACCGCGAGCATGCCCAGCACCCCGGCGAGGATCGCCATCTGCTCCGGGGTGCGGGCGAAACGTCGTGAAGTGGCCGCCGGGATGATCATCAGCGCCGTGATCAGCAGCACCCCGACCACCTGCATCGCCGCGGCGATCACCAGCGCGATCAGCAGCATCATGCCCAGGCGCACCGGCAGGGCCCGCACGCCCTCCACCCGCGCCAGTTCCTCGTGCACGGTCAGCGCCAGCAGAGGCCGCCACAGCGCGATCAGCAGCACCAGCGCGATCAGCCCGCCGATGGCGATCGCCAGCAGGTCTTCACGCCCCACCGCGAGGATGTCGCCGAACAGATAGGCCATCAGGTCCACCCGCAGCCCCTCGACGAAGGCTACGGCCACGATCCCCAGCGACAGGGCGCTGTGGGCAAGGATCCCCAGCAGGGTGTCCGAGCCCAGCTCCTGATAGCGCTGCAGGATCACCAGGAGCACCGCGATGGCGATGCAGACCAGCGTCACCATCAGGTTGAGGTTGAGCCCCAGCAGAAAGCCCAGGGCCACCCCCAGCAGCGCCGAATGCGACACCGTGTCGCCGAAATAGGCCATGCGCCGCCACACCACGAAGGCACCCAGCGGCCCCGCAACCACCGCCACCATCAGGCCCGCCAGCACGGCGCGCACCAGGAAGTCGTCCAGCCAGCCGGCGATGTCCATCAGTGACGGCACCCCGGACCGTGTTGCGGATCGTTGCAGGAGGTGTCCGTGCCCTCTCCATCCAGCGGGCGCACCTCGCCGTGCAGGCCGTGCACGTGATTGTGATCGTGGGTGTAGACCGCCAGACCCCGCAGATCCACGCTGGGGAACAGGCGCCGGTATTCCGGATGGCGCGAGACCTCTTCGGGGTTTCCGGTACAGCAGACATGCCGGTTCAGGCAGATCACCGTCTCGGCTCCGGCCATCACGAAATGCAGGTCGTGCGAGACGATCAGCACCCCGCAGCCGGACTCGCGGCGGATGTCGTCCAGCATCGCGAACACGTCGCCCTGCCCGACCACGTCGACCCCCTGGGCCGGTTCGTCCAGCACCAGCAGATCGGGCTCGCCCAGCAATGCCCGCGCCAGCAGCACCCGCTGGGTCTCGCCACCGGACAGGGACTGGATCGGCGAATCGATCAGGTGCCCGACCCCTACCCGTTCCAGCCTGGCCAGCAGTTCACGCCGCGGCAGCCGCTGGCGCATGCGCAGGAAGCGGTAAACCGACAGCGGCAGCACCGGTTCGATCTGCAGCCGCTGAGGCATGTAACCGACCCGCAGATCCGCCACCCGTTCCACGTGACCGCCATCCGGCTGCCACAATCCCATCAGCACGCGGAGAAGGCTGGTTTTGCCCGCCCCGTTGGGGCCGATGATCATCGCCGCCTCGCCCGCGTGCACCGCCATCGACACCCGGTCGAGGATCGTCCGTCCGCCCCGCTCCACCGTCACCTCGCGGGCCGCCACCAGCGGCCCGGAACCCCGCTCCGGGCGCGGCCGCGGATGGCGGCCCGCGCGGTGACCGCGTAACCAGTTGTGGACGCTCGCGAACATGATGGTATTGTATAACATCCAGATCCCAGACGGAGCCCCGGTCATGATGCGCAAACGTTTCCCCCTGCTCACCGGCACCCTGGTCGCCAGCGCCACGCTGGCCGTACCCGCACAGGCGGACGACCCGCGGGTGGTCTCCAGCATCCTCCCGATCCACGGCCTGGTCGCGGGCCTGGTGGACGACGTAATGGAGGCCGATGTCCTGCTGCCGCCGGACGCCTCGCCACATGGCTACTCCATGCGTCCCTCCGAGGCCCGGCGTCTGCAGAATGCGGACGTAGTGGTCTGGGTCGGGCCCGACCTGGAAACCTTCCTCGAATCACCCCTGCGCAATCGGGGAGAAGGTACCACGGTCGTGACGCTGATGGAGGACATGGAACTCGATCTGCTGCCCACGCGCTCGGGCGGGGTCTGGGAACCGCACGACCACGATCACGATCATGATGCGGCGCATGAGGAGGCCCGCGAAGAAGGACATGGCGGTGAGCATGACCACGGCCATGACCATGAGCACGGGCATGATCACGACCACGGACATGATCACGACCACGGACATGATCACGACCACGGACATGATCACGACCACGGACATGATCACGACCACGGGCATGACCACGACCACGGGCATGACCACGACCACGGACATGACCATGACCACGGCCATGACCACGGCCATGACCACGGGCATGACCAGGAGCACGCACATGGCCACCAGGACGCCCACATCTGGCTGTCACCCGACAACGCCCGGGCGATCGTGACGCAGCTTGCGGACCGACTCGGCGAGAATTTCCCCGACAAGGCCGGCGCCCTGGAAGACAACCGCGACCGCATGCTGGGACGCATCGACGAGTTCGATGCCGACCTGAAAGAGCGCCTGGAACCGGTGCGCGGCGAGCCCTTCGTGGTGTTCCACGACGCCTACCAGTATTTCGAGACCCATTACGGCCTGAACGCGGCCGGCTCCATCACCGTCGACCCGTCCCGCAGTCCCGGGGCACGGCGCATCAGCGAACTGCGTGATCGCCTGTCCGCGGACGATGTCACCTGCCTGTTCACCGAACCGCAGTTCCGCCCGGCGCTGGCCGAGACCATCGTGGAAGGCCACGCAACCCGCCTCGGAGAGCTGGACCCGGTCGGCGTCGACATCCAGCCCGGCCCGGACGCCTGGTTCGAACTGATGGACGACCTGGCCGACGGCTTCCTCGACTGCATGAAGCGCGAATAAGCCCCGTCGGCCGGGGCATTCGCAAAGGGCATTCGCCTGCGAGCAGGCTCCTACGGGCCGGTACATGCCATGTAGGAGCCTGCTTGCAGGCGAAAGGGGCAGGTGGGCGGGCCCGGAAGAAGCCCGCCCGGATGGTGCCTCAGCCGTGGGTGCCGCTGCGCGGTTGCGCGCCAGCGGCATCGCCGGCCGATTCCTGATACGCCACATCCAGGGCCTTGGCCGCGGCCACTTCGTTGAAGCGGCGGTTCGGCAGGTTGTGCGGCGACGACTTGATGGTGTCGATGTCGTCCGCCGACTCGGCGAGGATGCAGGCCATCGCCTCGACGAAGGCGTCCAGGGTCTCCTTCGCCTCGGTTTCGGTCGGCTCCACCAGCAGGCATTCCGGCACCAGCAGCGGGAAGTAGGTGGTGGGGGCGTGGAAGCCGTGATCCAGCAGCCGCTTGGCCACGTCGCCGGCAGTCAGGCCGGACTCTTTGGCCTGCTTCTTCAGGGTGACAATGAACTCGTGGGTCGCACGGCGCTCGGGGTAGGCCAGATCGAAGCCGGCCGCCTTGAGCTCGCTCGCGAGGTAGTTGGCGTTGAGAGTGGCGAACTCGGCGACCCGGACCATGCCCTCGCGACCCAGCATGCGCATGTAGACATAGGCCCGCAGCAGCACGCCGGGGTTGCCCATGAACGCGGACAGCCGGCCGATGGTTTCCGGACGGTCGGCCTCCTCGGCCAGTTGGTAGCCGCCCTGCCCGTCCTTTTCCACGTGCGGCACCGGCATGTACGGCAGCAGCCGCTCGCCCACACCCACCGCGCCGGAACCCGGACCGCCCCCGCCGTGCGGCGTGGAGAAGGTCTTGTGCAGGTTCATGTGGATCACATCGAAGCCCATGTCACCCGGACGCACCTTGCCGAGGATGGCGTTGAGATTGGCGCCGTCGTAGTACAGCAGGCCGCCGGCCTCGTGCACGATCTTCGCGATCTCCTCGATGCGGCGCTCGAACACGCCCACGGTGGACGGGTTGGTGAGCATGATCCCGGCAGTCTGCGGACCCACGGCCTCGCGCAGCGCCTCGAGGTTCACGTCCCCGGTCTCGTCGGTGGGGATCTCGCGCACCTCGTAGCCGCACATGATCGCGGTGGCCGGGTTGGTGCCGTGCGCGGCGTCGGGGACGATGATCTCGCGGCGCTCGGTGTCGCCGCGGGCATCGTGGTAGGCGCGGATCATGGCCACGCCGGTGAACTCGCCCTGCGCGCCCGCCATCGGTGCCAGCGACACGTCCTGCATGCCGGTGACCTCGCGCAGCATCTCCTGCAGCTCGTACATGGTCTGCAGGAAGCCCTGGCTGTGGCTGGCCGGGGCCAGCGGATGGCGGTTCAGGAACCCGGGCAGCATCGCCAGGCTGTTACAGGCGCGCGGGTTGTATTTCATCGTGCACGAGCCCAGCGGATAGAACTCGGTGTCGATGGAGAAATTCTTCTGCGACAGCCGCGTGTAGTGACGCACCACGTCCAGCTCCGAGGCGGCCGGCAGGCCGGGCGCCGACTTCCGCCGCAGGTGCGCGGGGATGGCCGTGGCCGCGTGTTCCTGCGGCGCCTGGGCCACGGCGGAGCGACCGGCGTGGGAATGTTCGAAGATCAGTTTGGTTTCCGTGGTGTTCATGGCGGTTTCTCGCTTCGGTATTCGGGTAGACGGCGCGCCCCGGCGGATCTGCACCGCGCGAGGCGCGCCGGAGGCCTGTCGCGTTACTGGGTCGGGCTCAGCGTCGCCCGATCGTCCAGCGCGGCGAAGACCGCGTCGTAGTCGGGTTCGTCGCCGATCTCGGGGACCAGCTGGGCATGCATCACCAGGTTGTCGGCATCCAGCACCAGCATCGCGCGGGCGGTGATCCCGGCCAGCGGTCCGTCCTGGATCAGCACGCCGTAGTCCCTGGCGAAATTGCGATCGCGCATCATCGACAGCACCGTGACGCGCTCCAGCCCCTCCACGGAGCAGAAACGGTCCATCGCGAAGGGCAGATCGGCGGAGACGATGAGTGCATGCACGTCGGGGCGCTGTTCGACGAACTGGTTGATCTTCTTGGTCGACTCGGCACACACCGGCGTGTCGAGACTGGGCACGATGTAGATCATCTTGCGCTTGTCGCCGAAATCGGCGAGCGAGACATCGTTGAGGTCCTTGCCCGTCAGGTTGAAGTCCGGAGCCGGCGAACCCACGTGGGGCAGGTCGCCGTTGGTGTGGATCGTGTTGCCCTCTAGCTTGGTCTCGGCCATGTCAGCCTCCTCGGCGGTTGGGGTATGGCACGTCGCGTGGAGTGGCTCCCCGCTCAGGCCGCGCGGGCCTGCTCGCAGGCAGCCACGTACTGCTCCAGATCGTTCTCGTTCTTGGTCTCGGTCACGCAGGCCAGCACGCAGCCGTCCAGCGCCGGATAGTCCCGGCCGAGGTCGTGCCCCGCGAGCAAGCCGGCATCCGCCATCGCCTGCAGCTGCCCGGCGGCATTGCCGCCGAAGTCGAGCGCCACCTCGTGGAAGTACTCACCGGTGAAGCGCGGCTTGATGCCCTTCGCGGCGAGCTTTTCCACCAGTGCATGGGTGTTGGCGTAGCAGGCCTCGGCCACCCGGGTCAGCCCCTCGTCGCCCAGCATGGACATGTGGATGGTCGCCGCGGTGACCACCAGCCCCTGGTTGGTGCAGATGTTCGAGGTGGCCTTGGAGCGGCGGATGTGCTGCTCGCGGGCCTGCAGCGTCAGGACGAAGCCCGGCTTGCCGTCGGCGTCCTCGGCCCGACCGACGATGCGCCCCGGCATCTGCCGGATATGCTTCTTGCGCGTGGTCATGAAGCCGAAGTACGGCCCGCCGGAGGACAACGGCGCGCCCAGCGGCTGGCCCTCGCCCACGGCGATGTCCGCGCCCTGGCTGCCCCACTCGCCCGGCGGCTTCAGCAGCGCCAGCGAGACCGGATTGACCACGCCGATGACCGGGATCTCGCGCTCTTCGGCCCAGCCGGTCAGGCCGTCCACATCCTCGAGGATGCCGAAGAAGTTCGGCTGGCTGATGATCATCGCGGTGATGTCGTCGTCGGCGTGCGCGGCCAGCGCCTCCACCGGGGTCTGCCCGGTGGTCTCGTCGAACGGGACCTCGACCAGCTCGATGCCCTGATTGCCGATCAGGGTGTCGATCACCCGGCGGTACACCGGATTCAGCGCACCCGGGACCAGCACCCGCTTGCTCTTCGACCGGCGGTTCACGCGCACCGCCATCAGCACGGCCTCGGCCAGTGCGGAGGCGCCGTCATACAGCGAGGCGTTGGAGGCCTCCATGCCGGTGAGACGGCTGATCATGGTCTGGTATTCGTAGATCAGCTGCAGCGTGCCCTGTGACGCCTCCGCCTGGTAGGGCGTGTAGGCGCTGTAGTACTCGCCGCGGGTGGCGATCTGCCACACGGCCGCCGGGATGTGGTGCTCGTACGCCCCGGCGCCAATGAAATTCAGCGGCATGCCGTCCATTGCCGCCCGTTCCTGCATCAGGCGGGTGATCCCCATCTCGTTGAGACCCTCGGGGATGCCCTCCAGCGGTGGCGCGCGCAGTCCGGCCGGGATCTCGTCGAACAGATCCTCCACGGAGTCGGCGCCGATGCGCTCGAGCATCGAACGGATGTCTTCTTCGGTATGCGGAATAAACGGCATGACTTTCTCGCTTTCGCTGACGCGAAGTTCTTCGGCGGCGCCCCGGTGTCCGCCGGACACCGGGGTTCGGCCGCCACCAGTGGCTTCAGGATTCGGCTTCGACGTGCGCGGCGTAGGCGTCCGCGTCCATCAGGGCGTCCAGGTCCGCGGCATTCGCAGGCTTCATCCGGAACAGCCAGCCATCCTCGAACGGCGACTCGTTGACCTTCTCGGGGCTGTCTTCCAGCTCCGCGTTGGTCTCGGTCACCTCGCCCCCGATCGGGGCATAGATGTCGGAGGCGGCCTTGACCGACTCGACCGTGGCACAGGCCGTTCCGGCTTCCAGGCTGCTGCCGGCCTCGGGGGCCTCGACGAACACCAGATCACCCAGCAGCTCCTGCGCGTGATCGGTGATGCCGATGGTCACCGTGCCATCGTCCTCGGTACGAACCCATTCGTGGCTCCTGGTGTACTTCAGATCCTTCGGTGCTTCGCTCATGGCGTCTTCCTTATAGCGTTGAAACCCGGTACGCAGTGTAGCGCACTAAAATTGTATGGCTCGCATCAGCCGGAGGGCAGTTCGATCAGCGGTTCGCCGTTGCGCACGAAGCCCGGGCGCACGACCCGCACGGGCAGGTGCTTCCCGCGGATCTCCGCCTCCAGGCGTTCGGCATCGGCCGCGGCGGCCGGCACCCGCGCGAAGCCCACGGACATGCCGAGGCTGGGCGCGAAGCTGCCCGAGGTCACCTCGCCGTCGCCGGCGTCGGTCACGATCCGGGTGCCGCCGCGCAGCACGCCGCGGCCCTCCAGCACCACGCCCACCAGGCGCTGCTGCACACCCGCGGCCTTCTCGCGCTCGACGGCCGCGCGGCCGATGAAATCACGCTCGCCGTCCTTCAGCGCCACGGTCCAGCCGAGGTTGGCGGTCAGCGGGCTGGTCTCGGTGTCCATGTCGGTACCGTAGAGATTCATCCCGGCCTCCAGACGCAGGGTGTCGCGGGCGCCCAGGCCAATGGGGTCGACCCCGGCGTCCAGCAGCGCCTGCCAGAAGCCCTCGGCCTCCGCGGCCGGCAGCATCACCTCGAAGCCGTCCTCGCCGGTGTAGCCGGTGCGCGCAACGAACCACTGGTCGTTCCACAGCGCGGAGAACGGCTTGAGCTCGCCCGCGCCGCGCAGGTCTTCCGGCAGCAGCGGCAGCGTCTTGTCCACGGCCTGCGGACCCTGCACCGCGATCAGGGCGAATTCCGGGCGCGGCTCGACGCTGAGATCGAAGTCCTGCGCCACCGCCTGCATGTGGGCGATGTCGCTGTCGGCGGTGCCCGCGTTGACCACCGCGCGGTAGGCATCCCCGCCCAGCCAGTAGATGATCAGGTCGTCGATCACGCCGCCGCGCTCGTTGAGCATGCAGCTGTACAGCGCGCGGCCCTCGGTCTTCAGTTTGGCCACGTCGTTGGCCAGCAGATAGCGCAGGAAGGCCTGCGCCTGCGGCCCGTGGATGTCGACCACGCGCATGTGCGACACGTCGAACATGCCGGCGCCGGCGCGCACCTTCTTGTGCTCTTCCATCTGCGAGCCGTAATGCAGCGGCATCTCCCAGCCGGCGAAATCGACCAGCTTGGCGCCGGCGCGTTCGTGGGCGGCATGGAGCGGGGTTTTCTTCAGCGTCATGCTTTTCGTCCTGCAGTTGTTCCGGCGTCGATGGCGTCGCGGTCATCCGCGCATAAAAAAAGGGCGGCCGGCAGGATCACTGCCGGCCGCCCCTCTGTCCTGAAACCTGAGAGTTTGCGCGCCCCGCGGTCCTTGTGGACCCGGGCGATCGCCCCCTTCGGTGGGCCGTCTGCCGGCCGCTCTCCAGAGTTCGCCGTTTCATCATCCCGGTCCTGAAGCCTGAGCGATTCCGGGCGGATGTTGCGCCTTCGGCGTCTGCGGCGCGCGCCCGAGGCGCGGCGCGGCAGAACTCTTCCAGGATGATGTGCGGAGCTTTCGTACCCCGCTGGCGTGAGATCAATTATAGGCGATCCGGCGCCGGAACCCAATGCCCCGGTTCACGCCGGGTCCATGGGATCGGGTCCATGGATCAGATCAGCGGCGGATGCCGTCCAGCCCGAACGCGCGCAGCGCGAGCTGGCGCTTGACCGGGACCAGCCCGTTCACCAGCCGCACCCCGGCGCCGCGCAGCTCCGGCAGACCGGCACGGCGGGTGCCGAACAGCAGGCGGAAGCCGTCCATCGCGCGCTGCATCATCGCGTTCTCCGGGCGCCGCGCGCGGGTGTAGGCGCGCAGCCCGCGCGGATCACCGGGATCGCGCCGGTTGGGGCCGGCCAGCTGGCGCAGCAGGGCGTCGACGTCCGCCAGCCCCAGATTGAGCCCCTGCCCGGCCAGCGGGTGGATGGTGTGCGCCGCGTCCCCGGCCAGCACCACCCGCCCGGAGAAGTAGTCACGCGCATGCCGCGCCACCAGCGGGAAGGCCGCGCGCGGCGAGGCCCCGGTGACCGGCCCGGGACCGCCATCGATCGCCGCCGACAGCGCGTCGATGAATGCGCCATCGTCCATCGCCATTACGTCGTCGGCCTCGATCTCCGGCAGCGACCAGACGATGGAACAGCGCCCGTCGCCCAGCGGCAGGAAGGCCAGGATGCGCTCGTCGTCGAAACGCTGCCAGGCGGTGTCGCCGTGCCCCTGCGCGGTCTCCACCGTGGCCACCACGCCGCGCGCGTGGTACGGGCGCTCGTCCACTGCGATCCCCGCACGTTCGCGCAGGGCCGAACGTGCCCCGTCGGCCGCCACCACCAGGCGCGCCGAGGCCAGCGGCGCATGCCCCTCGGCATAGACATCCACCCGATCGGGCCGCAGGTCCACGCTGCGCCACGCGGTCTCCGGCCACAGCGCCACGCCACGCTCGCGCAGGGCCTGCCACAGCACCGCCTCCAGCGCTGCGTTCTCCACCGTCCAGCCGAGTTCGGGCACGCCCAGATCATCCGCGTCGAAGCGGATATGCGCGGGGCCGTGCGCGTCCCACACCTGCATGCCGGAGAAGGCATGGGCGCGGTTGGCCGCCAGGGCCTCCTGGACCCCCAGACGATCCAGCAGGCCCATGGCCGCGGCGTTGAGCGTGACCACCCGGGTCACCGGCGCGGTCGCCGGATCGAACGCCGGTGCCGGTCCGCGCTCCAGCACCGCCACCCGCATGCCCGCGCGGGCGCAGCCCAGGGCGGTGGCCAGGCCGGTGGCGCCACCGCCGACCACCAGCACGTCCAGCGGCTCGCCAGCGCGCGTCATGCCCGCGCCTCCGGCAGTCGCGACAGGGTATGCCGCGGCACCGGCCGCAGCCCCATCGCCCCGCGCGCGAAGGCATCGCGCAGCGGCGGCACCCGGTCGACCGTCATCATGCCCAGGCCCAGCGCGTGACCCAGCAGTCCGTCAACATGGCGCATCCCGCGGGCGAGGAAATCGGTCACCCCGACGATGCGGCGGATGTCGCCCTCGCGCCGGCGCGCCCAGGCCTCCAGCACGTGCCGCCCGCCGGGATCGGCCACGAACGCGGGGCGCCCGTCGGGCTGCGCGCCCTCGCGCAGTACGCCCAGCAGATCGGCCACGTCGCGCAGCGCCAGGTTCAGCCCCTGGCCGGCCACCGGATGCACCGAGTGGGCGGCGTTGCCCAGCAGCAGCGCGCGTTCGGCGAACGGTTGCGGCGCATGCATCCGCTGCAGCGGGAAGCGCAGCACGTCCCCCGCCGGGTGCAGCCGCCCCAGCGCCCAGCCGAAACGTTCCTGCAGCGCCGCCATGCGGGCCGGCTCGTCCAGTTCCAGGCGGGCGTCGCAGACCTCCGGCGGGGCGACCCAGACCACGTTCATGCGCCCGTCGGCCTGCGGCAGCAGTGCCAGCGGCCCCTCGTCGGTAAAGCGTTCGAAAGCCTCGCCGTCATGCGCACGCGAGGGCCGCACGTCGAACACCAGGGCATCGGCATCGTAGCGATGGCGCTGCACCGGGATGCCCAGCGCCTCGCGGGTCGGCGAGCCGACGCCGTCGGCGGCGATCAGCAGCCGCGCGCGGCAGGACCACGCCCCGTCGGGACCCTCCAGGTGCAGGCGGCGCGCGCCGTCCTCGGCGGCCTCCACACCCGCCAGCGTGGTGGCGTGATGACTGGCCACCCCCGCCGCATCCCGGGCCCGCGCCAGCAGGGGATCCAGCGCCGCGGCCGGCACCACCTGACCCAGGGCCTCGCGGCCCATCTGCGCGGCGTCCATGCGCACCCGGCCCAGCCCGCCGCGGCGGCTGACCACGATGCGCCGGATGGACGCGGCCGTGGTCGCCAGCTCCGCCCAGTAGCCGAGATCGTCCAGCAGGGTCACCGAGCCGGCCGCCAGGGCATAGCCACGGGTGTCCTCGCGCGGATGCTCCGGATCCGGCGCCGGGCCGCGTTCGAACAGCCTCACCGTGTAGCCGGCGCGTGCCAGGGTGCAGGCCATCAGCCCGCCCACCGGCCCGCCGCCGACCACGGCGATGTCGGTCTCGGTTTGCGTTTGAGTTTGAGTTTGAGTTCCGCGATTCACGGTGGCCTCCATGCGCCTCCCTCTGCCCCGGTTTCAGCGACGTCCGGCCGCGCCGTCGGCCATGCAGGCCTCGATGGCCTCCACGGTCTTCGGACAGGCCTCGGTCAGCACCTCGTGCCCGTCGCGGGTCACGGCCACGTCGTCCTCGATGCGCACGCCGATCCCGCGCAGGTCCTCCGGGGTCTCGCAGTACGGGCCGAAATACAGGCCGGGCTCGACGGTCATCACCATGCCCGGCTCCAGCTGTCGCCAGACCCCGCCCACGCGATAGTCGCCCACGTCGTGGACATCCAGCCCGAGCCAGTGACCGGTACGGTGCATGAAGAACGGGCGATACGCCTCGTCCTCGATCAGCGCATCCAGCTCGCCCTCGAGCACGCCCAGATCCCGCAGCCCGCGGGTCAGCTCGCGCACCGCGACGTCGTGCGGATCGTTCCAGTGATGCCCGGGCCGCACCGCGTCGATGGCGGCGCGCTGCGCGTCCAGCACGATCTCGTAGACCTCGCGCTGGCGCCCGCCGAAGCGCCCGCCCACCGGGAAGGTGCGGGTGATGTCCGAGGCATAGCCGCGGTGCTCGCAACCGGCGTCGATCAGCAACAGATCGCCGTCGCGCAGCACGTCGCGGTTCTCGATGTAGTGCAGGATGCAGCCGTTCTCGCCGCCGCCGACGATGGACGGATACGCCGCCTCGGTGCCGTGGCGGTGGAACTCGTGGGTGATCTCGGCGGCCACCTGGTATTCGGTCATGCCGGGGCGGCAGGCCTGCATCGCGCGCCGGTGCGCCCCGGTGGAGATCGCCGCGGCGTGGCGCATCATCTTCAGTTCCGGGGCCTTCTTGAACAGGCGCTGCTCGTGCAGGTGGTGTTCCAGCGCGGCGAACTCGTGCGGCACCCGCACCCCGCTGCGCGCCGCGCGCCGGCGCACCTGCTGCAGCCAGCCGAACAGCCGCCGGTCGAAGCCCTCGTCGCGGCCGAACGGCGCGCACAGCTCGCGGCGGTTCTCCAGCAGTCCGGGCAGGATCTCGTCGATGTCGTCCACCGGGAACGCGCAGTCGGCACCGAACCGTTCCATCGCCCCTTCGGGCCCGGCGCGGCGTCCGGTCCAGGTCTCCATCTTCGGGTCCCGATCGCGGCAGAACAGGATGTATTCCCCGGCCTCGCGCCCCGGGGCCAGCACCGCGATGGCGTCCGGTTCCTCGAAATCGGTCAGATAGAGGAAATCGGAGTTCTGCCGGAACGGGTATTCGACGTCGCGGTTGCGGGTGGTCTCCACCGCGCCCGGGATCACGATCAGGGCATCGCGCCCGGCCGCGCGCATCAGGCGCTGGCGGCGACGGGCCAGCTCACCGGCGGGGATCTGCGGCGCGCGGCTCATTGCATCGGGATCCGGGTCGGGTTCTCGGGGGCCAGCTCGTCGGCAATCAGCAGCACGCCCACGCGCACGTATTCGGACAGCTCCTCGAAGTCCTTCTCCGAGGCCTCGCTGTCCTCCGGTTCGGGGTCCATGCGCGCGATCTCGGCCAGATCCCGCAGGATCTCCGCCGACTCGGCCGACGGCTTGAGCCCGCCCAGCCGCGGCGTCTGCCCCAGCCCGCTGATGAAGCCGTCGGCCCATTCCGACAGCGCCTGGGCCCGGGTCTCGATCTCCGCATCCTCCGGCACCAGCGGGGCAAAACCGAGCTCGATGTCGTACAGCTGCGCCAGCAGATGCCGGCGCAGCTCGTCCACCAGCCGGTCGAATGCCTCGGCGGGGTTCTCGGTCAGCGGCAGCGCCTCGCCCAGCGACTTGATAAGGAGGTCATTGCCGGCCTCGGGGTCCGCCACCAGGCAGCCGGTGATCAGGCCATGGGCCGAGGCCGGGGTCTGCGCGAACCCCATGGTGCGCAGGCCGTGGGCCAGGCGTTCTTCCCAGGGCTGCGCCATCAGAAGGCCTCCAGACGGGCTTCGTAGGGAAACAGCAGAAAGCGATAAAGATCATCGCCCATCTGCAGATGGGTGAACTGCGGCTCGCCCAGGCGGATCTCGCTGGAACCGGTCGCGGACAGCGCCGTCAGGCCGAAGCGCTTGTCGCGGACCAGGTCCTCCAGCAACTGTTCCAGCTCGCCGCGCGGGATCGTGCCGGTGTTGTCCACCACCCGGCACGGCTTGCCGTTGTGGGCCGTGCCTTCGATGATTGTGGCGTCGGGTGCGGGTTCGGGAGGCTGTGTCATGGGTCATATTCTGGCCACCCCCTGCGCGGGTCGCAACACAACCCGCCGGTGTTTCGGTTGACGGTTCCGCCAACCCCCTCCTAGACTCCGTTATTCAGGGACTTCGCTCCCGTTTTTCAAGCCCGAGGCCCGCCCCGCCATGTCCGACAGCGCTTCTTCCGGCAGCCACGCGCCCGACGCCCTCGACCGTCTCGAGGCCGCGATCCTGCGCCTGCTGGACGACAACGCCGAACTGCGCGAGGAAAACCGGGCGCTGCATGAGCAGGTCCGCCAGCTGCGCACCGAGCGGGCCACGTACCGCGAACGCAATGAACAGGCCCGTCACCGGGTCGAGACCATGATCGCCCGCCTGCGGTCGATGGAGCAGTCCGAATGAGCCAGTCTTCCGAACCGGTCCGCATCACCATCATGGGCAAGGAGTACCACGTCGCCTGCCCGCCCGAGGAGCGCGCCGACCTGTTCGCCTCCGCGTCCCTGATCGACGAGCGCATGCGCGAACTGCGAGACGGCGGGCGCGTGGTCGGGGCCGAGCGCATCGCGGTGATGGTCGCGCTCAACCTCGCCCACGAAAAGCTCGAGTGCCAGGAAGAGCTGGAACGGATGAAAAAGGGCGGGGCCGACGCCCCCGAACGCCTGCATGCGCTGGCCGAACGCATCGAGCAGAACCTCGGACGCGAGAGCGACACCCGGCCCAATCCGGAGACCGGCAGGCCGCCGCAGTCCTGAGCGGCGACCCGACCGGAGTTTGCCCGCCTGCCCGAAACTTTTGCACGGCGCTTGAGCATTCCCCCCGCATCTGGTCCATAATGACCCCGGACGCGTCGCTGCGGCGTTCGAACGTGGCCGGGTGGTACCCTTGAGCCTTAATGCAACACCCAGGGACCGAGTTCTTCCGTTTCGCTGTGCAGGTCCGCCCCCGAGCGGAAAGCCTAAAGATCCGGAGACTTCTCCCACCTGAACCGCTGGTTCAAGGTCGAAGGCCACGACGGCGCCCGCGGGGCGCGTCCTCTCTTTTTTCCTGCCGATCCCCATGACCCCCACGGCCATGTCCACCACCGCGCACGCCCCCGATATCGACGCCCTCGCCCGCGAGGACGCCCGCCGGCTCCGGCGCGAACTGCGCCGTCGGCGTGCCGCGCTGTCCGATGCCCGTCTGGCCGAGCACAACCGCGCGATCAGCGGTCACCTGCTGAAATGGCTGGAACGCTGGCAACCGCGCTGCATCGGCGCCTACCGCGGCCTGCGCGGCGAGGTCGACCTGACCGCGCTGACCTGCGCCCTGGCCCGGCGCGGCACGCGCATCGCCCTGCCGGTGATGGACACCCGCCGCGACGGCCGCATGCATTTCCACGAATGGCATCCCGAAGACCGCCTGTGCCACAACGGCTTCGGCATCGCCGAGCCGTGCCCCGGTGCGCCGCAGGTCTGGCGCCGCGAGATGCAGGTGGTGCTGATGCCGCTGGTCGCCTTCGACCGCCACGGCAACCGCATGGGCATGGGCGCCGGCTACTACGACCGCTACTTCGCCCGGCGGCGCTTCGGCATCCACCGCCCGCGCCTGATCGGCGTGGCCCATGGCCTGCAGCAGGTCGAGGCCCTGCCGGTGCAGCCCTGGGACGTGCCGCTGGATGCCGTGGTCACCGAGACCGGCTGGCATGTATTCCCCCGGCACGGACAGGCCACTGCGACCCTGCAGACACCTGACAACGACTGATTCAAGGAACGCGACGACATGGGCTACTGGCTGATGAAATCCGAACCCGACGAGTTCGGCATCGACGATCTCGAACGCGTGGGCGTGGAACCCTGGGACGGGATCCGTAACTACCAGGTGCGCAACATGATGCGTGACCAGATGAAGAAGGGCGATCTCGCCTTCTTCTACCACTCCAACGCCAAGCCGCCGGGCATCGTCGGCATCATGCGCATCGAGAACGAGGCCTACCCGGACTCCTGCGCGTTCGATCCCGAGGACAAGCACTACGACCCGAAGAGCGATCCCGACAACCCGCGCTGGCTGCGGGTGGACGTCGCCTTCGAGGAGAAATTCGACGACATCCTCACCCTCGACTGGCTCAAGCAGCAGCCGGAGCTGGCCGACTGCCCGCTGGTGCGCCGCGGCAACCGCCTGTCGGTGATGCCGCTGACCGAGGATCAGTGGGACTTCATCCTCGCCAACGCGAAACGCGGACAGACCCGGGGCGGGACGAACCGGGGCTCCGCCTGATGGCGACCCTCTACCACTTCGCCCACGACCCGAAGGCCGACCGCATCCGCCTGGCCTGCGGGTACAAGGGAGCGGCGCTCGAGACCCGCGCGGTCGACTGGTTCGACGACGAGACCTTCTTCGAGCTGGGCATCGCGCGGCAGTCCCCGGTGCTCGCCACCGACGACGGCGGCCTGCATACCGACACCACGGCGGCCCTGCGCGCGATCGACGAGCTGTTCCCGAGCGGCGAACCGCTGTCCGCGGGGATCATCGCCGAAGACGCCTGGCAGGCCCTGCTCGACTGGCGTGCCCGCGTGGACGTGGTCCTCGAACGCCTGTACGCCCCGCTGGCCCCCGGCTACCACGGCATCGGCGAGGACGCCGACGCCCTCGCCGACTTCAAGGCGAACGTGCAGCACCGCTTCGGCATGACCCTGGAAGAACTCGCGAACGACCGCTACGACGGCTACCAGCAACTGGCCCGGCTGAGCCGCCTGCCCGAGCTCGCCCGCCACCTGGCCGCCAATGGTTTCTACCTCGGCCACCCCTCCATCGCCGACTGCGTGATCGCCGCCGACCTCTACCCCCTGCAGATGCACGACGGCATCAACCTGCCGGTGGACATGATGTACTACCTGCGCCGCGTCGAGGAGACCTTCGCCACCCGGCTCGACGCCCGGTGGCTCGCCCGTTGAACCACCCCGCCCCGCGCCGCGTCATTGCCGCGCCAGCTCCCGGGTGCGCAACCTCGCCATCGAGGACTACCACAGCGAGAAGCTGAGCGGATTGCCGGGAAGCATGGACAGGACTAGTATTGATCCTGACTACTATTCCCATGGAGGATTCCCATGGAAGTCGTGAACGTTAGCGGCCTCAAGAACAATCCCACCGGCGCCCTGCGCAAGTCCCACGAAACGCCGGTACTGGTCATGAACCGGGACCGTCCCGATGCCCTCATCCTGGGATTGAACGATGCGGGGGAACTCGACGCGCCGGGTGTAAAGGTGGCTCTGGCCACGGCCCTGTTCCGTGACGGGCACCTCTCCCTCGCGCGTGCGGCGCGTCTCGCCGAGTTCGCCACGGCCGACTTCGCGCGCCATCTTTCCCGGCTCGGGATTCCCGTCGTGGACCTGAATGGCACGGAAGCGGACCACGACATGGATACCCTCGACGAATGGCTCGCCTCGTCCTGAGTGACGCCAGCCCTTTGATCGGGCTTTCGTTCGTGGATGGGCTGGAATGGTTGCCCCGTCTGTTCGGGACGGTCGGGATTCCGGAGGAAGTCGCCCGCGAGGTGCTGCCCGGACAGGAGAGGCCCGGGGAATCCGCCATCGCCGCCGCGCTGGACGCCGGCTGGCTGTGCCTCCGGGAAGGACCGCGTTCGTCGATACCGTTACCCGAACTGGATGAAGGCGAAGCAGCCTGTATCCGGATGGCCCTCGGCCACGATGAACCCGCCCTGGTGCTCATGGATGAACGGATGGGCCGCGCCCTTGCCCTTGAGGCCGGTATTCGTGTGGCGGGTACCGCCGCCGTGATCGGGATGGCGCGCCGCCAGGGTCTGATCCCGTCCGCGCGCGCGGTTTTCGAACGGCTTCACCAATCGGAGTTCCGCATCGCGGCCGACGTCATACGCACGGTGCTTGACCGCGTCGGCGAAAGCGAAGGCGAACAGGGCAGGGGCGCTGGTCGCTGACTGGTCCACCCCCGCGGACATCGAGGCGCACTGCGTCGCCGGCAGGACCGGGGCGCGCTCCTGGCGGAGCGACTAAGCCTCCCGGCTCGACGCCCAGTGGCTCGCCCGCTGAACCACCCCGCCCTCTTCGCGGCCAGGGCCGCTCCCACAGCACCGGTGCCCCCCACTCGTTGCCGGCCCAGCCCTTGTGGGAGCGTGCTCGCACGCGAACAATTGGCTTCCCTCACCCGGGGCTCTTCCCCGCCCACCCCGTACTCCCACAACTCCCACCCGAGGCCCGACGAACCTTCATAAAGACCTGTTTATTCGGCACTTTTCGAGATGATCTCTCTAATTCTGCCGAAGATTTAGACTGATTCCAATCCTTTTTCTGTGGTTTTAATCACAAAAACACACAATCGATATTGTTTCAGTCCGGGGGTGCCGATAATATCCCCAATCAGGAACAGGGAAGTTCCAACCGAAAGGGCCGACCAACAGGGATGTTGTGCGGCCCTTTCTCTTTTTCACACCCCGACAGCCGACTACCCGAAGCGGTAGTGCTTGCGGATGTCCCGGTGGATCTCCCAGGTGCAGCCCATGCCTGCCGGGAAGGTCACCAGATCGCCCTCGCCGACCGTGACCGGCTCGCCATCCTCCGGCGTCACCGTCACCTGCCCCTCGAGGATGTAGCAGGTCTCCGTCTCGTCGTAATGCCACGGGAAGCTGGACGCCTCCTTCTCCCACACCGGCCAGTCGAACACACCCAGTGCCTCCAGCCGGTCGCGCTCCGGCCGATGTTCCACTTCAATCTTCATGTTGCCTCCTCGGATCGTTTCGATCGTTCTGATCGGTCGGGATGAATGTCGCCCCTCGACGGCGGCCATCGTAGCCCCGCCGGACGCGCCACCCAACCGCATGCACCCACGAAAAAGGGCCGCACAGCGAATGCGCGACCCCCATAAAAAACGGGGCCCCGGAGGGCCCCGCAAAACGGGCTTACACCCGTTGTTATCACTTCATGCGCGATCGCGCTTAGAAGCTGTGACGCAGGCCCACACCGACGTGGGTGCCGTCGTCGGCGAGACCCCAGCCATTGTTGCCGTTGGTGGCGGTTACACCACTAATCCCGTCACGCCAGATGTTGACGTAGGCTTCAGTACGGTTGCTGAAGTGGTACTGGGCCCCGACCGCGAAGTTGGTCCAGGAGGACTCTTCATCAATCATCGTCTCACCGCTGTCCAGATCGTTGTACTGAACGGCCGCGCGCAGATTGATCTGGTCGGTCACGCGGAAGTTCGCCGGCACGACGACCTGTTCAACCTTGTTGTCACCGATCACCGAGTCGTCATCGCCGTTCCACTGATTGTAGCTGACGCCGACATCGCCCTGACCGAAGTCAAAGCTGAAGCCGAGGTGCCAGGAATCCATATCGGCCACGCCCTGCCTGTTTTCCAGCGCACCGTACCCGTCGCTGCTGCTGGTCTGCGACTCATACGCACCGGAGAAGACCATCGGGCCCATCTCGTAGATGCCATTCAGCGCGTAGTAGCTCTCGGTCTTTTCACCCACCGGCTCCAGCGTGGCACCGAAGGTGAAGCCGGCGAAATCCGGGCTCTGGTAGTGGATGCCATCCGCACGCGCCCAGCTGTTAAGGCCCATCATGCCGTCAAAATTACCGGCGTTATCAAAAGTCGGCGTCAGGCCGGACACCGTGCCGGGACGGGTCGCGCTGTCCGCCAGGGTATCGGTGAAGGCGCGGAACGGCTTCAGCGCATTCTTCATGGCGGTGTCGGAACGACCCAGGCGCACTTGGCCGAAGTCGCCGTCAACACCGACCCAGGTCTCTTCGTTGGTCTGCAGGTTGCCCCCAGCGAAGATGCCACCCGGACCACCGAAGTTGCCCTGGATGCGGAACAGACCGGTCAGGCCACCGCCCAGATCTTCGGAACCGCGAATCCCGAAGCGGCTGCCGGCAGTGGAGTGGGTCAGATCGCGGTTATCGGAACCAATCGCAAGCCCGGTCCCCTGCCAGTTGTCCGTGGCACCGTCGATGGCACCCACTTCGTACTTCAGCTGACCGAACAGGGTCACGGAATCGTCGGCGGAGGCGAGGGCCGGAGCGGCGGCGAAGGCGCCGGCAACGGCCATTGCGAGAATCTTCTTCTGCATGATGCTTTCTCCCAGGAGGTGAATTCTTTCTGTTTAAGGCATCCGGGACCCGTCGGCCCCGTGATGTCCTGTGTTTTATATACGCCACGGTGTCGTATTTCAACCCTTGTGGCGGAAAAAAACCCGTATTCGATCACGCTTATACGCTTCGGTCTTCACGCGATCTCCCGCGCCAGACTTGCCGAGAGCGCCGGGGTGATCGCAAGCCATTGAAAAACTGGCTTGTTAGAAATTCCGAATACGCGATTGCACGAAACCGCGTCACGGCCCTGGGTTCGAGCGCCGCGGGCCCGGAAACACGGGTTTCCGGTGCGCAGAAACCGGTGCGCGGCCGTTGCAAACCTGCAACAGAGGGACCTGACACCGCCCTCGCCGGGGCGGGTGTGGCCTTAACACAACACATCGGCCGGGTTGGTCCCATCGGCCCCATCGGCCAGAGGGCTGGCCTCCTGCGGCCAGACCCTGCCCGGTGGGAGGCCGGCCCTCCGGCCGATTTCACGTCCGGGCCACCCCTGCGCCGGATCGGCCAGAGGGCTGGCCTCCTACTGAGGGCAGCCCGCCCGGTAGGAGGCCAGCCCTCTGGCCGATCGGGCTATGAGCTGTGCTGTGCGAATTCATACGAACGATCCTATAGCGCGAGGTCGATGGCCAGCAGGGTGACGAACCCGACCAGCACCCCGGTGGTGGCCTGGGCCTCGTGGCCCTTGCGGTGGGACTCGGGGATGATCTCGTGGCTGATGACGAACAGCATGGCACCGGCGGCGAAGGCCAGGCCCCAGGGCAGCAGGAACTCCATCAGGGTGATGGCCCCGGCGCCGATCAGCCCGCCGATGGGCTGCACCAGGCCGGTGAGCAGGGTCACGCCGAAGGCGGCGGCGCGGCTGTAGCCCAGCGACAGCAGGCTCACGCCCCGGATGAACAGGGCCAGCGCGAGCAGCGATCAATCAGGAAGCTCCGGCCCGGGGCTGCCCCGGCCGAGTCGCCCCGAGAGCCCGCCCGCGTTCTCCTCGCCCAGCCGCTGCTCGATCCGGTCCAGGATGGCCTCGAGCTCGCGGCTGCCTTCCATGGCCCGGTTCAGCAGGGCCGCGCGCTTCTCGGGTTCGTCCGGGTAATCGTGGGCGAAGCCGTTCCTCAGGGCGCGCAGCTCCTGCCACTGCGCGGCGCTGTCGAGATAGCCGAGCTTTTCGAGTCGATGCAGCTTGTCCAGCATCGGACGGTCCTCGAACGGTTCCTGGAGTGCCATGAGCACGGCCGGTAACAGGCGCATGCCCATGGCGTCCTGCAACTTGCCGAAACGCAGGATGAACTGATCCAGGTCCTGCACCCCCTCGTCGTCCATCGCGTCCAGCGTGTCGCCGTCCAGCGGCAGGCGGGGCTCCAGCGAAGACAGGGCGTGGCGCATGTGGTGGCGGTGCCTGCGGCATTCCTCGATGGCGTCCCGCAGGCGCTGGATGGCGGTGGCGGTCGAATTCATAACGGGATGCCCTCCTCGCGGGCGACCTGAAAGATGGGGGGATGCCGGCGCCGTCCCGGATAGTCGACCAGCAGGTCGATCTTCTGCTCGCCAAGTTCCGCCTCCAGGCGTGCGCGCAGGGCGATTTCCGCCTGCACGATGCGGTCCGGATCGCGCATCGGGGTATCGATCAGCAGGTCGATGTCGCCGCCCCGGGCCGAGTCATCGGTCCGGGAGCCGAACAGCCATACCCCGGACTCCGGGCCGAAGGTCTCGACCACGGCCCGGTGGATGGCGTGTTGCTGTTCGGGACTCAGACGCATGGCGGGCCCTCCTTCGAACGATCCTACAGCGCGAGGTCGATGGCCAGCAGGGTGACGAACCCGACCAGCACCCCGGTGGTGGCCTGGGCCTCGTGGCCCTTGCGGTGGGACTCGGGGATGATCTCGTGGCTAATGACGAACAGCATGGCACCGGCCGCGAAGGCCAGGCCCCAGGGCAGCAGGAACTCCATCAGGGTGATGGCACCGGCGCCGATCAGCCCGCCGATGGGCTGCACCAGGCCGGTGAGCAGGGTCACGCCGAAGGCGATGGCACGGCTGTAGCCCAGCGACAGCAGGGCGATGGCGACCACCAGCCCCTCGGGCATGTTCTGCAGGCCGATCGCCACGGCCAGCGCAATGCCGTCGCTGACATCATCGCCGCCGAATCCCACGCCCACCGCGAGGCCCTCGGGCAGATTGTGCAGGGCGATGGCGAAGATGAACAGCCACACCCGGCGGATCTTGGCCGGGTCGGCCCCGCTCTGCGGGCCGATGACGAAGTGCTCGTGGGGCACGGCCTTGTGCAGCAGCAGCAGGAACGCGCCACCCAGGCCAATGCCGCCGGCCAGGACCACGATGGCCATGGCCACGCTGCCATGCTGGGCCTCGGCCTGCTCCACCGCCGGCAGCGCCAGCTCGAAGGCGGTGGCGGCGAGCATCACCCCGGCGCCGAAGCCCATCATCGCGTCCTCCACCGACTGTTTCAGGCGGCGCAGGAAGAAGATGGGGATGGCCCCGACCGCGGTGAACAGCCCGGCCACGAAGCTGGCCAGCAGCCCGATCTGCAGGATCGAAAGCTCGCCCAGCCAGTCTTCCATGTGCGGCCACAGCAGGCTCACGCCCCAGATGAACAGGGCCAGCGCGATCAGCGATCCGATCAGGAAGCTGCGCGGCAGCGGGGTATATTCGTCGGGCTCGGGCTCCGTCTCGCTGTCCTGTGGACGGACCGGATCGGGTTCGGCCATGGTGCGGACTCCTTGCAGGCTCCCAGGGAAACACTGATCAATGTACACGCTCGCGCTCGAGTCGCTTTTGCGTGGGAACAAGGCGCGGCGACCGCCGTGCAGTCATTCTGCACAAGGGAGCCGCAACGCCGTGCGCGCGCCCGTTTTTGATCAACAACGGGCGGCCGAGCCCCTGCATTCAATAAATTGTGGGGGTTGGCACCCCGGGTTCCCCGATCCTGCGTTGCGGCACTTGCCGGTAGAACCACTACCGGCTGCGCACCGCGCCTTGTCTCGCGGAACCCGGGGTGCCAACGCGAGCGTGTACATTGATCAGTGTTTCCCTAGGGCGCAGTGTAACGCGGCCCCGGCCTTGATTCCCGGCGCCCAGCGGGTACACTGCCCCCGCTACAAAAATTCCAATCGTCCCAGGAGAGCAGGCATGGCTGGACATTTCCCGTTCGCCGGCAAGCGCGGTACGCGCTACGGCCAGGCCCCGCGCGGCACCATCGCCGCATTCTTCGAGAACCATGGTTTCGGCGAGGAACTGCAGGAGAAGTACTACAAGTGGTGGTACGACTTCGCCAAGGATTTCGTCGAGAAGGACAGCGACCTGTCCGTCACCATGATCACCCGGTTCAACAGCTACCCCATGGGTACCCACGCCGAGCACTCGTTCCACCTGAACGACAAGTACTGGGCGGAGTGCCTGGCCGAGCTGGGCTCTTTTATCCGTGACGTCATCTTCCCCAAGATGGACGAGAAGGCGATGCACGATCTCGAGGAGAAGCACTCCAAGATGCTGGCCGACCTCGAGAAGGAAGCCGAGGAAAAGCCGCGCGAGCCGGCGCCGGAAGTGGGCGTGTACCGCCACGTCTGAGCACGATCGCGCCGCAGTCCCGCGCATCATCCGGCCCCGTTCGCGGGGCCGGTTTCGTTTGCAACCCCTGAAACCGTCGGAATCCGCGCCCCATGAATGCCGCCAAGCGCCGCGAGATCTTCGAACGCCTGCGGGCGGCCAACCCCGAACCCACCACCGAGCTGGAATACAACAGCCCGTTCGAGCTGCTGGTGGCGGTGATCCTGTCCGCGCAGGCGACCGACGTGGGCGTGAACAAGGCGACCCGGCGGCTGTTTCCGGTGGCGAACACCCCGCAGGCCATCCTCGACCTGGGACTGGACGGCCTGAAGGAATGCATCCGCACCATCGGCCTGTACAACGCCAAGGCCGAGAACATCATGAAGGCCTGCCGCATGCTGGTGGAACTCCACGGCGGCGAGGTGCCGCGCGATCGCAAGGCGCTGGAGGCCCTGCCCGGGGTCGGCCGCAAGACCGCCAACGTGGTGCTGAACACCGCCTTCGGCGAACCCACCATCGCGGTGGACACGCACATCTACCGTGTGGCCAACCGCACCGGACTGGCCCCCGGCAGAACCGTGCTGGAGGTCGAGAAGAAGCTCCTGAAGTTCACCCCGAAGGAGTTCCTGCGCGACGCCCACCACTGGCTGATCCTGCACGGAAGGTACGTGTGCCGCGCACGCCGGCCGGATTGCGGGCAATGTGTGATCCGCGATCTGTGCGAATACAAGGACAAGACCGAGGCCTGATGCGATGTACGGCGACCGCGACCGCATGCGAACCCAGTTCCTGGATGCCTGGCAGAAGGCCCGCAACGAGGAATCCCTGAGCGACATGGAACAGGTGCTGGTCGGCATCATCCGCGACCATCCCGAGTACCATGCCCTGCTGAACGACCGCGAGAAGGCCCTGACGGCCGAGTTCCCGCCGGAATCGGGCACCACCAATCCGTTCCTGCACATGTCCATGCACATGGGCCTGCGCGAACAGGCCGCCACCGACCGCCCGGCCGGCATCCGCGACCTGCACCGCCGCCTGTGCGCCCGCTACGGCGAACTGGACGCCGAACACCGGATGATGGAGTGTCTGGGTCAGGCCCTGTGGGAGAGCCAGCGCAGCGGCCAGCCACCGGACGAGGCGCAGTACCTCGAATGCCTGAAGCGTCTGGAGGGCATCATAGGGGCATGAGAATTACGGGTCCAGGGAGGGACCATGGAACACGATCACGGCTACAAGCACCTGTTCAGCCACCCCCAACTGGTGGCCGACCTGCTGCGCGGGTTCGTCAACGAACCCTGGATCGAACAGGTCGATCTGGATTCGCTGGAGCGGGTCAACGGTCACTACGTCTCCGACGATCTGCGCGAGCGCGAGGACGACATCGTCTGGCGCCTGCGATGGGGCGATGGCTGGTGTTACGTCTATCTGCTTCTGGAATTCCAGTCATCGGTGGACCGCTTCATGGCGGTCCGCCTGCTGACCTATCTCGGCCTGCTCTACCAGGATCTGGTGCGCACCGGTGAACTGACCCCCGACGGACGGTTGCCGCCGGTACTGCCCCTGGTGCTCTATAATGGAGAACGACGCTGGAGCGCCCCGATCGAAGTGCGTGAGCTGATCGCACCGATCCCCGGAGGACTGGAGGCCTACCGTCCGGATTTCCGGTATCTTCTGCTCGACGAGGGGGCCTTCGCGGACGCCGATCTGCCGGCACGCAACCTGGCCGCGGCCGTCTTCCGGCTGGAGCACAGCCGCGAGCCCGAGGATCTGCAGGCGGTCGTCGGGCGTCTGGTGCAATGGCTGAAACACCCGGAGCAACGATCCCTGCGACGGGCCTTCAGCGTCTGGCTGGGTCGAGTGGTCATCCCCGGCCACTTCGGCGAAACGCTGGCGCCACCGAACAATGACCTGCGGGAGATGGAAACCATGCTGGCCGAACGCGTAAAGGAATGGCAGCGACGCTACGAGCAACAGGGGCTGCAAAAAGGGCTGCAGAAGGGCCTTGAGCAAGGCCTGGAGCAAGGCCTGGAGCAAGGCCTGGAGCAAGGGCTGGAGCAAGGGCTGGAGCAAGGGCTGGAACAGGGTAGAAAACAGGGGCTGGAAGAAGGCGTCACGCAGGGTGAAGCCGCGGTCCTCCTGCGTCTGATCGGCCGCAAGTTCGGTGCAGACGCCGCGGAAAAACAGCGGGAGCGGATCGAATCCGCCGATGCCGACACCCTGCTGGTCTGGTCGGAACGCCTTCTGAACGCCCGCCACATCGACGACGTGTTCGGCGCGGCCTCCTGATGGCCCCCCTCTTGAGAAAAGAACCTCAGGGAAACAGCCGCTGCCACCAGCGGCGGCGGCTGTTCGGCGGGGGCATGACGGCCTGCAGGTCTTCCGGCGGTACGGTGGACAGGATCCAGCCCGGGAGCACCCGCAGCCCGGACGAGCCGCAGGAGGATCCGAGGTTGTTGGGGTCGAAGATCTTCACGAAGCGCGGGGCCTCGCGGTCGTCCACGTAGATGATGCCGCAGTAGCTTTCGTCGTGATCGACCCGCAGCAACGCGTCCATCTCCGTGAGGAAGCGGTCCAGCTCGGCGGCACTCACCGGCGCCTGCGGCACCGCCTCGCCCACTGCGTAGACGTACCACTCGCCGTCGCGGGCCGTGACCCGCAGCGTGGCCCACAGCGCATCCAGCTGTTCCCAGTGCAGGATACCCAGCGCTCCGGATTCGTAGCGTTCCATGAAACCGGCGTCGGGGTCCGGACGATGATCTCGGGCAAAGCTCATGCAGGGCTCGCAACAGTGGTTACAGCGGAGACGGGCGTCATGTTAGAACGGCGTCCCCGGGGTCACAAGCGAAGCCGGCAGAGCCGGAAGGACGGCCGCGGGGAACCCGGAGGCACTTCGGGGGCTCTCAGGATCTGATCCCCCGTTCCAGCCAGCGAGTCGCGAGCATGCGCCGTATCACGCACGAAACCTCCCTGCAGGCCGAACCCGAGCGGGTCTTTGCCCTGCTCAGCCATGTCCCCAACTTCGTCGACCTGTGCGACCACGTGCGCACCATCGAGCCCCTGGGTGGCGAGCAGTACCGCTGGACCATCGTGGCGGCGGGGATGACCATGGATTTCGATGTCGAGGTCTGCAGCGCCGTGGAGCCGGAGCATTTCGCCTGGCGCTCGATCCGCGGCATCCACAATCGCGGCAGCTACCGTCTGCAGCCGGCCGGCGAAGGGCTGACCCGGGTTGAGTTCGAGCTGGAGTACCGTCTCGGTAATCCGCTGGTGGAAGCGGCGGTGCGCAGGGCGGCCGGTTCGCTGGTGGAGCGCGTTTCCGGCCAGCTGATGCACCGGGCCCAGCAGCGCCTGGACGCGGAAGCCAACTCGAACGCCTGACCCCGCCGACTCCGGACTCGCGCACCCGCCGCGGGCACCGAATCAGGGTGCCAGGGACGCACCCGAGCCGGGACGCGACTCCCCGGCACGCGAACCCGGACTCGGGCCCGGGCCGGCATCAGCGTCTTCCTGCGCCGGCTTCGCCGGCTGCACACCCGCCCGGTCCAGCAGATCACGCATGGTGCGCGCCCCCAGATGATGGCGACGGGCCACGTCCAGCTCTTCCAGCGCCGACTCCACCGCCGCATCGCCGTGCAGGGTCCGCAGCGCCGGATCTTCCTGATCCTCCCGCAGGGCGTGCAGCACCTCCGCGACCGGTAGATGGCCGAGATCGCGCCCCGGCACCAGACCGAGGGCTTCGGTGCGCCTCAGCAGTCCCGCGGCCTCCAGGGCCCGGGCTGCACCGCCCAGCGAGTTCCCGGGCACGTACAGCTCCGCGGCCACGTCATCGACCGTGGGCGGCGTGCGTCCTTCCACGAAGTGCCGCCCCACCACCTGCATCAGGTTGAGCCCCAGACGCTCGTGCGCCGCCGCCGAAAGCCGTGGGCGTCGGCCGCGCACGTTCATGTATTCCGGGTGCTGCACGTAGAACGCCACGTTGGACCCGATCAGCAGGATCAGCCAGGCCAGATAGATCCAGATCAGCAACAGGATCATGATCGCGAAGCTGGAATAGATCGCGTCGTAGCGCGTGGAGCCCGCCACCATGTTGGCGAACACCCAGCCCATGCTCTGCCACAGCACGCCCGCGACCACGGCACCCGCGAGCGCCGGTGCCAGGCGCACCCGGGTGTTGGGCACGAACATGTAGATGAACGCGAAGGCCGCGATGATCAGCAGGTAGGGCACCAGACGCGAAAGCTCGCTGATCACTCGCCCGAAGGGCTCCACCCCGGCGACCGCCTGCATCGCCTCGGAGGACATGACCGTCGCCGTGATCCCCAGCGCGGCGAACACCAGCAGCGGCCCGATCATGATCACCGACAGATAGCTGCTGAACCGCTGTGCCAGACTGCGCTGGGTCTCCACCCGCCAGATGGTGTTGAACGCGGCCTCGATCTTCTGCACGAGGGCCACGACCGTATACACGAGGAAGATCAGGCCGACCGCGCCCAGCGCCCCCACGCGCATGTTGTCGACAAACCCGACCACGTTGTCGGCGATATCCACACCCTGCTCGCCCAGCGGCTCCAGGAATTCCAGCAGCAGCGGTTCCACCGCGTTGTGAGCGCCAAATCCCTTGAGAACGGAAAAAGACAGCGCGAGCAGCGGCACGAACGACAGCAGGGTGGTATACACCAGGCTCATCGCGCGCAGCGTCAGCTGGCCCTCGGCCACTTCGCGGATCAGGGCGTACAGCCCGCGCAGAATACCCAGCCCCAGCGCCTTCCAGCGCGGCATCGCTGCCAGGTCGCTCTCCAGAACCAGGCGTTCCAGCCGATGCCGCGCGGCCTCCAGACGTGTTCCGAGGCTGGCGTTATCCCCCAATCCGGCAACCTCCCGCGCGGACCCCTTCGATCATTTCTGCCGCCATTCACCGCCCGAGCGATACCAGTAGCCGGTCGGCGCTTCCTCCACCCAGACACGGGCGAAAGTCTCGCGGATGCGGGCCTCCCAGTCGGGGCGGTCGTTGGCCCGGGCGATCTCGCGGTACAGCGAGCTGCGGTCGGAATTCTCCTCGCTGACCAGGCGCTGCACCTCGCTGCGCTCGCGCAGCGGCACTTCCGAGAGATCGCGGATGGCCACGTCACCCTCGGCTCCGAAGCCGATGGCCCCGCTGCGAAAATGCGGCGCCAGCTGCGGCGCGCGCTCGCGCATCGATGCCCGGATACGGTTGACTGCCGGGGTCTCGACCTGCAGGTCCGGGTCGCTGGCCGCGGCCGGAGCGATCAGCCCCTCCAGCAGGCGCGCAAGCAGCGGGGTCGAGCGCCCGCCGGCCGCATCCCCGGCATCCGAAGAGCCGCCGTCCATTTCCGGCGCGGACTCGGGCTCGCGCAGCTCTTCGATGTCGTGGAACTGCAGGGCATCACGCACGATCGCGCGGGCGGCGTCCTCCGCTGCGGCGGCCGGGAAATAGATGTTGATGGTGACGCAGCCCGCGACCAGCGCGGACAGCAGGGCAAGAGCAGGAATCCCGAACCAGGCTTTCATGGGCAACTCCTTGGCAGGCACGGCAGGACAGTCATCATCCTACATTACATCAGCCGGTGGCTGACGAGGACATGAACGCGCCCATGCGCGTGCTCAGCGAACCTCCGGGGGCTCTCCGGCGGTCACCCGCGACAGTCCGCGCAGCAGTTCGTCCCAGTCCACACGCCGGTTATAGCCGATTACCTCGATCCGCGGCAGGCCGCCGCCCTGGACCAGGGTAAAGCCGCCGTCCGGCCGGTCGGCCACCCCGCCAAATTCACAGACACCGTCCCGCAGCACGCAGCGAAAGCCCAGCCGGCGGTAGGAGAAGTTTTCGAAGAAACGCAGAAACACCGACGAAGCCGCCGCCTGCACCGGCCCGCCCAGCTCGGTGATGTTCTGCACCGCACGTTGCGAGATCCGGCGCCGGCCGGGGGCATCCGCCGGCGTGTGCACCGCCAGGTCCATGCGCACCGGACGCCAGTCGATCATGTGCAGATCCTCGAGATGCCCGGACAGCCGACCCTCGACCCGGCCCACGTCGAACGCCCGCGTGGCCAGGGCCAGGTCCAGGCGGTCCATGCGCGCCGAGAGACCCAGCTCCGGGGTTCGCCCGAACAGATCGCGAATGCGCACGTCGCGCAGCACCACGTCGCCGTCGAACACCTGCACCAGCAACCGCCCGTCCACGGCCAGATCGCCGCGGTCCAGGCGCACCTCCGGGATCATGCCGGCCAGGCGACCGGAGAAGCGCGGCCAGCCCAGGACCTCGGTCAATGGCTCCAGCGAGATCGCCTGCACCCCGCCGGTGAAACGCACATCCGGGCCGTCGGGGGTCAGGCGCAGGCCGAAGTCATCCACACGCAGGGCGCCATCAAGGATCGGTATGCGGGTCGCTTCCAGCAGGTCGATCCCGTCCGGCTGCGCGCGCACACGGGCGTCGAACTCGCCCAGCGGCAGGCGGAACAGATGCGCTCGTTCCCAGCCCAGATGCCCCGGGACTCCGGGCGCACCCGCCTGCCAGCTCAGGGCGCCGTCGCTGTCCGTCACGCCGAAACGGCCCGTGCCGTCCTCGGCGCTCAGGGCCTTCCAGCGCAGGGTCGCCGAACGCGGCTCGCCGCGCTCCAGCTCCAGCCGCGCCAACACGGAATCCCCGCTGACCGTCAGATCACGCCCCAGGGTCCCGGCCAGCGCGGGGTCCAGCAGCACCGCATGCGCCGCACCGGGGTCCCGCGCCTCGAGATGGAAAGACCCCGAAGGAGCGATCGCCTCCGGCGGCCCGCTCCGGATCTCCTGACCGCTGAAGGCCAGTATCTCGCCGAGCGAGCCGGACAGTTCCGCCACCTCCACCCCGGCCGCGAACCCGCCATCCGCCGGACGCAGGCCATCCACGCGCAGGTTCAAGGCCCCGGTCTCGTCCGGGTCCACGAACCACGGATCCACGAACACCGCGCCCTCCTCCAGGGTCGCGTCCAGGATCCAGTCCCCCTCCGTCTCGCGTGCCTCCAGGCGGCCGCCGATGCCCTCGCCCGCGCGCAGGCCGACCGCATCCGAGAAGCCCACGTCCCGCAGCCGCAGCTCCGCCCGATGATCGCCTTCCGCCGCACCCTGCATCGCCAGGTCCGCACGCCCCGACTGCAGGGTCACCGGTGGCTCTTCGGGCAGCCAGGGCGCCAGTCGCGGCGACTCCGCCAGCGCGACCAGATCTACCCCGGACAGGGCCAGTTCGGCCCGCCAGTCGTCGGCACCGGCCACGCGCAGCACGAATTCGCCACTCGCCCCGAACCAGCCGGGCCAGTCTCCGGCAACGCGCAGGCGGTTATGGCCGGTGTGCCAGTCCAGACGCAGCGGGTGTTCCTGCAGGACCAGATCCCCGCCGTCGGCGGACAGGCGCGCCTCGCGGCAGCGCCAGCCGGCGGTGGTCGGCACCAGGGACGGGCAATCCAGGCGTACTCCGGCGAGCGTGCCCACCGGCTCGGGCAGATGCAGGCGTTCGGCCCCGACGGTCACCGCCAGCCGGCCGTCGCGCAGGCGTGCGCGCGCCGTCAGGCCTTCGGCGTCCAGTGCCTCGTGCAGCCCCCGTTCGATCCGCAGGTCGACCGTCAGCCCCCCGGCATCCTCCGGGTCGGCACCAGTCGCCGCCGGTACCATCAGCACGAGCGCCACAGCCCCGCCCATGCGCCGGACTGCCGGCCACCCCGCGCGCGCCATCCAGGCAGTCACCGCCCGGATGGCGCCCATCATGCCCCGGGCCGGTCGCCCGGCAGACGATCCCGCAACGGCCGCGCCGCCCGTGCCAGCCACTCGCGCAGCGCAAACCGCGAGGTCTCCAGCGCATCCACCGTGGGCACGAAGTCGCGCAGGCGCCATTCGCCGGCAGAACCACGAAAGCCGGTGGGTGCCGGGTCCGCCGCCAGCCCGGCCGCCTCGAAGCGCCCCAGCGCCCGCGGCATGTGCATCGCATGAGTGACCACCAGCACCCGCTCGACCCCGCTGCCCTGCAGATGCTGCGCCGTAAAGAAGGCGTTCTCGTGGGTATTGCGGCTGGCACCTTCAAGCCAGCGGGGATCCACGCGGAACTCGCGGCGCAGCGCGTCCGCCATCAGCTCCGCCTCGGCCGGCCGGCCCTCGGCCCCGGGACTGCCGCCGGACAGCAGCAACGGGAGACCGGTCCGGCGGTGCAGATGGGCGGCGAAACGCAGGCGTTCGAAGGTCAGGGCCGAGACATCGTCACCGCCGGTGACGTGGTGGCGGCCGCTGGCCCGGCCGCCCCCCAGCACCACGATCGCGTCCGCCCGGCCGGTGGCCAGCGGCCGTTCGCGCAGATCCCGCTCCAGGGTCTGCGCCAGCGGCGCGGCGACGATGTTCAGGGACGGCAGGATCAGCGCGGCCAGCCCCAGGGTGACCAGCCAGCCGCCCCCGCGGCGCTCCGCGCCCCACAGCAGCAGCCCCGGGACCAGTAGCAGCACCGCCAGCCCCGGCGGCAGCAGCAGGTGTTCGAGGACGGTGGTGACCCCGGCGGCCATGTCCGACCGCGCCGCCCGTTACTTCTTGCCGGGGGCGTAGAGGTAGCGGGCGTAGGTCGCCACGTCCTCCGACACCCGACGAATGAGGTGATCGAGGCTGATGATGGCGAACTCCAGCACGTTCACCGCGATGTACGGGTGTTCCACCCGCAGGCGGTCGTACTTGGAGCGCGTCAGGCGCAGCAGGCGGGTGTTGTCGGTCAGCGCGCGCATGCGCACCCCGCGCGGGACGCGGTCGAAGAACGACATCTCGCCCGCCAGCTCGCCGGTCTCCATGCGCCCGACCTCGATCTCCTGGCTGCCGTCATCGTCATACAGCGCGGCCGTGCCACTGACCACGAAGAACAGTCCCTCGCCGACTTCCCCGATATCGGCGATGATCTCCTTGTGATGGGTCTCGACAACCTCCAGGTACTGCATCAGGGTATCGACCTCCGCGGGGGTCAGGGAGGCGGACATCGGATGCTTGGACAGAAATTCGGTCAGCAGATCCCGGGTCATGGCACGGCTTCCTTTACGGCTTTCTCTGGGTTGAATACATAGAGTATAACGAACGTCTCTTCTGCGAGAGCCCGCATGATCGACATCGACACCCTGCGCCGCCAGCTGCCCGCGCGTCTGCGCCGTGGCACTCCGCTGGTCCTGACCCTTCACCCGGACGCCACGCGGGAGTCGGGCGACGACCTGCGCGCAACCACGCCGCAGGCTCTGCTGGCCGAGCCGCCGGTGCGGCGCGAATCACTGGTGCTGGTGCTGGACGTGCTGGCGGAAATGGACACCGCCACCGGGCAGCAGCTGCTCGGCGGGCTGCGTGATCGCTGGGCCGAGGAGACCCTGATCCTCCACCGCCGCCGCGATACCCGCTGGGACCTGAACGCCTTCCTCGCCCTGGGTTTCCGCCGCGAGCCGGCGGCGGAGACGGCCACGCCGGAGCATGCCGTCTACCGCACCAGTCTGTACGACTACAAGCTCACGCCCGACTGGCTGAACGCCCGCTTCTGGGCCAACCCGGAGATGTGGGACCGGGCGCGCTGGTAACGCGCGTTACCCTGCCACCTCATCGTGGACATAATCCACGACTTCCAGGCCGAAGCCGCCCAGCCCGTGGAAACGCTTGGGCGCCGACATCAGGCGCATCCGCCCGACGCCGCAGTCGGCGAGGATCTGCGCGCCGATGCCGTACATGCGCCACTCGGCGGAATTCTCGCGCCCGCCGCCGCGTTCCTCGCCCGCCATCTGGGCCGTCTGGCCCAGCTGCTCCAGCCGCTGGGTCAGGGCCTCGGGCCCCTCGTGCTTGCGCAGGACCACCACCACGCCCTCACCCGCCTCGTCGATGCGCCGCAGCGCGTCGTCCAGCGGCCAGCCGCGATCCGGGCCGGCATAACCGAGGGTGTCGTGCAGCGTGTTCTCCAGATGCACGCGCACCAGGGTGTCGCGGTCCGGGCGGGGTTCGCCGCGCACCAGCGCGAAGTGCATCTCGTGATCCACCTCGTCCTGAAACGCCAGCAGGCGGAACGTCCCGTGCTCGGTGGGGAACTCGCGCTCGGAGACGCGGCGCACGGTCTTCTCGTTCTCGATGCGGTAGCGGATCAGGTCCTCGATGGTGCCCATCTTCAGACCGTGCTCGGCGCAGAAGCGCTCGAGGTCCGGCCGCCGCGCCATGGTCCCGTCCTCGTTGAGGATCTCCACGATCACCGCGGCCGGCTCCGCGCCGGCCAGGCGCGCCAGATCGCAGCCCGCCTCGGTGTGACCCGCGCGCACCACCACCCCGCCCGGCTGCGACATCAGCGGGAACACGTGCCCCGGCTGGACGATGTCCTCCGGCTGGGCGTTGGGCGCCACCGCGGTGCGGATGGTGTGCGCCCGGTCGTAGGCCGAGATCCCGGTGGTCACGCCCTCGGCGGCCTCGATCGACAGCGTGAAGTTGGTGCCGTGGACGTCGTTGGTGTCGGTCACCATCAGCGGCAGGGCCAGCTGCCGGCAGCGCTCGCGGGTGAGCGTCAGGCAGATCAGCCCGCGGCCGTACTTGGCCATGAAGTTGATGTCCTCGGGGCGCACGTGCGAGGCGAGCATCAGGATGTCGCCCTCGTTCTCGCGGTCCTCGTCATCGACGATAACCACCATGCGCCCGGCCTCGAGTTCCCCGAGGATGGTTTCGGTATCGGAAAATTCCATGAACACCTGCCGTCGGGGCCCGCGCTCAGTCGCGCGGGCCGGAATGATTGGGAAAGCCCTGCTCGGCCAGCCAGTCCTCGGACAACCCCGAGCCGCCGCCATCGCCGGAACCGGCGGCCGGATCCGCCGCGCGATCGCCCAGCATCAGGCGCTCCAGATAGCGGGCGATCAGATCGACCTCAAGGTTCACGCGCGTCCCCGGGGCGTAGACCGAGAAGCGCGTCAGGTCCCGGGTATGCGGGATGATGTTGACCTCGAACTCGGCCCCCTCGACCCGGTTCACGGTGAGGCTGGTGCCGTCGATGGTGATCGACCCCTTGGCAGCGATATAACGTGCCAGCGCGACGGGGGCACGGAAACGCACCCGGGTCGAGCGCGCATCCGGCTGCATCGAAACCAGCTCGCCGACGCCGTCCACGTGGCCGGAAACCAGGTGACCGCCCAGCCGGTCGCCCAGCGCCAGCGCGCGCTCCAGGTTGACCCGGTCGCCGCGACCCAGTGCCCCGAGCGTGGTGACGTCCAGGGTCTCGCGGCTGACATCGGCGGTGAAGCCGTCCACCGAGAGGTCGGTCACCGTCAGGCACACGCCGTTGACCGCGATCGAGTCCCCGAGGTGTGTACCCGAAAAGTCCAGCCCCGGCGCACTGACATGCAGCCGGCGGTCGCCCCCGCTGGGCGTCAGGGTGTCGAGGGTGCCGAGGCTTTCGATGATGCCGGTGAACATGGCGTGGCCTGTCCTTGCGGTGACAATGCGGGGATCATAGCGAATTCGGGACCCCGCGGGGGAGAGCCCGCAACCGCAGGGTCTCGCCCAGCCAGCGGGATTCGACGACCTCCAGCTCCGCGCGTTCGGCCATGCGTCCGATGTCCCAGTCCACCATCGGCCGCCCGCCGGAACCCAGCAGCAGCGGCGCCTGGTACACCAGCCACTCGTCCACCAGCCCGGCGCGGGCCAGCGCACCGGCCAGCCCCGGACCGGCCTCCACGTGCAGCTCGTTGATCTCGCGGGTGTGCAGCTCCGCCAGCAGGGCGTCCAGGTCCAGATACCCGGCAGCATCCTCCGCCGCCTCCGGCACGGCAATCAGGTCGGCGCCACGCCCGCGCAGGACATCCGCCGCCGGGCCCGCCGCCTCGGCCTCGGTGGTCAGGATCCAGGTGGGCGAACCCTCGAGGATGCGCGCGGTGGGCGGTGTGCGCAGGCCGGAATCCACGATCAGCCGCAATGGCTGGCGCACCGGCAGATCGGCCACACGGCCCGACGTCGGCAACCCGGCCGCCGCGGCCAGTTCGACCGGGCTGCGGCGCACGTTGAGCTGCGGGTCATCGGCCAGCACGGTGCCGCTGCCGGTCAGGATGGCCCCGGCCCGCGCACGCCACAGCTGCACGTCGTTGCGTGCGGCCTCGCCGGTGATCCACTGCGACTCGCCCGAGGCCATCGCCGTGCGCCCGTCCAGCGAGATCGCGGACTTGATGCGCACCCACGGGCGCCCGCGTTCCATGCGCTGCACGAAACCGGGATTCAGGGCCCGCGCCTCGGCCTCCAGCAGCCCGGTCTCCACCGCGATGCCGGCCGCGCGCAGGCGATCCGCCCCGCCTCCGCACACGCGCGGATCGGGATCCTCCATGGCGATCACCACGCGCCCCACCCCGGCGGCGATCAGCGCCTCGGTGCAGGGCGGCGTGCGCCCGTGGTGGTTGCACGGCTCCAAGCTCACGTACACCGTCGCCCCGCGCGCGGCCTCCCCGGCCGCCTGCAGGGCGTTGACCTCGGCATGCGCCTCGCCGGCCCGCCAGTGCACGCCGGCGCCCACTTCGCGACCGTCGCGCACGATCACGCAGCCCACACGCGGGTTGGGATCGGCGGTAAAACGGCCGCAATCCGCCAGCATCAGCGCGCGGTGCATCCATTCACGGTCGGCTGCGTTCATCGGGGTTCGCCGGAAGGGTTGTCGGGCGGGGGGTCTTCGGGGGACTCGTCAGCCGCGGCGCGCGCGGCCTCCTCGTCGATCAGGCGCAGCTGGTGGCGCCGCATCTCGGGGCTCAGGTCGTCCTCCAGACGCTCGATGGCCTCGCGGAAGGACTGCACGCTGGCAAAGCTGAGATAGATGGAGGCAAACCGGATATAGGCGACATGGTCCAGCCCGTGCAGGGCCTCCAGGACCATCTCGCCTATACGGTCGGACTTGATTTCGGGGGCACTGGTCCCGGCCAGACGGCGCTTGATGTCGTCGATGACGTTCTCCACGTCCTCGGTGCGCACCGGACGCTTGTGCAGCGCCCGGCGCAGACCGCTGCGCAGCTTGTCGTCATCGAAGGCCACCCGCTCGCCGCTGCGCTTGACCACCCGCGGCAGGCTGAACTCCGCCCGCTCGAAGGTGGTAAAGCGCTCGTGGCACACGCGGCACTCCCGCCGTCGCCGGATCTGTTCCTGCTCGGGTCCGGCGACCCGGGAGTCGACCACGCGGGTGTCACTGGCACCGCAGGCCGGGCAGCGCATCGCCCCGGTTTATTCGCCGGCGCTGTACACCGGGAACCGGCGACAGATATCCAGGACCTTCCCGCGGACGTCGTCGATCACCTGCTCGTTGTCCATGTTGTCCAGCACGTCGGCGATCCAGCCGGCCAGTTCGCGGGACTCGGACTCGGTGAAGCCGCGGGTGGTCAGGGCGGCGGTGCCGATGCGGATGCCGGAGGTCACGAACGGCGACTGCGGGTCGTTCGGCACCGCGTTCTTGTTGACCGTGATGTTGGCGCGGCCGAGCGCGGCGTCCGCGTCCTTGCCGGTCATACCCTTGGACACCAGGCTCAGCAGGAACAGGTGGTTGTCGGTGCCGCCGGAGACGATGTCGAAACCGCGCTCGACCAGCACTTCGGCCATCGCGCGGGCGTTGGCGATCACCTGCTTCTGGTAGGTCTTGAATTCCGGCTCCAGGGCCTCCTTGAACGCCACCGCCTTGCCGGCGATCACGTGCATCAGCGGGCCGCCCTGGGTGCCCGGGAAGATCAGCGACTGGAACTTCTTGTTCAGTTCCGGCTGGCCCTTGGAGAGGATGAAGCCGCCGCGCGGACCGCGCAGGGACTTGTGCGTGGTGGAGGTAACCACGTGGGCATGGTCGATCGGGTTCGGGTACTCGCCGGCGGCGATCAGGCCGGAGACGTGGGCCATGTCCACCATCAGGTACGCACCCACGGAATCGGCGATCTCGCGGAAGCGCTTCCAGTCCACCACCCGCGAGTAGGCGGAGAAGCCGGCGACGATCATCTTCGGCTGGTGCTCGGTGGCCAGACGCTGGACCTCGTCGTAGTCGATCAGGCCCTCGTCGGTGATGCCGTACTGCACGGCGTTGTAGATCTTGCCGGAGAAGTTCGGCTTGGCGCCGTGGGTCAGGTGGCCACCGGCGTCCAGGCTCATGCCCAGCACGGTGTCATGCGGCTGCAGCAGGGCCATGTACACCGCCGCGTTGGCCTGCGAGCCGGAATGCGGCTGCACGTTGGCGTAATCGGCGCCGTAGAGCTGCTTGAGGCGGTCGATGGCCAGCTGTTCGACCACGTCGACGTGCTCGCAGCCGCCGTAGTAGCGCTTGCCCGGGTAGCCCTCGGCGTACTTGTTGGTCAGCACCGAACCCTGCGCTTCCATCACGCGCGGGCTGGTGTAGTTCTCCGAGGCGATCAGCTCGATGTGCTCTTCCTGGCGCTGCGCCTCCTTGCGGATCGCGCTCCAGAGTTCGTCATCGTAGCCGTTGATGCTCATGTCGATCGAAAACATTCGGTGACTCCCGTTGGGTTCTAGGCAATTCGGGCGCGCAGCGGCCCGCCACAAGGCGCCCAACCGGCCGCGGACGGCGGCCGGAAGGTCGAGACCGGGCGGGGTACGGCGCCGGAAAGGTCCAATACCATACTGGATTCGGCCGGGATTTTCAGGACCGCCCGCCGAACGCCCGGCTGAACGGACTATTCATCCAGCCACTCGCGACGCACTACCCAGGTCTCGGCGATGAAGTCGTGCAGGGCGCGGCGCTGCCGGGTGAAGGCCACCATCAGGTAGCCGATCATGAACAGCAGACCGGACAGGAATTCGGCGAAATGGCGGCCGGTCGCGCGGGCGAAGCTGATGCGCTCGCCATGCCAGTCGACCACCCGCAGCCCCACCACCATCTTGCCGATGGTCGCGCGGTACTGCGAGCTGTGCATGCCGGCGAAATAGAACCAGCCGACCAGGATGTTCACGAAGGTCCAGGCGGTGTCCGCATCGGTCCATTCCTCGGTGTGCATGGTTTCCGGGCTGATCATCGCCTGCACCACGGTCAGCGGGATACCCAGGATCACCCCGTCGATCAGCACCGCCAGCACGCGCCGCCAGAAGCCGCCGAATGCCGCACGATCCTGCGGCGGCCCCTCGGCGGGCACCTGTCCGGACCCGCCGGAAACGGGAGGTGGCGCTTGGCCCCGGCCTGAACCCGACTCCGGATCCATGCCGGAGCCGTTCGGCTCCGACGGCTCGCGGTCGAAATCCAGCGAACGGCCACAGGCCTTGCAGAAGGCCGCGTCGTCGGGGTTCTCGGTTGCGCAGTGCGGACAGGTTCGGGTCATGCATCGCTCCTTCGATGTCAGGTCATTACACCGCTGTCGGCCAGCCCGTCAAAGATGAACTGAACCGCCAGCGCGGACAACAGTACGCCCATGATGCGCGTGAGCACGTGCGCGCCGGTGACGCCCAGCCAGTGCTGGATGCGCACCGCGACCAGCAGGCACACCAGCGCCAGGGCCATGATCGCGATCAGCGCCCCGATCACCACCGCCTGCGCGGCCAGATCGCCGCTGGCACGGCTCATCATCAGGATGGCCGCGCCCATCGCCCCGGGTCCGGCCAGCAGCGGCGTGGCCAGCGGGAACACCGAGAGGTCGGTGCGCGAGCGGGCCTCGCGGGTCTCGTCCGGGGTGGCCGAGACCCCGCCGGAGCTGCGCGCGAACACCATGTCGATGCCGATCAGGAGCAGAAGGATACCACCGGCGGTATACAGGGCCGGCAACGAGATCCCCAGCACCCCCAGCGCGGCCTCGCCGAACAGCGCGAACGGCAGCAGGATGGCGGTCGCCAGCAGCGCGCCGCGCCAGGCCATCGCGCGGCGCTGCGCCGGATCCATGCCGCGGGTCAGCACCGCGAACACCGCCGCCACGTCCACCGGGCCGACGGTCACGAAGAAGGTGGTCAGGGCAACAATGCCCAGTTCCAGCATGCGGCGTTCTCCCGGTCGCGGGGATGGCGGATGTCAGCGCGCGCGCTCCACGTCGCGCGCACAGGCAAAGGGCGGCACCTCATCCAGGCGCGCCGCCAGCGCATAAGCCACCGAAGGTGCCATGTTCGCGACCACCATCTCCACCCCGATGACCCGGCAAAGTCCGTGCACCGCCTTCAGCCAGTCGTAGTAGAGGGCATCGACCACCGGCACGCTGTCGAGGTCGTAAATCAGTCGTCGGGCCCGCGCCGCCTGAAGATAATCCCCCAGCGCGACCAGATAGCGGTCCGGCTCGCCGGGATCCAGGCCCTCGCCCGGCTCCAGCAGCACCGCGTCCGCCCCGATCCGGGTGAGATGCATGCCCCGGACCATCGGCGCGCCCGTCAGGCCGGGGTCCGGGCGTCGGCCATCCGCACGCCCAGCCAGTGGAAGGCCTCCTTCAGCCCTTCGGCCAGGGTCGCGCGGGTCGTCACGTCGCCCAGATCAATGTTGAGGCTGGTGAGCGCCCGGGCGATCTCCGGCCGGATACCGGTCAGCACCGGACGCGCGCCCATCAGGCCGATCGCACGGATCATCTGCACCAGGTGGTGCGATACCTGGGAGTCGATCGCCATGACCCCGGTGACATCCATCAGCACCACGCGGGCCCGGTCCTGCTCGATGCGCCCGAGCAGCTTTTCCATCACCACCATGGTGCGCGACGAATCCAGGGTACCGATGATCGGCAGCGTCAGGACGCCGTCCCAGATCTCGGTGATGGGCGTGGAGATCTCGCGCAGTTCGGCCTGCTGCGCCTCGATGGTGCTTTCCTTCTGCTCCAGATACACCCGATACACGTCCAGGATGATGTCGTTGAACACCCCGGCCAGCAGGAGCAGGGTCTCGCGGGTCTGTTCGGGCGTGATCTCCGCGTCGCGCCCCAGATCCTCGATCATCACGTTCTGCATGAACTGCAGATAACGCACGAACTCCTCCATGTCGCCGCCCCGCATCAGGATCTGCTGCGACATGGTGGTGAAGAACTGCTGCAGCGCACGGAACTCCTCGCTGGAGCGGTCCGACCGCCCCTCGTGCTGCAGCAGCATCACGAACAGCTCCATGAACTCCACGGAGTAGTCGCTGATCTCCTCGCGCGACAGGATGTTCCCCTGCACGAAGATGTTGTGACCACGCTCCTCGATCACCCCGGAAATCCGGCCGACGTTGACCATCAGCTGCTCGACCAGGATCTCGTTGGCATTGCGGGTCTCGCCGTCCTCCCGATTCATGTTGCCCCCTGTCATGATTCCTCCTCGTTTTTTGTTGTGTTTCCCCGGCCTGCCGTCAAAGGCGGATGACCAGCAGCGACTTGTCATCGTTGCTGCGCCCCAGCACCTGGCCCAGCACCAGCGCCAGCAGCTGCGGATGCCGGCGCCACAGACCGGGAAAGCTGGCCAGGCTCCAGTTGCGCCGGATACCGTCCGAGGCCGTGATCACCAGCGCATGCGGGGGGAGGTCCAGTCGGAGCTCCTCGCAGCTGCGATGATCATGCCCGAGAATGCCCGGCGCCATCTCCAGGCCGCGCCGCTCGCCTTCGCTCACGACCCACGCGTTCATGTCGCCCACGCCGCATACCCGAACGCTGCGCTGTGCGGCCGCGACCTCGCCGACAATCCCCACCGCCCCGCGCGAGCCGCTCAGATCACGGCTCAGCCGGTGCAGCACTTCCGCGGGCGAGTCACCCGGCTCGCCCGGTCGACAGCGTCCCGCCACCGCGGTTGCGGCCTCCACTCCGTGGCCCAGGCCGTCCATATGGACCCAGCGCAGACCGTGCCGGTCCACCGCGAGGTCCGCGCAATCTCCGTTGTGCGGCGCGTCGTGCAATGCCCGCAGGTAACGGCCGAAGGCCGGACCGGGCTCGTCCTGTCCGTTGTCCCCGGGGCGAAAACGGGCCCATGCCGCGGTCCCCTGCCACGGTGTACCGGCGGCCTGCGTCGCGGGAACACTGTAGAAATCGGAATCGTCGGCCAGGCGCCGCACGGTGCCCAGCCCCTTGCCCAGGGTCCCCGAGGTGGTATGACCGTCGGCCAGGGCCTGGTTCAGGTCCGCGATCCCCGGACCGAAATCCATCGCGAACAGGTCGAGCGCGGGCTCCGGCGAGCGCTGCTCCCAGATCTGCACCAGTCCGGTCCCGCGCGCGTATTTCATCTGGTTGGTCACGAGCTCCTGGCAGACCAGCAGCATGCGCTCGCGCTTGATCTCGCCGAAACCCAGGCGCCGCGCCACGGTCTTCAGCCGCGACTGCAGCAGGACCTGACCGCCGGCGCGCGCCGCTGCCTGCTCGCTCAGCAGGGCATACGGCTGACGCGCGGGCGGCACGGCGCTCACGCGCGGACTCCGAGGCCCGGGGCCGCGGCCGCCGGTGCGTCGGGGGCCTCGAGCTCGAGTTCGGTGGCCACCTGCCCGCGGCCACGGTGCTTGGCCAGATACAGTGCCGCATCGGTGCGGGCCACCAGCTGCTCCGGGGCGTCACCGTCCGCCCGCTGCCCCACGCCGATGCTGACCCGGCCTTCCATCGCCGCGAGCACGCGCTGCGCCACGCCGGCCGCCGCGTCGCGGTCACCGAACACGATAATGGCGAACTCGTCGCCCCCGGTGCGACAGGGGAGGTCCACGTGTTCGCGAATGGCCGCACGCATGGCATCGGCCATGCCACGCAGGTAATCATCCCCGAACTGATGGCCGTGGGTATCGTTCATCTGCTTGAAGAAATCCAGGTCCAGCAACACCAGACTCAGGGGCTCGTCCTGCCGGGCACAGTGCAGCAGGGACTCTTCCAGGCGGGCATCGAAGGCGCCACGGTTGAACAGACCGGTCAGGCTGTCCGTCTCGGCTTCGCGGATCGAGCGCTGGAGTTCGGCCTTCTTGCGTTCCAGATCGGCCTCGAGTTCGGCCATCTCGGCCGCCGCCCGCTCGCGGGCGCGTTCCAGTTCGGCGGCGAAGCGGGCATTGCGTCGGCGCAGGAGCTCGGGATCGGTGGACTCGGAACCCCGCCGCAGGCGGCGCGACAGGGCCTCGAGCGAGGACTCCGAGGGGTCTTCGGGGACACGATCGAGACGTTCACGGCGCGCGTGTCCCCCCGCCTCTTCCCAGCACAGGGCGAGTTCGCGCCCGTGGGCCACCAGCGCCACCTGCAGCCCGCCCTGCACATTGGCGGCCGCCTCGCGCAGCGCGTGCAGAAGGGCATCGAGACGGGCGGTGGCCCGGAACGGGCTGCCGCCCAGGGCGACCACCGCATCCAGGGCGAAACGCGCAAGCCGGCGCCGATCGGGCTCCACACAAACCGACAATTCCAGCAGACGCTTCTCCATGCCGCCCCACTCCCTGTTCCGTGCCCGGATTGTGCCCCAGTCCGGGCGCCGCGTCATGCATGGGCGGCCGGGCCCGACCGGAACCCGCCGCACATTCAGTACAACCGGCGGTTGGCGTGGCGTTCCCAGTAGTCGAAGACCGCCCGCCCCTCCTCGGCCAGGGTGCGGATCAACGGCAGACGGCGCGCCTCGGGGGCCGCCACCAGTTCGTCGCGGATCCGCTCGTCGTCAAACCCGGCCGCGGCGGCATCCGCGGCCGAGGCGGCATGCACCACCCGGTCCAGCCGCGCCCAGCACGCCGCCGCACGACACATCGGACAGGGTTCGCAGGAGACGTACAGGGTCGCGCCGTACAGGCGGTGGTCCTGCAGGTGGCGGCAGGCGTCGCGAATCGCCGCCACCTCGGCATGCGCGGTGGGATCCTGCCACGGGATCACGCGGTTCGCCCCGCGGCCGACGATTTCGCCGTCGCGCACCACCAGGGCGCCGAACGGTCCGCCGCCGACATCCACGGACTCCCGCGCCAGGCGGATGGCCTCGCGCAGGAAGAAGGCGTCGTCGGCGGCCACGCTCATGGGATCAGTCGCCCAGCACGCGGGACAGCACCTCTTCCGGCTCGACGTAGCCGGCGAGCATCTCGCCGTTTTCGGTGAACAGGGCCGGCGTGCCGCGCACGCCCAGACTCTGCCCCAGCTGCATGTGCTCGTCCTGCGGGGTGGCGCAGTTTCCGTCCAGATCCGACAGCTTGTCACCCTCCTTGGAACGATCCATGGCCGCCTGGCGATCATCGGCACACCAGGTGCGGTTCATGATCTCCGGCGAATCCCGACCAAGCACCGGGAACATCAGGTAGCGCACCTTGACGCCGGCTTCCAGGTATTCCGGCAGATCGGCGTGGATGTCGCGGCAGTACGGGCAGTTGGGATCGGTGAAGATGTTCAGCACGGCGCGGGTCTCGCCGTTCGGTTCATAAACCACCAGTTCGCTGTCGTCGATGGCCTCGAACAGCTCGGCACGCGCACCGCCCTTCGCCTGCTCCGTCAGATTCTCGCGGGTCTGCAGGTCGATCAGGCTGCCCTGCATCACGTAACGGCCATCCTCGCTGACGTAGAAGATCTCGGTGCCGTAGCGGACCTCCTTGATCCCGTCGAGCGGGGTGGAATGAATGGAGTCGATCTCGGCATCGGGGATGGCCTGCGACATGGCCTGCTCGATCGCCTCGCTGGCCTGAGCGGTGGTGCCGGCGGCCGCCAGGGCGACCGCGAAAGGAAGAACGCGCTTGAGCAACATGGGTGTCTCGCTGATGAATCAAAACGTGGATTGTAGGCCGGTTGCCTTCCGGGGGACAGACGGCTACCCCCGGGGATGGTGTTCCGCATGCAACGCCTGCAGCCGCGCCCGCGCGACGTGGGTGTAGATCTGCGTCGTGGACAGGCTGCTGTGCCCCAGAAGCATCTGCACCACGCGCAGGTCGGCCCCGTGGTCCAGCAGATGGGTGGCGAACGCGTGCCGCAGGGTGTGCGGCGACAGGGCCGTATCGATGCCGGCCTGCGCCGCATGCGCCTTGATCCGGTACCAGAAGGCCTGACGCGTAAGCCCCCGGCCGCGCCGGGTCACGAACACCGCCTCCACCGGCGGGTGCCCCGCCATCAGCTCGGGGCGCGCGCGGTCGAGATACGCCGCCAGCCAGTCGGTCGCCATCTCGCCCAGCGGCACCAGACGCTCGCGTCCGCCCTTTCCGGTGATGCGCACCACGCCCTGCCGGGTATTCACCGCCGTGCCTTCCAGCCCGACGAGTTCGGAGACCCGCAAACCGGCCGCGTACATCATCTCCAGCATCGCCCGGTCACGCAGTCCCACCGCCGTGGTGGTATCCGGCGCCGCCAGCAGCTCCTCCACCTGTCCCTCCGACAGCCCCGCCGGAAGGGGCCGTCCGGGCCGCGGTGGATCGATGCCGGCCGAGGGGTCGTCCTCGCGTTCACCGGCCTGCACCAGAAAACGATAGAAGCGGCGAATCGAGGACAGCGCCCGGGCCACCGAACGCGGGCGCGCCCCGCCCTGCATGCGGGCGGCGACAAAGGCCAGCAGGTCGGCATGGGTCGCGGCCTCCAGTGCCCCGTCCCGCGCCGCCAGGAAACCTGCCAGCGCGCTCAGATCGCGCCGGTAGGCCGCCAGGGTCCGGTCGGCCAGGCCTTCCACCGCCCACAGCTCGTCCAGGAATCGATCGAGGACCGCCGGGACGGATCCGGCGACCGCGGTGTCGCTCCCCTCGTGCGTCACTCCCCCGGAAGCCTCCCCGGGGACATCCCCGAAAGCACCCGCGCCTGCGGCCGTGGTCTCCGTCGTCATCCCGGTGGAACCGCGCCGGCGCGATCAGGGATTCGCGGGGTCATCCGGCGCCGGCCCCCGATTCGTCCCGCGCGCCCCGGCTTCTCCCTCGTCGCCGGTAGCCGCAGCCGACCCGCCGGCGGTGTCACCGGTCACGTCCGAGGCGCCCTTCTTCGTCCCCATGCCGGCAGCCGCGGCGGCTGCGTTGAGCGGGTTCTCGGGGTTCTCCGCACGGAACTTGGCCGCCAGGTTCTCGAACACCTTGGTCAGCTCCAGCGGCAGCGGGAAGAAGATGGTGTTGGCGTTCCCGTTGGTGGACATGTCGGCCATGGTCTGCATGTAACGCAGTTGCAGGGAAGAAGGCGCCGCCTCCATCTGTTGGGCCGCCTGTACCAGCTTCTCGGCCGCCTGCAGTTCACCCTCGGCGTGGATGACCTTGGCGCGGCGTTCGCGTTCGGCCTCGGCCTGACGGGCAATGGCGCGGATCATCGAGTCGTCCAGGTCGACATGCTTGATCTCGACATTGGTGACCTTGATGCCCCAGGCATCGGTCTGCGAATCGAGGATCTCCTGGATGTCGTTGTTCAGCTTGTCACGCTCGGACAGCATCTCGTCCAGGTCATGCTTGCCCAGCACCGAGCGCAGCGTGGTCTGCGCCAGCTGGCTGGTGGCGGCATAGTAGTCCTCCACCTGGATCACCGACTTGGCCGAGTCCACCACGCGGAAATACAACACCGCGTTCACTCGCACCGTCACGTTGTCCTGAGAGATCACGTCCTGGCTGGGCACGTCGAGGGTGATGATGCGCAGGTCGATCCGGACCATCTGCTGGATGCCCGGGATCACGATGATCAGGCCCGGGCCCTTGACCGACTGGAACCGGCCCAGGAAGAAGACCACGCCGCGCTCGTACTCGCGCAGCACCCGGATCGACATCGCGATCAGGGCGATGATGATGACCAGCGGTACGACGAGATAACCGAAATCGTTCAACATGTTGCACTCCTTTCCGCCGGAAGGCGGATTACTGCATGTGCGGACCGAATTTTCGCGGCCCGGGACCGGCTCTGCCGGCATCCATGAATCGGTGCACGGGACACCTGCGCCCCCGGCCGAATCTGGCCCGGGGCTTACGCCGTTTCCGCCGTTCCTTCCTGCTCCACTGGCTCGACCGTCAGGCGCAGGCCCTCGATGGCCGTCACGCGCACCTTCTGCCCTTCACGAACCGGCGCCGTGGTCTCGGCCGTCCACAGCTCGCTGTGCACCCACACCGGGCCCCGCACCTCGAAATCCGCACGGGCGTGACCGATCATGCCGATCATCTCCTCGTGGCCGGTCGCGGGCTTTTGCCCGCGCAGCTTGAACAGCCGCCCCAGCACCCACACCGACACCAGGCCGATCGCGATGGCCGTGCCCACCACCAGCGGCAGGGCCACATTCAGATTGGGGTCGTCCCACAGGATCACGGAACCGGTCATGAATGCCACGAGTCCTCCTATGCCCAGAGCGCCGAAACTGGGCACGAAGGCCTCGGCGATCATGAAGATCATCCCCAGCAGCATCAGCGCCAGCCCGGCGTAGTTGATCGGCATCACCTGCAGGGCGAAAAAAGCCAGAATCAGCGAGATGGAACCGATCACACCCGGGTAGACCGCCCCGGGATTGGCCAGTTCGAAGATGATGCCGTAGATCCCGATCAGCATCAGGATGTAGGCGATGTTGGGATTGGTGATCAGCGACAGCAGTTCGGTGCGCCAGTCCGGATCCATGCGCACGATCCGGATGCCTTCGGTCACCAGCTCGCGCTCGCCGGTTGCCAGCTTCACCGTATGGCCGTCGATCTGCTGGAGCAGATCGTCGAGATTGTCGGCAACGAAATCGATGACGTTCTGGTTCAGCGCGTCGGTGGCGGTCAGGTTCGACCCCTCGCGCACCGTCTCCTCGGCCCAGTCGGCGTTGCGATCATAGCGCTCTGCCAGCCCGCGGATGTACGACACCGCGTCCTCCAGCACCTTGCGCTCCATCGCATCCTCGCCGCGCCGGGGCTCGGGGTCATCCTCCAGCCGTTCCTCCCCGGCAGACGGCTCGACCCCGTTGTCGTTCCGCCCCTCTTCCGCTTCGCCGTTTCCGTTTCCGTTTCCGTCGCCGTTGTCTTCCTCCGCCGCGTCCTCGCGCATCTCCTCGAGGTCTTCCTCGTCCAGACCCGGAAGGCCACCCCCGCCCATCTGTACGGGAGTCGCGGAGCCCAGATTGGTGGCGGGCGTCATGGCCGCGACATGCGAGCCGTAGAGCATGTAGGTGCCGGCGCTGGCGGCCCGCGCGCCGGCCGGGTGCACGTAGGTCACCACCGGCACCCCGGACTGCAGCATGTGCTTGATGATGCTGCGCATGCTGGAATCGAGGCCACCGGGCGTGTCCAGCTGCAGCACGACCATCTCGGCACCGCGCTCCTCGGCGGCATCGATCCCGCGCGTGATGTAATCTACGGTCGCCGGACCGATGGCCCCGTCCACGGTCAGGAGCACGGCTTCGCGGTCGCCACCGTTATCGGCGCTGGCCAGCAGCGCGCCGGCCGTGCCGACCACCAGCAGTGTCAGCCACAGCAGCCAGCGGGCCGCGGCGCCGCGTTGCTTCCGGAATCGGATCATGTATCGCTGCCGTCCTCGTATCGTGTCCGCCACGTATCCTGCACCCTACAACATAGGCCATTGCGCAAACGAACGCCCATGCCGCAGGACCCCCGCCAGACTCCGCCCGCCACCCCGGACCGCCCGCCGCTGGGGGTCATCCTCGCCGGCGGTCAGGGCCGGCGCATGGGCGGCTGCAACAAGGCCTGGATCGAATACCGGGGCCGTCCGCTGATCGAGCATGCCGTCGAGCGTCTGCAGGGACAGGTCGATGGCATCGTCGTCAGCACCAATACCGAAATGGACCGTTGCGCGCGGCTGGGGTTTCCCTGCGTCGCCGACGAACACCCCGATTACCGTGGCCCGCTCGCCGGGATTGCCGCGGCCGGGGCAGCCCGTCCCGGGCGCGACCTGCTGTGCGTCCCGGTGGATGCCCCGCGTGCCCCGTACGACCTCGGTCCCCGCCTGCAGGCGGCGCGAACCGAACACGCCGCCCCCGCCGCAATGGCCCACGACGGCCAGCGGCTGCAGCCGCTGTTCCTGCTGCTGGGCGCCGGGCTGGTCCCCGCCCTGCGCGCCGCGATCGCCGAGGGCCCCCTGCCCGCCGGCGTCTGGCTGCGCGAACACGGCGCCGTGACCGCCGTTTTCTCCGATTGCCCCGAGGTCTTCGCCAACCTCAACACCCCCGAAGATCTTGCCCCGCCGTGACCCCGGGAACTTACGCCCCCCCGCAACCGGCGTGTAGATTGGCGGCCGATTCCTTACACTCCCCGACGACCGGTACCACACCGGGCCGTCGCCACCAGGGAGAGGAACCGTCATGAGCCACCCGGACAACACGCTGCCGCGCATCGGCTTCGCCGCCTGGAGCGGCTCGGGCAAGACCACGCTGCTGAAACGACTCATCCCGGAGCTGCGCAACCGCGGCCTGCGCCCGGCGGTGATCAAGCATGCCCACCACGAGTTCGACGTGGACAAACCGGGCAAGGACAGCTACGAGCTGCGTCACTCGGGGGCCGACCAGACCCTGGTGGCCTCGTCCCGGCGCTTCGCCCTGATGGTGGAGACGCCCGAGATCGAGGAAGGGGCGACCCCCGACCTCGACGCCCTGTGCGCGAAACTGGATCCGGCGCGCTCGGACCTGATCCTGGTGGAGGGCTTCAAGAACGCCGACCTGCCGCGCATCGAGGTCTACCGCAAGGCCAACGACAAGCCACCGCTGTACCCCGACACACCGGGGGTGGTCGCAGTGGCCACCGACGCCGGCGGGCTGCCCTTCCATGGCCCGGTGCTGCCGCTGGACGACCCCTCGCCGGTGGCGGACTTCATCATCGAACACCTTTCCCTTTACCCGTTATTGAACGGCTGACAGATGACAACGGAGGAACCGGATGAACGCGGCCGCCTGTGACGAATTCGACCCCACCGCCCTCACCGTGGAACAGGCGCGCGCCGCCGTGCTGGAGGCCTGCCGGGCGGTTGCCGAGACGCGCACGCGCAGTCTGGAGACGGCCACCGGACGGGTTCTCGCCGCGGACGTGCATGCCCGGCTGGACGTCCCTCCGGCCCGGGTCTCGGCGATGGACGGCTACGCCCTGCGCGCCGCCGATGCCCGCGAGGCCGGCTCGCGCCTGCGCCGGGTCGGCCAGGCGGCCGCCGGGCACCCGTGGGACGAACCGCTGCCACCCGGCGGGTGCGTGCGCATCATGACCGGGGCCGTGGTCCCGGACGACGCCGATACCGTGGTGATGCAGGAACACGTCACGCCGGACGGCGACTCCGTGCAGTTCGACCGGCCCGCCCCGGAGAACGCGAACATCCGTGGTCCGGGCGAAGACACGCGCCGGGGTGAAGCGTTGTATCGCACCGGGCAGGTCCTCGGTGCGGCCGAAATCGGCGTCCTGGCCAGCCAGGGCATCGCCGAGGTGGATGTCCTGCGCAAACCGCGGGTCGTGTTCTTCTCCACCGGCGACGAACTGGTCCCGGTGGACGAACCCCTGGAGCCCGGCCAGATCCACGACAGCAATCGCCACATGCTGCGTTCCCTGCTGTCGCGCTACGCGGTCAAGGCCCGCGACTACGGCATCATTCCCGACGACGAGGACGCCGTGCGCGAGGCTCTGGAATCCGCGGGCCGCGAGGCCGATCTGATCCTGACCACGGGCGGGGTCTCGGTGGGTGATGCCGACTACATTACCCGCATCCTGCAGGAGCGCGGCGAGGTCGGCTTCTGGAAGATCGCGATGAAGCCCGGACGGCCGCTGGCCTTTGGCCGCTTCGGCCAGGCCCGGTTTGTCGGGCTGCCGGGCAATCCGGTCTCGGCGATGGCGACCTTCGGCCTGTTCGTCGGTCCCGCCCTGCGCAGTCTGGCCGGCCTGCCGGTAGGCGAACCGCGCACCCTGCGCGCACGGCTGTGCGAGGATCTGCGCAAGCGGCCGGGGCGCACGGATTATCAGCGGGCGATCGTGGAGACCGAGGACGGCGTGGACGTAGTGCGCAGCGCCGGGGGCCAGGGCTCGCATCAGCTGAGCGCGATAAGCCGGGCGAATGCCTTCGTGGTACTGCCGCGGGAGGCAGACGGCGCTCGCGCCGGGGAGTGGGTGGAGGTGCTGCCGTTCAGCGAGCTCTACTGAGCCCGCCGCGGCGAACTGCTCAGCGGCCGGGGGGCGTCCTCGCCCGGCGGGTCGCCGATCATGGCGGCGAACTCGCGCTCCAGCAGCGCCTCGTCGCCCAGGTTCAGCTCCACCAGACGCCGCAGGTGACCGGCGGACTCCAGCGGCATGGCAGCGATCTCCAGCCCCAGCCGCTCGCCCTGCTGCCAGCGCACCGTGCCTTCGAAGGCGATGCGGGCCTCGTCACTGAGCGGGATGTCCACCTGGCCGGACGTGCCCGGGGCGAGCGGTTCGAGCCCCTCGCATTCCACCAGCACTCCACGCAGCGAGATGTCGAGCACGCGCACCGGACATGTCCGGCCATCCAGCTCGAGCCGGGCCGGAAATTCGAGCGGGATACGTTGAAACCGTCGCGACATACCGCAAGACTACGCAATCTTCCGCGCAGTGACCAGCGAGACCCCATGAACGACATCCCCGCTCCCGAACGCGACTCCCGCCCCGTCGGCCTGCTGCTGCGCTTCGGCGCACTGCTCTACGACAGCCTGCTGGTGCTGGCCATCTGGCTGGTGCTGGGGCTGGTGACCCTGCCGTTTTGGAACCTGCTGGACGTGTTCTTCTGGCAGGTCCAGCTCACCCTCAACATCTTCGCCGCCTGGGCCTTTTTCTACGGCTTCTGGCGCCGGACCGGACAGACCCTCGGGATGCAGACCTGGAACCTGGTGGTGCGCAGCGAGGATGGCAGCCGGATCACCTCCTGGCAGGCCACGCTGCGTTTCCTGGTGGGAATCTCCCAGTGGATGTTCATCCTGATGGCGATCCATCTGGCGCGCGAGCACGGCGACTGGATGACCGCGCTGATGACCGCGCTGGGGGTTCTCGCCCTGGGCGCCAGTGCCCTGCACCCGCAGCGCTGGATGCTGCACGACTGGCTGTCCTCCACCGTGCTGATGCGCACGCGGCCGCTCAAGCGTCCGCGCTGGAAGGAAAACCAGGACGAACAGGACTCCGGGGGCGGCTGAGGGCGGCTGATCGCCTGCACGGTCACCCGGACCCGTCACCCGGCCCGTCACCCGCTCACGGGGCTCGGCGCCCCAGCCACAGTCCGACCTCCATCAGCCCGTCGGCGATCTCCTCGGCCATGCGTGCATAGCCGTCCGCGTTCGGGTGGATGCGGTCCGCACGCAGATCCGGGTCGTTCAGCACCCCGGCCAGCACGCCCTCGATCAGCGGTACGTCCTCCTCGCGCGCCAGCTCGCGATAGATCCCGTCATCACTCAGCCGGCCGGTGGCCGCCCCCAGGGCCGAAGCCTCGGGCACGCCGATCAGCAGTGGCTGGCCCCCGTGGTCACGCACGTGTCCGATCAGTGCCCGCAGATCCTCCTTCACCTCCGCCGGCTCCCGCCCGCGCAGGAAGTCGTTGCCGCCGAGCTCGAGGATGACCAGATCCGGTTCATGTTCGACCAGGCTGTCCTCGATGCGCCCGCGTGCGGTATCCGCCCGATCGCCGGGCACCCCGTCGTTGATGACGGTCCAGCCGGTGATCGCCTCCAGACGCGTCGGAAAGTCCTTGCCATCGCCGGCCCCGGTCCCGTGGGTCACGCTGTTCCCGAAAACCAGCACGGTCGCCGAACGCGGCAGCGGATCCAGATCGGTGGGCCCCGGGCTGCCGCAGGCGGCCAGCAGTCCGGCTACCAGCAGCAGCCACAGGAGTTGCCCCGCGCGCCCGGTCCGGGACGGTCTTCCGCCTGCTCTCATTGCGTCGTTCTCCCGTCGTCGATGATCCGCGTCACATCATGCCACGCGCCGCAGTCCCAGCAGCCCCGCCACCAGGAACAGCAGCACCGGCACACTGGCCGCCAGCACCGGCGGCAGCGCGAACACCAGTCCGACATGGGTCATCGCCCGCATCACGATCGCGAACGACACCCCGATCGCGATGCCCACGAACAGCCGGCGTCCGGCCCCGCCCTCGCGCTGCGACCCGAACAGGAACGGGATCGCCAGCAGCAGCATCACCCAGGTCGAGGCCGGCAGGGTCAGGCGCTGCCAGAAGGCCACCTCGTAGGGCGCCGAATCCAGGCGGTTTTCCTGCAGGTACCGGATGTAACGATGCAGGTCGCGCGCTCCCATCTGCGCGGGCTCCACCACCAGCACCGAGAAGTATTCCGGGGCGATCAGACGCTCCACGCGTTTCTCATCGGCGTGTTCCGTGACCACCCCGTCGAAATCCGGGCGCGAGCGTTCCACGTCCTCCAGCCACCACTCGCCGTCCACGTGGCGCGCACCCGCGGCCCGGGTGATCACCCGCGGGCGCCGGTCCTCGCCCAGTTCGACCACGCGCACGCCGGCCAGCCGGTCATCCGGCAGCACGGCCTCGGCATGCACGATGCGCCGCCCGTCGCGCGCCCACAGCCCCATCGAGCCAACGCTCAGTTCGCGGTCGAAGGCGGTCGCCTTGAGGTTCTGCGCGCGGTTCTCCGCCACCGGCGCGACGAACTCGCCGATCGCGACCATCGCCAGCACCACGATCAGCCCGCCCTGCATCACCCAGGAGACGAAGCGCCCGAGGGTCATCCCGGCGGCGCGCATGGCCGTCAGCTCGCTGCCCGCCGCGAGGTTGCCCAGCAGCAGCAGACCGCCGAGCAGGGCCGCCGGCGGCATCATCTCGTACATCCGCCGCGGCAGCGTCAGCGCCACGTACATCAGCGCCTGCGCCACGCCGTAATCGCCGCGGCCGATGTCCCGCAGCTCGTCGATCAGCGCGAATACCGCATCCAGCGCGACCAGCAGCAGCACCGCCAGCGCGGTCCCCAGCAGCACCTGGCGGATGATGTAGCGCCCCAGGATCGTGGTCATGCCGGCTCTCCCGCCGGCGGACCCGCGCCCCGGCGCGGCCGGCGCAGCAGGCCCTTGCGCCAGGCCAGCAGCAACCACAGCGCGAGCATCGCGCCGTGCGCCCACCACAGTCCCACGGCCACGGGCACCTGGCCGTCCGCCAGCTGCCCCTGCCCCAGGATCAGGAAGTTGGCGTACAGCACGTACACCCCGATCGCCGCGGGAATGCGCGCGTAGCGCCCGCTGCGCGGCGGCACCAGCGACAGCGGCAGGGCGATCAGCGTCAGGGCCACGATCGACAGCGGCATGGCAAAGCGCCACTCCAGTTCGGCGCGCACCTCGTGATCGTCCCGCTCGGCCCACAGCTCCGGCGTGGAGAGCGCCTCCAGGCTGCGCCGCTCGGCGCCCGGGTCGGGCTCGGTGATCTGCGTGCGCAGGCGCTCGAATTCCAGCATGCGGAAGGCCCCGCTGCCCGGGGTGCCGACGTAGCGGTAGCCGTCCTCCAGCACCAGGAAGCCGCTGCCCTCGGCACCGGGATCGGGGATCGCACGCGCGGCCACCGTGACCTGCGCCTCGCCGTCCACCTCGCGGTAGATGAAGACCTCCTCCAGCGCCTCGCGGTCATCGCTCAGACGCTCGGCGAAGAACACCTGATCCCCCACACGCGACTCCAGGAACTGCCCCGGCGCGATCCCCACCAGGTCCGAGCGCTGATCGGCGAGATCGCGCATGCGGTCCACCTCGCCCTCGGTCCAGGGCACCACGGTGTTCATCAGCGCCGCCAGCAGGATCGCCGCCGGTCCGGCGACCAGGAACAGGGCACGATACAGCGCGGCGAACGACATCCCGCCCGACTGCAGCGCGATCAGTTCGCTGTCGCGCTGCATGCGGCCCAGCACCAGCATGAACCCCAGGAACAGCGCCACCGGCCACAGATACACGATGCCCTTGAACGCGCCGAAGCCCACCAGGGCCGGCAGGAAATCCGCCGGCACGCTGCCCTCGGCCACGTCCTGCAGCACGCGCGCGAGCACCCCGCCGACGATCACCAGCAGCAGCACCACGGTGACCGCCGCCTGGGTCAGCAGAAGTTCGCGCGCAACGAAGCGCTCGGCCCGGCGCAGGATCATGCGCGGCCCGTATCCACGTCGCCGGTGTGCGTAGTGCGCCCCGGCGGCGCGCTGGTAGTATCACTGGAGATCATTCAACTCATCCCGCGAGGCGCCCATGCAATTCTCCGTCACCACCTCCACCGTCGACAAACCCCGGGCCGGGATCCGTGTCACCGCCGTCAGCCACCGGCGCAAACCGGCCCCCGGCACCCGCGCTGTCGACGCGGCCCGCGACGGCGATCTCGCAGCCCTGCTCAAGGCCGGCGAGATGGACGGCGACGCCAGCTCGCGCCTGCTGGTGCCCGGAACCGGGCGCAAGGGTTCCGCGCTGCTGATCGGCCTGGGTGCGAAGAAGGACTACGACGCCCGCGCCGCGCGCAAGGCCTGCCAGACCCTCGCCAGCGCGCTGGTGGAGCGCCCGGCCGACTCGGCCGTGATCGCGGTGGAGGACTTCGTCCCGCGCGGCAAGGATATCGCCTGGACCGTGCGCACCCTGATCACCGCCATCGGCGATGCCGCCTACCGCTTCTTCGAGTTCAAGGGCAAGGAAGAAACCCGGCCCGTCAAGCTCGAGAAGGTCCAGCTCGCGGTGGAACGCAACCAGGCCGATGCGGCGAAGAAGGCCTGCAGCGAGGCCGCGGCCATCGTCACCGGCATGAACCGGGCCAAGGACCTCGGCAACACCCCGCCCAACGTCTGCTATCCCGAATCCCTCGCCGACACCGCCTGCCGGCTCGCCGAACAGTATGACCGTCTCGAGACCACCGTGCTCGACGAACACGAGCTGGAGGCCCTGGGCGCCGGGGCCATCCTCGCCGTCGGCCAGGGGTCGGAGCGTCCGCCGCGCCTGATCGCGATGGAGTACCGCGGCGGCGACAAGGACGATGCCCCGGTGGTGTTCGTCGGCAAGGGCATCACCTTCGACACCGGCGGCATCTCGCTCAAGCCGGGCGCCGAGATGGACGAGATGAAATACGACATGTGCGGCGCCGCCAGCGTGTTCGGGGTCATCGAGGCGGTGTGCGAACTGGGCCTGCCGATCAACGTGGTCGGCGTGGTCACCAGCGCCGAGAACATGCCGGACGGCCGCGCCACCCGGCCCGGCGACATCATCCACACCCTGTCCGGGCAGACCGTCGAGATCCTGAATACCGACGCCGAGGGCCGCCTGGTGCTGGCCGACGCCCTGACCTGGGTGGATCGCTACAAGCCGAAGGCGGTGATCGACATCGCCACCCTCACCGGCGCCTGCATCATCGCCCTGGGCCACCAGGGTGCCGCGCTACTGGGCAACGACGACCGTCTGGTCCGGCAGCTGCAGCAGGCCGGCGAGGAAACCGGCGACCGCGGCTGGCAGCTCCCGCTGTGGCCGGAATACCAGGAACAGCTCAAGAGCAACTTCGCCGACATGGCCAACATCGGCGGTCGCCCGGCGGGCACCATCACCGCCGGCTGCTTCCTCTCGCGCTACACCGAGGACTACACCTGGGCGCACGTCGACATCGCCGGGGTGGCCTGGAAGAGCGGCAAGGAAAAGGGCGCGACCGGCCGTCCGGTCCCGATGCTGATGCAGTACCTGCTGGATCAGGCCTGAAGGAGGCCGGCGCATGACCCGCGTCACCTTCTACCTGCTGCAGGATGCGCAGCCTGACGCGCGCCTGCAGCTGGCCTGCCGGCTGGCCGAGAAGGCCTCGCGCCAGGGTCACCGGGTGCACGTGCACACCGGGGACCCGGCCCTGACGCAGAGCCTGGACGAATGGCTGTGGACCTTCCGCGATACCGCCTTCCTGCCCCATGCCACCGAGGTGGACGCCGCCGACGTGCCGGTGACCCTGCACGATTCCCGTGCCCCGACCACCCACTGCGACGTGCTGGTCAACCTGGCCGCCGAGGTCCCCGAATACTGCGGCCGTTTCGAGCGCGTGGCCGACATCGTCGGCGGCGACGACGCCGGCCGCGCCGCCGGCCGCGCCCGCTGGCGCTACTTCCGCGACCGCGGCTATCCGCTGGAACATCACGCCCTGTGAGCCCCGTCGGCGGACGGCGTCCTTCCCTGCACCCACCCCTTGAGCTGGATCATAAATCCCTTCACTTGGGGAGGTTTTGTGACCCATTCACGTAGAAATAACGCGGAGAACCGATGCAAGGTAGCGACGGCATCCGCAGAGATGCCCGTCACAAGAAAACTACCAGCAAGGAGGTCGGAACCATGTCCGACAAGACCGATATCAGCCGCCGTACCTTTCTCCGCCGCGCCTCCGCGGCCGTCGCCGCCATCCCGGTTGTGAGCATGGCCGGCATGTCCGCCGCCAAGGCCAGTCCCATGGCCGAGGACGGACACGCCCACAACTACGTGGCGGATGCCGCCAACGCCGACCATCCGGACTACTCCGAGGGCGAGCGCTGCGACAACTGCGCCTTCTGGGACGGCAACGGCGGCTGCCATCACGCCGATTTCCAGGGCGTCAACGTCGCCGCCGGCGGCTGGTGCGACGCCTGGGTCAGCGGCTGATCCCGCAACCCGCTCACGGGGCACCGCAATGCCCCGATACAACAGGGCCCCGCACGCCACCCCGGCGCGCGGGGCCCCTTCATTCCGATCCTGCCCCGAAAGGCTTCAGAAGCGGTAGCCGATCGCGCCCTTCACCTGCCAGGAATCCGGATCCACTTCGACACCACGTGAGGATTCCGACCCGTGGTAGGTCTTGGAGAATTCGCCGCGGAAGAACATCCGGTTGTCGAGCTGATATTCAACACCGGCTCCTCCACGTCCGCCTTCGAAGGTTTCAGACTCGGAGCCAAATCCGTCGACGGAAAATTTGGCCTTGGTGCCCTGATAACCCAGCAGGCCATAGACCAGCCAGTCGTCGTTGAAGACCCGGCCCAGCCGGAGGTTCACGCCATAGCTGTGCTTCACATCCACCTCGGTATCAATTCCGTTCCAGGTGGTCGAGTCGTCGGCCTGATCCAGCCAGAAATCGAGTTCCACACCCAGGTAGTAGTCATTCTCGGTGGTACCGGTCCCGATCAGGCCACCGATGCCGACATCAGTATCCGACAGGGTTGGGCCGGGGTCCGCATCAAAGTCGTAATCCACGATCACCAGCTGGCCGCCGACGTATCCGCCGTGGAACGTGTCGGCCTGGGCCGCAGACATGCCACCGGCCAGCATCAGGGCACCGCCGACGGCGGCAGCAATCTTTCCTTTCGTGAACATCGGTCTTTCTCCTCGTTGTTATCCGGTTGCGGCGCACAGGCCCGCCACACTCAGCGGTCATCACGTTCGGCTTATTCTCGCACACGGGCCGAGGGTTTCGACAAGCCGCGCAGGAAAACGGGTCACGAACTGCATCCCTCGTTATAATGCGCGGCTTTGCCATCCACACCCCGAGCCCGGCCCGACCATGGACAAGAGCTTCGACCCCAAGAGCATCGAACAGGCCCAGTACGAACGCTGGGAGGCCGCGAACATCTTCGCGCCGCCGGAGACGGGCGAGGCAAACTACTGCATCCTGCTGCCGCCGCCGAACGTGACCGGCACGCTGCACATGGGGCATGCGTTCCAGCACACGCTGATGGACACCCTGATCCGCTACCGGCGCATGCACGGCGACCGCACCCTGTGGCAGGGCGGGACCGACCATGCCGGGATCGCCACGCAGATGGTGGTCGAGCGCCAGCTGGCGGCGCAGGAAAAGACCCGCCACGACCTCGGGCGCGAGGAGTTCGTCCGCGCGGTCTGGGACTGGAAGAACGAATCCGGCGGCACCATCACCCGCCAGATGCGCCGGCTGGGCGATTCGGTGGACTGGTCGCGCGAGCGATTCACCATGGACGACGGCCTGTCCGAGGCGGTGCTCGAGGTCTTCGTGCGCCTGTTTGACGAGGGCCTGATCTACCGCGGCAAGCGCCTGGTCAACTGGGACCCGGTCCTGCACACCGCGCTGTCCGACCTGGAGGTGCTGTCGGAAGAGGAAAACGGTCATCTGTGGCACTTCCGCTACCCGCTGGCGGACGGCTCCGGGCACCTGACCGTGGCCACCACGCGCCCCGAGACCATGCTGGGCGATACCGCCGTCGCGGTGCACCCGGAGGACGAGCGCTACCGCCACCTGATCGGCAAGACCATCCGCCTGCCGCTGGTCGGGCGCGAGATCCCGATCATCGCCGACGATTACGTCGAGGCCGAGTTCGGCTCCGGCTGCGTGAAGATCACCCCGGCGCACGACTTCAACGACTACGCGATGGGGCAGCGCCACGACCTGCCGGTGATCAACATCCTGACCATCGATGCCTGCCTGAACGACAGCGTGCCCGAGGCCTACCGCGGACTGGACCGTTACGAGGCCCGCAAGCGCGTGGTCGCCGATCTGGATCACCTCGGCCTGCTGGAAAAGACCGAGGACCACAAGCTGATGGTCCCGCGCGGCGACCGCTCCGGCACCGTGGTCGAGCCCTACCTGACCGACCAGTGGTACGTGAAGGCCGGCCCGCTGGCCGAACCGGCGATCAAGGCGGTGGAGGACGGCCGCATCCGCTTCGTGCCGGAGAACTGGTCGAAGACCTACTTCGAGTGGATGCGCAACATCGAGGACTGGTGCATCTCGCGCCAGATCTGGTGGGGCCACCGCATCCCCGCCTGGTACGACGGCGATGGCAACGTGTACGTCGGGCGTTCCGAGGACGAGGTGCGCGAGAAGCACGGCCTGGGCGCCGAGGTGGCGCTGGAACAGGACGAGGACGTGCTCGACACCTGGTTCAGCTCGGCGCTGTGGCCATTCTCCACCCTCGGCTGGCCGGAGCAGACGCAGGAGCTCAAGGACTTCTACCCGACCAGCGTGCTGGTCACCGGCTTCGACATCATCTTCTTCTGGGTCGCCCGCATGATCATGATGGGCGAGCACTTCATGGGGGACGTGCCTTTCCGCGAGGTCTACGTAACCGGCCTGATCCGCGACTCGGAAGGCCAGAAGATGTCCAAGTCCAAGGGCAACGTGATCGACCCGATTGACCTGATCGACGGCATCAGCGCCGACGACCTGGTGGCCAAGCGCACCCAGGGCCTGATGCAGCCGCAGATGGCGAAGAAGATCGAGAAGACCACACGCAAGGCCTTCCCCGACGGCTTCCCCGCCTTCGGCACCGACGCCCTGCGCTTCACCCTCGCGGCACTCGCCACCACCGGGCGCGACATCAAGTTCGATCTCGGCCGCATCGAGGGCTACCGCAACTTCTGCAACAAGCTGTGGAACGCCTCGCGCTTCGTGCTGATGAACGTCGAGGGCCAGGACTGCTCGCCTGCTGCCGACACGGCGGAACAACGCACCCTGGCCGATCGCTGGATCCTCGACCGCCTGGCCGCCACCGCCGCGACCGCCACGCAGCAGCTCGACGCCTACCGCTTCGACCTCGCCGCGCAGACGCTCTACGAGTTCACCTGGCACGACTACTGCGACTGGTACCTGGAGCTGACCAAGCCGGTGCTGAACGACGAGGCCACGCCGGAGGCGGTCAAGCGTGCCACGCGCCATACGCTCGTCAGCGTGCTCGAGGCCCTGCTGCGTCTGCTGCACCCGGTGATCCCGTTCATCACCGAGGCGATCTGGACCAGTGTGAAGCCGCACGCCGGCATCGGCGACGACATCGAGTTCCTGGTCCAGCGCCCCTGGCCCGCGCAGGACGGCTTCCCGCGTGATGCCACCGCCACCGCCGAGCTCGACTGGGTCAAGGATTTCATCACCGGGCTGCGCCGCATTCGCGCCGAGATGGACATCGCCCCGGGCAAGCCGCTGCCGGTGCTGGTGAAGAACTGGAGCGAGGCCGACCAGCAGCGTTACGCGCGCCACCGCGGGCTGCTGGAGTTTCTGGCGAAACCCGAGAGCGTGACCTGGCTGGACGCCACCGACGAGGCCCCGGAATCCGCGATGGCCCTGGTCGACGAGATGCAGCTGCTGATCCCGCTGGCCGGACTGATCGACAAGGACGCCGAGCTCGCCCGCCTGGACAAGGAGATCGACAAGCTCGACAAGAATCTCGAGCAAAGCGAAAAGCGCCTTGCCAACGAGAGCTTCGTCGACCGCGCCCCGGCCGAGGTGGTGCAGAAGGAGCGCGACCGCGTCGCCGAGATGCAGGCCACCCGCGAACAGCTCGCCGCCCAGCGCGAACGCATCCGGGCGATGTAACACCGGCGCAGCGCTGGCCGGGTGTCGGGACGGCGCCCGGCAACGGCTGTGGGAGCTTGCTTGCAAGCGAACACGGGCTGCTGCCCGTGCCTGACCGCTGCCGCGGGGCCTTGAGCTGGCGCTGCGGAGTCGGCGGCTTTGGCTGCCGCCGGGGGTTGCGCTCTCTCGCGAGCGCACCGCGAGGTCCTTTCTTGCTTGCCCAAGAAAGGACCCAAAGAAGGGCACCCGGAGCTCGCCCGGGAACCTTGCTCCGGGCGCCCCGCGCCGGCGGCGCCGAACTCGCGAAGCTACGCTTCGCTCAGACATCCGGCGCCTTGTTTCCGGCGCGAGGCACCCTCCGCAAGGGGCTCGCAACGGGAGGGGGTAAACCGGAGGCGCTCCGGCCATTGGTGCCCCGGTCCCGGCCCGGCTGATCGTGGGGCGCCCGAATCGTGCATTCCCCGGTTCCTGATGCAGCGGCGGTCCGGTGCACCAACGGATTCAAGCTTTGGTACGGGCCCTTCGCAGAGCTCATTCCCGTCCATCCTTACAAAGGAATCGCGTGTGGGCAGAGGCTCCACCCCGAAACCCTGATGGAAGAAGATCATGTGGCTCGGCAGGGCATGCCCATGGCCCTACCCGGGCACCCTCCCGGTGCCGGGTATGCAACAGTGACTGTGGGAGCTTGCTTGCAAGCGAACCGAAGGCTCGTGGTGTCCTTTGGGGGCGACATCTTCCCATGCGACACGGCATCCGGCCCCCGATCGGCCGGAGGGCCGGCCTCCTGCGGGGGGCAGGCTTCAACACGGTGGGAGGCGAGCCCTCTCGCCGATCCGGCACAATCGGTTGCCAACGGTCCTGGTCTCGGCCGGGGCGTTCACAACCCCCGGCCTGCCCGCCTGGCGAAAAAGGAACGGGCGGTCGTCCTGCGGCCCCGTTTGCCGCACCGAGCGCAGAGGTCGGGCGCGGGAGAAAAGGCGCTGCTTGTCTGAGCGAAGCGCAGCTTCGCGAGTTCAGCGCCGCCCGCGATCGGCCTCGGAGCGAGGGCATCCCGGGCCGCGTCAGCGGACCGGGATGCGGCAGTCGGGGTGACTTCTTTGGGTCCTTTCTTGTTCACACAAGAAAGCCCGTTTTTGATCGACAACGGGCGCGGCGCGCTCGCGAGAGAGCGCAACACCCCCGGCGGCAGCCAAAGCCGCCGACTCCGCAGCGTCAGTTCGAAGGGCCGCGGCAGCGGTCAGACCCGGCAGCAGCCCGTTCGCTTGCAAGCAAGCTCCCACAACCTGTTATCCCCAGACGGACCCGACCCCGAACACCAGTGCGGCCACCATCAGCGCCAGCACCAGCCCGAACCAGGGATTCGCGATATGCGGGTGGTCCGACCAGGCCCCGCGCTTGTAGCCGGTGATCATCGCCCCAATCAGGCGGATCCGCAGGATGAACTGGTAGGTGAACACGGCCAGTACGTGGACGCCGATCACGATCAGCAACAGATCGAAGTTCCAGTTGTGCAGCCGCGTCATCGTACGTTCGACGTCACGGCTGACGGAATCGGCCAGCGGCCCCTGGTTGAAGATGTCGTCATTGGCGAACAGCCCGGTGACCGCCTGCACCAGCAGCAGCACCAGCATCAGCAGGACCGCCCAGCCACCCAGCGGGTTGTGGCCGAGGTATTCGGGTGCCGTCCCGCGCAGTCGGCCCCACACGTAACGCGCGACCGTCACCGGCCCCGCCAGCCAGTGGCGAAAACGCGCCGTCTCGCTGCCGACAAAGCCCCACACGATGCGGAACAGCAGCAGCCCCAGCACGGTGTAACCCAGCCACTTGTGCCACCGGAACAGCATGAATTCGGTGCTGGTGTACCACAGGCCCACCAGACACAGCAGCAGTCCCCAGTGAAAAACCCGCGTCGGCCAGTCCCAGACCTTCACCCGCAGGGCATCCGCGTTGCCACCGGTCATTCCGTTCATTCTTCGTCCTCGCGTTCATAGCCGGTCAGTTCCACGAAGCCGCGGCCCAGAAGCTCGCCCTCCTCGTCACGGATGTCCACCGCGCCTTCCCAGTAGGGAATGACCGTATCCATTTCCTGAAATTCCCGCACCGCCTCCACGCGGAAACGCCGGGGCGAGTTGCCATCCGGCAGCGTGACCGTCATCGCCCAGACCACCGGATAGCGGTTCCCCGAGGGCATGCGCGCATGCCGCAGCGGCTCCAGCTCCACATGCTCCGGGCGCAGCTCGTGGTCCGGGGCATCGGCCGGCATCCAGCGGCCCTTCGACCGCTCGTGGGGCGCGCCGTCCTCGCGGCGCAGCTGGTAGTACATGAGGTCGGTCCCGTCGTCGAACTGCAGCGCAAACCAGTTCCAGCCGATCTGGCCCGCGGCCAGCGCGCCGCTGCTCCATTCGCGGTCCAGCCAGGCCTGCCCCGACAGCAACCGTTCGTCGTCGTTGGCGTCGCGCAGGGTACCCCGCGCGGCGATCCGCGGGACCGAGTAGTAGTAAGACGCATTGCCCGGCTCCGGCCCCTTCTGGCTCAGACCTGCCTCGCCCTGCAGCACCGGGGCGCGCTCCGGGTCCAGCTCCAGTTCCAGCTCGCGCCCGTCCACCGTGAACCGCAGGTCCCAGGTGTCGCCCGCCAGGCCGGCCAGCTCCCAGTCCTCCAGCCACACCCGACCCGCCGGCTCGCTGGCCCCGGCCAGCCCGGCGGCATCCCGGGCGAAACGCTCCTCCGAACCGTGCCAGTCGCCCTCCACGTCGAGGATCGCAGCATGCGCCATCCACAGCCGCGGCGTGGCCCAGCTCGACCCATGAAACGCCGGGTCGCCCTCCAGCTCCGGCGCCAGCGCCACCCGGAAGAAGGTGATGTGAAAGCCATGGCGTCCGCCGTCGGGGTCATCCAGATTGCCGGTCAGATACCACCACTCGTTGCGAAACCCCGGGTGCGGTCCGTGATCCCGGGGAAACTCGAAGGCCCGCGGTCCGTCGGCGCGACGAAAGCCCTCGACATCCTCCACCCCCAGGGCATCGCCGACCCGCAGCGCTCCGCCGTTCCCGTCGACCCCGGCATCGGGCTCCGGGGGCTCCCCGGTGCACGCCACCAGGGCCATCAGAAACACGCCCGGGGCGCCCTCCCGGAGCACATCCAGTCCTCGGCGCATCATTCCCGCCATCAAGCCACCTCCCGCAACGCCGGCAGCAGGCGCATCCGCGCCATGCGCCAGGCCGGCCACAGCGAGGCCAGCAGGGCGGCCACGAGACCGATGAACACCGTCCCGGCCACCTCGCGTCCCGGCCAGCGCAGGTCCATGCCCCAGCCGAAGGCCTGACGATTGATCACCTCGATCAGGATCCAGCCCATCCCCAGCCCCCCGGGGATCGCCGCGAGCACCGCGAACAGCCCCAGCACCCCGCCCTGCAGCAGCACCAGGCCCCGCACGCCCCGGGGTTCCAGCCCCAGGCTGCGCAGCGTCGCGAACTCGCGGGCGCGCTCCATCTGCAGCGCCATCAATGCCCCGAGGATGGCGATGAAGGCTACTACGAGGGTGATGATCCGCAGCAGGTGGGTGACCGCGAAGGTCCGGTCGAAGATCGCCATGGATTCCTCCTCGAGAGTGTCGGGCCGCGTTACCACCGCGGCCGGATCCCGCTCCGCCAGCCACGCCTCGATGCGTTCGGCCGCAGCGGCGGCATCCGCACCCGATGGCAGGACAAGCCCGAAGGACCCCACGCCGTCCGGCGCCGGACCGTCACGCGCGTACGCCGCATGGGGCATCATTACCCGCCCCCGAGGCGAGCCATAGTCCCGGTAGACCCCTGCCACCGCGAATGACCGGCGGCCGCCCGGCACCATCAGCTCGAGGGTCTCCCCGGCCTGCAGGCCATGGTGCGCGGCGAACGGCTCGGTCACCAGCACGGCCTCGCCGGCGGCCAGACGGTCCGCCAGCCCGCCCCGGGGACCATCCACCTGCAGCAGCGGCAGGTGTTCCAGCCAGTCGGGGTGCGGCCGCACCACGAACAGCTCGACCCGACCCGCGTCGCTGCCGGTCTCCACCGTGGTACCGGTACTCAGCGATTCGGCCCCGGATTCGCTCAACAGCGGCCCGGCCCAGTCCTGCGGCAGCCGCGCCGAATCCCGTGCCGCGGCCGGCGCGACCGGAGTGACATAGAGATCGGAGGTCAGGGCCTGCCCCAGCCACTGTTCCACGCTGCCGCGAAAACTGCCCACCATCACCGACACCGCGATGGTCGCGGCCAGAGCCAGGGTCAGGGCCGAGACGGCCGGACCGCTGCGCGAGAGACTGCGTTCCAGGCTGCGCAAGCCGATCCGCGTCAGGGTCCGACCGGCGCTGGCGACGGCGAGACCACGCAGCACCCACGCCAGGGCCCACGGCAGCAACAGCACGAACCCGGCAATCAGCAGGAACAGCCCGAAGAACGCCCCCGGCAGGCCCCCGAGTGCGCTGATCAGCACCAGCGCCCCGGCCGCCAGCAGGATCAGGGAAGCCGCCGCGACGCGTTGCACCCGCCGCCGCGCCCGCAACTCGCCACCCCCCGCCCCCTGCGCCGAGGGGCCCGCGTGGCGGGCCGCTTCCAGTGCCGGGGCCAGCGCGGCCAGCAGCGCCACGCCCACGCCCAGCACCAGCACGGCCAGCAGTGCCAGCGGGCGGGGTGTCACCCGGGTGACCGCTGCGGCGAAGAAATGATCGGTGACCGTCTGCGCCACCTGCGCAACCAGCACCTGCGCCAGGGCAATCCCGGCCAGCGCCCCCAGCAGCGTCCCGATCAGTCCGACCACCGCGGCCTCCAGCAAAACCACGGCGACGACCCGACCGCGTCCCACTCCCAGCAGGCGCAGACTGGACAGGAGCTCGCGCCGGCGCAGCACCGAAAACGTCTGGGTGTTGTAGACCAGAAACGCCGCGATCAGCAGCGCCAGCAGACTCATCGCCGTCAGGTTGATGCGAAACGCCCGCGCCAGCTCGCGCGAGGCCTGATCGCGTGCCCCGGACGCGACGATCTCCAGCTCCTCGGGGTTCACCCCCGCGGCCCCGGCGGCCCGCTCCAATGCGCGTTCCATCGCCCGTTGCGCCTCGGCGTCCTCCAGCCGCAGGTCGATGCGGTCGAGGCGCCCCTCGCGGCCCAGCAGGACCTGGGCGGTGGCGATGTCGGTCACCCACACCCGACCGTCGTCCTGGCCGGCGCCGTCGGCCGCGAGCACCCGCACCGCGTGGCGCCCGCCGGCCGCCTGCAGTTCGACCCGGTCGCCATCCGCCGCATCCTGCTCCGCGAACCACTGGCGTGGCGGCAATACCGTCCCGGGCTCGGTCAGCAGCCGCTGCACGGGTGCCGCGCCGATGTCCGAGGCGGCGCCGCGGAACGGCCCCTCGGCGAACGGATCCACGCCCAGCAGGTAGATACTGCGGCCATCTTCCAGCCGCGCGGCCCCCTCCACCACCGGCGCCGTCTCCCGCTGGCCGGCGGTGCGCAACTCCGCATACACGGCCTCGGCGAATCCCTGTGGCGGCCCCAGCACCTGATGGGTGGCGGTACCGGCGACGGTCTCCATGGAACGGTCGAAGGCCCGCTGCGCGGATTGGTTGGCCAGATCCACGGCCAGCACCACGGCGACCGCGATCACCACCCCCAGCAGGGTCAGTACCCGCTGCAGGGGACGGCGCCGCCAGTCCCGCATCCAGGCCCGCCACACCAGATTCATGGCCTTGCGGCACCCTCCAGGCGGCCGTCGCGCATGGTGTAAATGCGGTCGAGGCGTCCGGCCAGTTCCGCGCTGTGGGTCACCAGCAGCAGGGCGCTGTCATGCGTGGCCACCTGCTCCAGCAGCAGCGAGAAGACCGACTCGCCGGTGACCGAATCGAGGTTACCGGTCGGTTCGTCGGCCAGGATCAGGGCCGGTTGATGCACCAGCGCGCGGGCGATGGCCACGCGCTGCTGTTCCCCGCCGCTGAGGGCTTCGGGCAGGCGTCCGCCCAGTCCTTCCAGACCGACCGCCGCCAGCGCGGCGTCCGCACGCCGGCGGCGCTCCGCCACCCGCGCCCGGCGGCCCGGAACGTCATCGGGGAGCCCGGCCAGCTCCAGCGCCAGCATCACGTTCTCGCGCGCATCGAGAGTGGGGATCAGATGGAACGACTGGAACACGATCCCCGCGACACGCCGGCGCAGACGCGTGCGGCCGGCCTCGTCCAGGGCACCGAGCGAGGCCCCCGCCAGCCGCACCTCGCCCTCGCCCGGGTGCTCCAGCCCCGCGGCCAGGTGCAGCAAGGTGGACTTGCCGGAACCGCTCTCGCCGACGATCGCCACCCGCTCCCTCGGCGCCAGTGTCAGGTCCACCCCGCGCAGCACCGGCGTGTCCGGCGTGCCCGGATAGGCGAACGCCAGTGAACTCACGGTAAGGACCGGTTCCCTTGACGGAGCGGCGGGCGGGGAGGGATGGGAAGACATGTATGGCTCCATCATGAACAAGCGACCGGGCACGGCCGGAAAGGTTCGCGCCAGCGGGCAAACCGGTGCAAGCATTGCGTGCAAGCACTTGAATGAAACGGAAGACCCGTTAAAATGAGGGAACCTGCCACAAGGGAACGCATGATGAAACGCCGAACACGCTGTCGATCTATCGTCGCCCGGCCGTAAGCACTGTGCACCCTTCTCCGCCGCTTCCGCCGGGCCTCATGACACAAGAGCGCCGGGAGGCGGCCGGATCCTTCGATCTGCCCCGTCCTGGAAATCCGATTACGACGGTCCTTCGTCATCACCGCACCGCGCGTGCCGGTGATCCGCAATCGACCGCCGGGAGCAGGGCATGGAACACAACCTCGAACAGTCCATCATCGAGCTGCGCGAACTCGTCCGCCTGGACGACCGCGACAGCCTCGACGAGCTGCTGGACTACATGCGCATCCAGGACATCGCGCATGCGCTGATGGAACTGCCCTCGGACGACGTGGCCCCGATCTTCAACCGGCTGCATCCCGGACGCAAGGCCGACGTCTTCGCCTATCTCGACATCCCGTTCCAGCTGCGACTGCTGAATGCATCCTCGCGCGAGGATGCGCGGTTTCTGCTCTCCGAGATGGAAACCGACGACCTCACCGCCCTGCTCCAGACCCTGGATGCCGAGCGTCTGCGCGAATACCTGCGTCTGCTCCCGTTCCGGGCCATCCGCCGGGCGCTGAAGCAGCTCAACTACCCCGAGGAATCGGTCGGCCGCGTGATGTCCCCGTCGGTGGTAGCCGTGGACCCGGACTGGACGCTCAAGCGCGCACTGGCCCACGTGCGGCGCACCGGTGACGAACACTCCAACAACGTGATCTTCGTGGTCGACGATGACCGCACCCTGCTGGCCGCCATTCCCATCCGGCGGTTCCTGCGCGCCGAGCCCGACAGCCCCGTGCGCAGCCTGATCGACGACGAATCGCCCTACACCGTGCAGGTGGACGCCGACCGCGTCGAGGCCGCCCGGCGCATCCAGCACTACGACATCGAGAGCCTGCCGGTGGTGGGCGACAACGGCGAGCTGCTGGGCGTGGTCACGGTGGACGACGTCATGGACGTGATCGAGGCCGAGTCCACCGAGGATTTCCACAAGCTGGGTTCGGTGGGCAACCTCCCGCTGAGTCCGCGCCAGGCCAGTCCGTTCCTGCTGTATCGCAAGCGGGTCGGCTGGCTGCTGGGGCTGGTGGCGTTCAACACCCTGGGCGCCTTGATGATCTCGCAGTACGAAGAGGCCATCGAAGCCGTCGCGGTGCTGGTGTTCTTCTTGCCGCTAATCATCGGCTCGGCGGGCAACGCCGGAGCCCAGAGCTCGACCCTGATGGTGCGGGCCATGGCCACCGGCGAAGTCACCGCGCGGGACTGGCTGCGCCTGTGGGCCAAGGAACTGGGCGTGGCGACCACCATCGGCGTCAGCATGGGGATCGCCGTATCCCTGCTGGGCCTCTGGCGGGGCGGAACGGAGATCGCCATGCTGGTCGCCCTGGCCATGACCCTGGTGGTTACCGGTGCCAGCATGGTGGGCATGCTGCTGCCGCTCCTCCTCGACTGGCTGAAGCTGGACCCCGCCACCGCCAGCGTACCGCTGGTCACCGCCATCGCCGACCTCGGCGGCATCGCCATCTATTTCTCGCTGGCCGTGGCCATGCTCGGCCTTGCCACGCCGGCCTGAACGGGATACCCCCATGAGTCCGACCGACGTCGACATCGAGAACCTCCCCGACACCCTGCGCACCGCCCTGGAGCAGGGCTCGGACGGGCCGCTGAACGCGATCTGCAACGCCCACGCGCCCCCCGACCTGTCGGACGCGCTGGAGACCCTGCCCGAGGATCAGGCGGTCGCCTTCTTCCAGCGTCTGGAGTCGGCTTGCGCCGCGCCGGTGTACGCGCACCTGGAGCCCGATCACCAGTCCCGGGTGCTGGCCGCGCTGGACGAGCAGCAGGCCGCGGACCTGGTCAGCGCGCTCTCGCTGGATGACGCCGTGGCGGTGATCGACGGCCTGGGCGACGAGCATGCCGACTCACTGATGGAAACCCTCCCGGCGGAGAGCCAGGAGGCGGTCGGATCACTGCTCGCCTATCCGGAGGAGAGCGCCGGCCGCGTGATGACCCCGGAGTACGTCACCGTACAGCCCGAATGGACGGTGAACGAAGCCATGGAGCATCTGCGCGCCAACCACGAGGTCGCGGAGACCGTGAACACGGTGTTCGTGACCACCGCGGCCGGCGAGCTGCTGGCCTGGGTGCGGCTGAAGGAGCTGCTTCTGGCACGGCCGTGGAACCGGGTATCGGAACTGATGCACACCGACGTGGCCAGCATCACCGCCGAGGAGGACCGGGAGGAGGCAGCCCACCGCATCAGCCACTACGACCTCAACGTCCTGCCGGTGGTCGACGACCAGGGCCACATGCTCGGGATCATCACCGTGGACGACGTAATGGATGTCCTGCGCGCAGAGACCACCGAGGACTTCCACCGCATGGCTGCGGTGGGCGACGTGGTGCTGTCGCTGCGCGACGCCAGCATGGGCCTGCTGTACCGCAAGCGCATCGGCTGGCTGCTGATCCTGGTGGTGGTCAACATCTTCGCCGGGCTGGCCATCGCCCACTACGAGGCGGCCATCGAGTCGGTCGTCGCGCTGATCTTTTTCCTGCCGATGGTCATCGCCTCCGGCGGCAACACCGGCTCGCAGGCCGCCACCCTGGTGGTGCGCTCACTGGCGATCAACGATGTCCGATTGCGCGACGCCTGGCGTCTGGGCGGCAAGGAACTGGGGGTCTCCACCGCGCTGGGGCTCACCCTGGCGGCCGCCATCTGGCTCTCCGGCAACTGGCTGGGCTCGCTGGAGGTCGCCAACGCCATCGCCCTGGGCATGTTCCTGGTCGTGGTATTCGGGGCGATGTTCGGCATGCTCCTGCCCTTCGCCCTGACCGCCATGCGCATGGACCCCGCGGTGGCCAGCGCACCGCTGATCACCTCGGTCATCGACATCGTCGGGATCCTGATCTATTTCGGCGTGGCGGTGGCCATGCTTGGTCTTTAGAACGACCGTGCAAACACCCGTGCGGCCTGCGGCGGTTCGGCAGGCCCGCGCGACTGCGTTAGACTCGGGCCTCTTTCCGGCGACCCCGTTCCGCGCGAGTACACGACCATGAGCAGCAGCCCCGTCCGCCACCGTACCGTCCCCGTCCGTGTTGGCCCCGTGACCGTGGGTGGCGATCACCCGGTGGTGGTCCAGTCCATGACCAATACCGACACCGCCGACGCACTGCGTACCGCAGTGCAGGTCGCGGAACTGGCTCGCGCGGGCTCGGAGATCGTGCGCATCACGGTCAACTCGGCCGATGCCGCGAAGGCGGTGCCGGAGATCCGCGAGCGGCTCGACGCCATGGGCCTGGACGTGCCGCTGGTGGGGGACTTCCACTTCAACGGCCACAAGCTGCTGACGAAGTACCCCGAATGCGCCGAGGCCCTGGCCAAGCTGCGCATCAACCCGGGCAACGTCGGCCGCGGATCGAAGCGCGACGCGCAGTACCAGGCGATGATCGAGACCGCCATCCGCTTCGACCGGCCGGTACGCATCGGCGTGAACTGGGGCAGCCTGGATCAGGAACTGCTGGCGCGCATGATGGACGAAAACGCGCAGCAGCCGGAGCCGCTGGAACCCCAGGCGGTGATGGAGCAGGCGCTGATCACCTCGGCGCTGGAGAGCGCGGCCGAGGCCGAACGCATCGGCCTGCCGCATGACCGCATCATCCTGTCGGCCAAGGTCAGCGGCGTGCAGCCACTGATCCGCGTCTACCAGGACCTGGCCGCGCGCTGCGACTACCCGCTGCATCTGGGCCTGACCGAGGCCGGCATGGGGGCCAGGGGGATCGTCGCCTCCACCGCCGCGCTGTCCGTCCTGCTGCAGCAGGGCATCGGCGACACCATCCGCATCTCGCTGACCCCGGAGCCCGGCGGGGACCGCACACAGGAGGTGAGCGTCGCGCAGGAGATCCTGCAGAGCATGGGCCTGCGCAGCTTCCTGCCCTCGGTGGTGGCCTGCCCCGGCTGCGGCCGCACCTCCAGCGAGTACTTCCAGCACCTGGCGCAGGACATCCAGAGTTATATCCGCCAGCAGATGCCGACCTGGAAACAGCATTACCCCGGAGTGGAAGAGATGACCGTCGCGGTGATGGGCTGCGTGGTCAACGGCCCCGGCGAGAGCAAGCATGCCGACATCGGCATCTCCCTGCCCGGCACCGGGGAGCAGCCAGTCGCGCCGGTCTACGAGGACGGCGAGAAGACCGTGACCCTCAAGGGCGAGCATATCGCCGAGGACTTCCAGGCCCGCGTCGAGGCCTACATCGAACGCCGCTACGGACAGGCCGGATGAACGTAAGCGCCGACCACGACCCGCAACTGCTGCGACGCGTGCAGGCCCTGTTCGAGGACCCGCGCATTCAGGGCTGCAACTGGCAGCCGCGGCTGTTCTGGCACCCGACGGAAAGCGGTGGTGCCTTCGGTGCGCCGCGGGTGGACCCGCGCGAACTGGAGGTGTTCCTGGCGACGGTGGCGGGCGAGGCGTCGCAGTATCTCGACGCGCTGGAGACCGACCATCCCGGGCGCGGACGCTTCCTCGCTGCCAACGCCCGGCGCCACGAACTCCCGCTGTTCACCCGCGTCTGAACCGCCGGACCCGGCTCATTCCCGCATGCCGTCCAGCAGCCGGTCCAGTGCCGTCAGGGCGGCGTCGAAATCCAGGCTCTCCAGCCCCTCGGCAATCGCCTGCACCTCCGGATCGAAACCGCGCCCCTCGAGCTGCGGCCGCAGCCCGTCGAACTCGCGGCGCGCACCCAGCTGATTCTGTGCCACGCGTTCGCGCAGGGCGCGCAGCGCCTCGTGCGGGAACGGCCCGCAGGGCTCCGCCGAAGCCGGACTCGGGTTCTCCCGGTCACCCCCGTGCGCCACCCCGCCCAGTCCGGCCACCGCTGCCGTCGCCTCGGCCAGGGCGGCTTCCAGGGACTGCAGACGCGTCTCCAGCTCCTGCGTTTCCGGGTCGCCGTCACGCAGGGCCAGTTCCACCGCCTCCGCGGCCGTGCGCAATTCGGCGGCCTCCAGTGCCGCGGCCACCCCCTTGAGGGAATGCGCCAGGCGTTGTGCGTCTTCCGCGCGATCCTGCTCGAGCCGCTCCCGCAGACGCCGGCCGGCGTCGCTGTAATCCCGCTCCAGACCGGCCAGCATCTTGCGCAGCAGGGCCGGCTTGCCACCACAACGAGCCAGCGCGGCCGGAAGGTCGAACGGTGGCAGCGACTCCGGCAGATCGGGCTCGGGCGCGGGCTCCGGCGCCGCCTGCATGGCGTCCGCGCCGGCCTCGCATGCCTGCGAGTCACCCGCCCCCGGGACGTTGTTCATCCAGCGGCCGAGCGTTTCCTCCAGCACCTGCGGATCGATGGGCTTGGTCACGTGGTCGTCCATGCCCGCCTCCAGGCTGCGCTCGCGGTCGCCCTCCATCGCGTGGGCGGTCATGGCGATGATCGGAATCTCGGCCAGATCGGGGCGTGCGCGGATGCGCCGGGTCGCGGTCAGTCCGTCCATCCGGGGCATCTGGATATCCATCAGGATCAGGTCGAACGTCTCGTTGCGTGCCTTCTCCACCCCCTCGCGCCCATCCTCCGCCCAGGTCACTTCGCAGCTCAGGTCCTGCAGGAGTTCGGTCGCCAGCTCGCGGTTGATGACATTGTCCTCCACCAGCAGGACCCGGCTCCCGGACATGTCCGCGGATTCCCGTTTGCCCTTTTCCGCCGGCGCGGGCATCGGGGAGGTCTCCTCCGGGTGCACGTGAAACAGTCCCGAAAGGGTATCCAGCAGGGTGGACTGGCTCACCGGCTTGAGCAGGATGCCGTCGACCCCCGCGCGCTCCGCACGCCCCAGAACCTCCTCGCGGGCAAAGCCGGTGACCATCAGAACCGCGGGCATTCGCGCCCCTTCGTGGGCCTTGATGCGCTGCGCCACTTCAATGCCGTCGACGCCCGGCATGCGCCAGTCGGTCAGCACAAGATCGTAGGGACGTCCCTCTTCCAGTGCCTGATCGATCTGCGCCAGTGCGGCAGCACCGGAGGGCACCACCTCCACCTCCATCCCGAGGTAACGGCACATCTCCTCCAGCGTCTCGCGCGCGCTGGCGTTGTCATCCACCACCAGCGCGCGGCGGCCGGCCAGCTCCGCGCCGGTAAGCCGTTCACCCAGGGTCTCGTGCGGATCCCCGGCGGCCGTATTCAGCCCCAGGCGCACACTGAAATGGAAGGTACTGCCCCGTCCCGGCTCGCTCTCGACACCGATTTCGCCCCCCATCATCTCCACCAGCTGCCTGGAGATCGCCAGACCCAGGCCCGTGCCCTCCTGCTGGCGGGTCACGGAGCCGTCGAGCTGGGTGAAGGACTGGAACAGCCGCCGGGTCTCCTCCCGGCTCATGCCGGGGCCAGTATCGCGCACTTCGAAACGCAGCACGGCTTCGTCCTCTTCCATGCGTTCGCAGGTCGCGCCCACCACCACCTCGCCTTCCTCGGTAAATTTCACCGCGTTGCCGACCAGGTTGGTGAGGATCTGCCCGAGCCGCAGGGCGTCCCCCGTCAGGTGGTGCGGAAGAGCGGGATCCACCCGGTGCACGAGCTCCAGCCCCTTGTCCTCGGCCTTCAGACCGACGATGTCCCAGACGTTGCGCAGCACGTCTTCCAGCGCGAACGGGCTCTCCTCCAGCTCCAGCTTTCCGGCCTCGATCTTGGAGAAATCCAGAATGTCGTTGATCAGCCCCAGCAGGGCCTGGGAGGCACTGTCAATACGGTCCAGATAGCCACGCTGTTTTGGAGTCAGGTCGGTGCGCCGGGCCAGGTGCGTCATGCCGATGATCGCATTCATCGGCGTACGGATCTCGTGGCTCATGTTGGCGAGAAATTCGCTCTTGGCCCGGGTGGCAGATTCGGCCTCGTCACGGGCCCGGGTCAGGGCCTCCTCGGCCCGGATGCGATCGGTGATGTCGTAGTTGGCCGCCCGCTGCCCCATGTACAGCCCGCTTTCCGCATACACCGGGGTGCAGTGATGGCGCAGCCAGCGCTCCTCGCCCGCGCGCGTGACGATGCGGAAATCAAACGCGCCGTCCACATGCTTCTCGTGGATCTCGTACAAATGCTGATCGAACCCCTCGCGATCCTCCACGTGCACGATCTCGCGCAACAGGTCGGGGTTCCGGTAGAACTCGGCATCGCCGTAGCCGGTCACCGCCTGACAGGAAGGCGAGCAGTAGCGGAACTCGAACTCGGGAGTCAGCCAGTAGATCCAGTCAGTCGCCAGATCGCTGATCAGGCGAAAGCGCTCCTGACTCTCGCGCAGCTCGGCCTCGCTTTCGCGCCGGCGGGTCACATCCAGCATGGAGCCCACCGTCCCGCGCGCCCGACCCTGTCGATCCCGCAGCACCCGCGCGGTGACGTCCATCCAGCGCACCGCACCCTCGCTGGTCCGCACGCGCAACTCCTCGTTGTACTCGGCCAGCCGGTCACCCACGAAGGCGTCGCACTGGTTGCGACCGTACCCCTGATCCTCCGGGTGCAGCAGATCCATCCAGCTGTGCCCGATGAACGGCTCCCGCGCCAGGCCCGTAACTTCGCTCCACGACGGACTCAGATAGGTGATGCGATGCTCCAGATCCGTCTGGAACACCACCTCCTTGAGATTCTCGGCGATCACCCGGAAATGATAGTCGGCCGCGGCATCCTCTCCTCCGTCGCCCGGGATCACGGCATCACGCCCGGCCGGTCCGGCGGTGTCGGTGGCTGCGGGCGGGAGATCACAGGTCACCGGCTGCGCGGACTCAATGGCGGCCCCGCCGGGACGGTTGCCCTGGCGCGGGACGGTGTCGCCATAGAGATCCAGGCTCGTGTCCCCGGTGATGGACTGAAAGGTCTCGACGATCTGGCCCAGACCGACCGGCAGCACGAACCCGGGGCTGCGTCCGTAACTCTTGCGCCCGAGCACGAAAAGCCCCGGCTCGGGATTGCCCACGGTGGACACCCCGAGGCTGTGCCACAGCTCGTGCGAATCCTCGACGGTCGCGAGCATGGCCGCAGCCAGCCCCATGGGCGCGCCGGTGGCATAACAGGCGTGGAACTGCAGCGTTTCCAGCCAGGCGTTGTCCGGGACATGGCCGATCAGCGCGTGCACCCGGTCCACGCTCATGCGCCGGGTCCCGTCGGGTCCCCGGAGCTCCACATCCAGCCCGCCACGCACGCCCGGGCCGTGCTCCAGCCGTACCACCTGCGTCTGCGGCAGCCGCCGTGCGCCACGGTCACCGGCGGTCGCGTCCAGGACCCGCGCGAACCGGGCCCCGCGCTCGGGAAACGGATCCCGCTGCGGCCAGTCGGGCGGCAGGGGGGCCGGTTCCTCGAAGGCCCACAGCAGCTCCACGGGCGGCGAGCCCGTCGGCGGATCCAGCCAGTATTCGACCGCCAGCGCGGCCTCGGCGCCACCCCCGGCCACCAGGATGCGTTCGGCGGGCGGCAGGGCTTGCCCCTCCTCGACCTCCGGCGCCCGGGGCCCGTACAGGATGCGCCCGCTCAGCTCGCGCTCCCCCGCGGCCGGCAACCCGCCGGGACCCAGCCACTGTGGGTGTCCCGCCACGCCGGTGGTGTCGATCAGCAGATCGGCCTCCAGCTGGCGCTCGCATCCCTGCTCGTCCACCAGAACGCGGAACGGGTGACGGGCGCGCTCCGGATCGCCAATGCCGGTATTCGCCCGCATGCCGTCGCGACTTGCCGCCAGCACTCGCGTCTCGAGCAGAAGGTCGCAATCCCGGTGTGCCAGCACCCCGGCGAGCCGCTCGCAGTACTCGCGACGAAACTCGCCGGCGGTCGGGAAAGCATCCGGATCGGGAAGGGCGTGCCCCTGCCCGCGCAACGCGTCACGCCCCAGCGGCGAGGTGCACTGTTTCCAGGAGGTGAACATCCGTATCCCGGCCCAGTCGCGCAACGCGGGAGCGACCGCGCGGGAACGCTCGGCCAGCAGCACACGATAGCCCAGGCGCGTGGCATACAGGGCCGCTTCCAGCCCGACAGGGCCGGCTCCGGCAATCAGTACGGTCTTTCTGGAAGCCCCCACTTTGCGCTGCGTTGCTCAGCGCTCCGCGGAGCCGGCAGCACAGACCCGGTTCCGTCCCTCCGCCTTGGCGCGGTAGAGCTGCTCATCGGCCCGCGCCACCACCCGCAGGGCGGACTGGCGCGGCTGGCAATGCAGCGTGGCCACGCCAAGGCTGGCGGTCACGTGATCCGCCACTTCGGACGCCGGATGGGGGACACCGAGTTCGACGATCGCCTCCCGCACCCGCTCGGCCACTGCCGCGGCATCCTCCAGCGCGGTTTCCGGCAGGATGCAGCCGAACTCCTCCCCCCCGTAACGTGCGGCCAGGTCGGCGGGACGCGAGATGGTCTCGTCCAGCACCCGCGACACTTCGCGCAGACAGTCATCCCCGCGGACATGGCCCAGGGTGTCGTTGAAGGGCTTGAAATAATCGATGTCCATCAGGATCACCGAAAGGGCGTCCCCGGTCCGCGCCAGACGCGCATTTTCACGCTCCAGGGTCTCCTCGAACTGGCGCCGGTTGGCCAGGCCGGTCAGTCCGTCGGTCACCGCCATGCGGGTCAGTTGATCGCGGGCGCGCTTGAGCTCGATCTGATGCTGCACCCGCAACCGGACCACCGGCGGATTGATGGGCTTGTTCACGTAGTCGACCGCGCCCAGTTCCAGACCCCGGGCCTCGCCCTCGGTATCTCCCACCCCGGTAATGAAGATCACCGGGACGTTCGCCGTCGCGCGCTCGGACTTCAGCCATTCACAGACCTGAAAACCGTCCGTTCCCGGCATCATCACGTCGAGCAGGATCACGTCCGGACGCGCCGAGGCGGCAAGATCCAGCGCGCGTTTCCCGTTCGTGGCGAACAGCACCTCGTGTTCGTCCTCGAAGATCCCGGCCAGCAACTCGATGTTGGCAGGCTCGTCATCCACCACGAGGATACGTGCCCGATGGTCACTGTTCATAAGCCTTCCCCACTTTCCCTCAGCAGCCGGTCCACCGCCACCAGCGCCTGTTCGAAATCCAGTTGTTCAATGCGGGACCCCAGTTCCCGCACGAGGGCGTCCTGGCCGTGCCCGAGGAGCCGTCCGCTCAGCTCGCGGAAATGCGCCCGGGCACGCAGGTTGTTGCCTTCGATCAGCACACGCAGCTCGCGCAGCTCATCCTCGGGCAGGGGGCCGGTCTCCATATCGTGAAGGGGCCCGTCCCCGGAACCGCTCTCCGGGGCATCCTCCGCGTCCCCGTCGGCAACCAGACCACGGGCCGCTTCCAGTGCCGGCGCCAGGTGCTCGTCCAGCTCCGCAAGGCGCCCGAACGCGGCGCCCTCGTCTCCCTGCGCGAGTTCATTCTCGATCCGCTGCGCGCAGGCCTGCACTTCGCGCAACTCCAGGGAACCCGCGACGCCCTTGAGCGAGTGCGCCAGTCGATGCGCCTCGTCGCGGTGGCCGGTTTCCAGCAGCGACCGCAATTCCTCGACCACCCCGCTGTAACGCTCCTCCAGGCTGAGGATCATGCGCCGCAGCAGCGACGCCTTGCCGTTGCAGCGCGCCAGTGCCGCCGGGAGATCGAACGGCGGCAGCTCCTGCGGCAGCCCGTCGCCGCCCGACGCACCGGAACCGGTGGTCGCAGACGGCATTGGCGAGCCCGTGCTGTCATCGCCCGCCCCCCCGGACGCGGCTCCCTGGTGCACGCATCCGATCCACTCGGAAAGTGTCCGGGCCAGGGCAGCGGGGTCGATCGGCTTGGTGACATGGTCGTTCATCCCCGCCTCCAGGCTCTTCTCGCGATCGCCGGCCATCGCATGGGCCGTCATCGCGATCACCGGAAGGTCCCGGAAACGCGCGTCCCACCGCAGCTCGCGCGTGGCACTCAGCCCGTCCATTTCGGGCATCTGGATGTCCATCAGCACCGCGTCGAAGGATGCGGCCTCAACGGCCGCCAGCGCCTCGCGACCGTCCTCCACCGTGGTGACGTCACAGCCCAGATCCTCCAGGAGCTCCACCGCCAGATCCCGATTGATGGCGTTGTCCTCCGCCAGCAGGATGCGGCAGCCGTCCAGGCGCGGCGTGTCGGCCGTCATGCCGGGGGCCGCTTCGCGCACCCGGTCGCCTTCATCATCCGCATTCAGGAGTTCGACCAGGGTGTCGTGCAGCGTGGATTCGGTCACCGGCTTGAGCAGGAGACCATCCACGGTCTCTTCCGCCTTCTGCAGGATTTCATCGCGGCTGAACCCGGTCACCATCAGAACCGAAGGGACCTGTCGCTTGCGTTCGGCATTGATGTTCTGCGCCACCTCCAGACCATCCATCCCCGGCATGCGCCAGTCGGTCAGCACCATATCGTAATGCACGCCCTTTTCCACCGCCCGGTCCAGCATGCCCAGGGCATCCGGGCCGGAGGGCGCCGTATCCGCCTCGATTCCCAGATCGCTCAGCATCGCGGCCAGGGTTTCCCGGGCCGCGTCCGAGTCATCGACCACCAGCACCCGGCGCCCGCGCAGTGATCGGGACACGACCGGACGCGCGGGCTGTACCTGCTCCGTCTCCACGCCCAGACGTGCGGTAAAGCTGAATGTCGCCCCCTCGCCGGGCGTGCTTTCCACCCCGATGTCGCCGTGCATCATTTCCACCAGCTGCTTGCTGATCGCCAGCCCGAGCCCGGTGCCTTCCTGGCGCCGGGTCACCGAGCTGTCCAGCTGCGTGAAAGAACGGAACAGCCTGCGGGCCTCCTCCTCGGACATCCCCGGTCCTGTGTCGCGCACCGAGAAGCGCAGGGTGGCATAGCCGTCGTCGATCGCCTCGGCCGAGACATGCACCACAACCTCGCCCTGCTCGGTGAACTTGACCGCATTGCCGGCGAGATTGGTCAGAATCTGCCCCAGCCGGAGGGCATCCCCTCGCAGCAGGCGCGGTGTACCCGGCGCGACGTGGTGCACCAGTTCCAGTCCCTTCTCCTCGGCCCGGTGGCCGACCACGTCGGTGACCCCGTTGAGCACGGAATCGAGGTGGAACGGAGCATCTTCCAGTTCGAGCTTGCCGGCCTCGATCTTGGAAAAGTCGAGGATGTCGTTGATCAGGCCGAGCAGGCGCTGGGCGGCGTTGTCGATCTTGTCCATGTACCCGCGCTGGCGCGGGGTCAGCTCGGTCCGCCGTGCCAGATGGCTCATGCCGATGATCGCGTTCATCGGGGTGCGGATCTCGTGGCTCATATTGGCAAGAAACTCGCTCTTGGCACGCGTCGCGCTTTCCGCCTGCTCGCGGGCGCGACGCATCTCGGCCTCGAGATCACGACGCACCCGCACCAGACGATTCAGGATCAGCGTGGTGACCCCGCCCACGATCAGGACCACCAGCACGGTCCAGGCCGCGAACTGGATCAGCAGATTGCGCAGGGGCTCGGTGACCGCCGCCCGATCCAGACTGAGCACCTGATGCCAGTCGGTTCCGGGGATCCGGGTGACGTGCAGCAGGCGCTGCTCTCCGTCAACCGTCACCTCCCGGAGCTCGCCCTCGCGATCGGGATCCAGCGGATCGAAGCCCCTGCCTTCGTCGATGCTGTCGACCAGCGGGCGGAGAACCCGCGAGGAGTCCGGATGGGCCACCACCATGCCATCCTCGTCTACCAGCACGATCTCGCCGTCCCAGCGCAGATCCAGACCGGTCACGCTTCGCGTCACTTCCTGCAGACCGATGTCCCCCGCGGCGACCCCGTAAAGCCCTCCGGTATCGCGATACACCGGCATGCCCATGGAGATGATCAGCCGGTCCTGGGCGGCATCCTCGAAAGGCGCGGTGATGTAGAGATCATCCGCTTCCACCGCCCCCTGGTACCAGGGGCGGGTGCGCGGATCGAAATCGTCCGGCAGCGTGGCCTCGGGGTCGGACATGATCATGCCGCCCTGCTGATCCCCGATGTAGGTCAGATCCACCTCGCCCATGCGTTCGAACTGCTGCAGGACGGGACGCGGATCCCGCCCCTGCGGGATCTCGCCGGCGAGCCCCCGGATCAGGCGCGCATTGGACGTGAACCAGTGAGAAACGTACAGGGCAGTGGAATCGGAGGTGGAGGCAACCTCCGAACGGACGGCCTCGCGGGTCTCGGTCTCCAGCATCTGGTAGGCGACGGTCGCCAGCACCGCGCCCAGCAGCACGATGGCGGCAAGCACCAGCAGCAGAAGCCGATAATGGAAGGACTGAAAGGAGGCCTGATCGCGCTGTGTCATCCGCGGTTCCCCGGGGTGGGCATGTCATGCTGCGGCCGTGGGATTATTCCAGCACAACCCTAAGGGTCTTGCCCCTCGTACCGCAACCACCGCCGGATGGCCGGGAATCAGGCGGGTTTGCGGAAAGCCACCTGTTTCCAGTAACCGAACAGGCTGGCGGGTTCCACCGCCTCGGGCTCGCAGCCGGTCAGGTGCACGAAGTGGTCCAGCTCCATGTCCGGACGAAAGCCCACCGCCCGCGAAAGAGGCCGCAGGCTGCGTTCCACCCCGCGCAGCAGCCATTGCCGGGACGCGAAATGGTTGACCAGAAGGATCTGTCCGCCCGGGCGGCACACCCGCCACATCTCGGCGAACATGCGGTCGGGATTGGGGACCACGGACGCCACGTACATCCCGACCACGGCGTCGAAGCTGTCGTCGCGGAAACCGAGTGCTTCGGCGTCCATCTCGGCCACGCCGCGCACCCCCGGCAGACCGCCGTTGATGCGTTCCTGCGCGACCTGCAGCATCTCGCGCGACACGTCGATCCCGACCAGATCGACGCCCTCCGGATATTCCGGGAATGAGATACCGGTCCCGACGCCCACTTCCAGCACGCGCTTGCCGTTCAGCGGTGCCAGGGTCTTCTGAGCACTGTGCCGGCCGGTGGCGAACACCCGGCCGAAAGTCGCATCGTAATGTCGCGCATAGCGCCGATAACTCTTGCGAATGCTGACCAGATCCATGCTAGCGTCCCCGATGGAAACCACGGACCACCCGTGCCGGACGTCCCGGCCACGCGCGGTCGTCAGCCGTTCTCTTCTTCAACCGCCTTCATGCTCAGGCGGATACGGCCCTGCTTGTCGACCTCCAGCACCCGCACGGTGACCGAATCCCCCTCGGAGAGGAAATCACTCACGTTCTCCACGCGCTCGTCGGAGATCTGCGAGATATGCACCAGACCGTCACGCCCCGGAAGGATCGACACGAATGCGCCGAAGTCCATGATCTTGGCGACCTTTCCGGTGTACTGACGCCCCACCTCGATGTCCGCGGTCAGCTCCTCGATGCGGCGCTTCGCCTCGTTGCCGGCAGCCGCATCGGTGGAGGCGATCTTGACCGTGCCATCGTCACCGATGTCGATGGTGGTGCCGGTCTCCTCGGTCAGGGTACGGATGGTCGCCCCGCCCTTGCCGATCACGTCGCGGATCTTGTCCGGGTTGATCTTCAGGGTGATGAAGCGCGGCGCATGCTCGGACATCTCCTGGCGATGGGTGTCCAGTTCCGCGTTCATGCAACCCAGGATGTGCAGCCGGCCCTCGCGCGCCTGCTCCAGGGCCTTTTCCATGATCTCTCGGGTAATCCCGTCGATCTTGATGTCCATCTGCAGCGCGGTCACGCCGTCATGGGTGCCGGCCACTTTGAAGTCCATGTCGCCGAGGTGATCCTCGTCGCCGAGGATGTCGGAAAGCACGGCGAAGCGGTCGTCTTCCTTGATCAGGCCCATCGCGATGCCCGCGACCGGGGCCTTCAGCGGCACGCCGGCGTCCATCAGCGCCAGCGAGGTGCCGCACACCGAGGCCATGGAACTGGAACCGTTCGACTCGGTGATCTCGGAGACCACACGCACCACGTAGGGGAAGTCCTCGTCGTTCGGCATCACCGCGGCCACGCCGCGCTTGGCCAGACGGCCGTGGCCGATCTCGCGGCGCTTGGGCGAGCCGACGAAACCGGTCTCCCCGGTGCAGTATGGCGGGAAGTTGTAATGCAGCATGAAGCGGTCGCGGCGCTCGCCCTCGATCGCGTCGATCACCTGGGCGTCGCGGTCGGTGCCCAGGGTGGCGACGACCATCGCCTGGGTCTCGCCCCGGGTAAACAGCGCGGAGCCGTGGGCACGCGGCAACAGGCCGGTCTGCACGTCGATCGGACGGACAGTCTTCGTGTCACGTCCATCGATACGCGGATGCCCGTCAAGAATGCGATCACGCACTAGACGGTATTCCAGATCGTGCAGGGTGGTCTTGACCGCATCGGCATCGGGGCCGGAACCGTCGTCGCTCACCAGCGATTCAACCAGGCGGCTGCGCAGTTCGCTCAGGCGCTGGCTGCGGGTCTGCTTGTCGGCGATCTGGTAAATCTCGGTCAGCTCATCGCGCGCGGCCGCGGCCACGCGGTCTTCCACCGAGGCCTCGCTCTCCGGCGGCTGCCAGTCCCAGGCGGGTTCGCCCGCCTCGGCCGCCAGTTCGTTGATGGCGCGGATCGCAGCCTGCAGCTGTTCGTGGCCGTACATCACCGCGCCCAGCATGGTTTCCTCGGACAGCTCGCTTGCCTCCGACTCCACCATCAGGACCGCGTTTTCGGTCCCCGCCACGACCAGGTTCAGCTCGGATTCCTCCAGCGCGCTGAAGCTCGGATTCAACTGGTACTCACCGGCGCGGTACCCCACGCGGGCGGCGCCGATGGGCCCGCCGAACGGCACACCCGAGAGTGCCAGCGCCGCGGAAGCACCGATCATCGCGGGGATGTCGGGATCCACCTCGGGGTTGATCGAGACCACCGTCGCGATGACCTGGGTTTCGTTCTTGAAGCCTTCGGGAAACAGCGGCCGGATCGGACGGTCGATCAGGCGCGAGGTCAGGGTTTCCTTCTCGCTCGGACGCCCTTCACGCTTGAAGAAACCGCCCGGAATCTTGCCGGCGGCGTAGGTCCGTTCCTGGTAGTTGACGGTCAGGGGGAAGAAGTCGCGGCCCGGATCGGCTTCCTTGCGGGCGACCACGGTGACCAGGACCACGGTTTCGGCCATGTTCACCAGCACCGCGCCGCTGGCCTGGCGCGCGATGTCCCCGGTTTCGAGCGTGACGGTGTGATTTCCGTACTGGAACGACTTCTTGTATGACACGTTTTTTCCCGTTTCCCTTTGAATCCCGATGTGACTCGTCGGTGGACGAGCCGCTGAAAGTTCTCTCCGCAATCAATGCCCCAAACAAACAGGCCCGCACCAATGGCGCGGGCCCGGGGGGCGGGGCCTAGCGGCGCAGGCCCAGTTCCTTCACGATCGACTGATAGCGTTCGACGTCCTTGCGTTTGAGATAGGACAGCAGCTTGCGACGCTGGCTGACCATCTTCAGCAGGCCACGCCGGGAATGGTGGTCCTGCTTGTGCTTGTCGAAATGACCCATCAGATGCTGGATACGCGCCGTCAGGAGCGCAATCTGCACTTCGGGCGATCCGGTATCACTGGCATCGCGCTTGTGCTTCTCGACGATAGCCGATTTCTCTTCGGTAGTGAGCGACATGTAAGGCTGACTCCTGATTCCTGAACCGTCTGTCTGAGTGGCCAGTGGCGCTGGCGAACAGGCGCGTATGTTAGCACGCGCTCAAGCACCGTGAACAGCGAACGGACGAACGGCTGCCCCTGACCTGTTTCTGTTGTATTGTGAACTCCATCACTCCCCGACAGGGACAGTCATGACCACGCAGGAAACCCGCCGCCTCCAGGCCCGCATCCTGCTGCTGGCACTTGCGGTGCTGGTGCTGCTGGGCCTGATTGCGGCCAGTCTGACGGCCCACGCCTACTACCAGCAGGCGCGCGACCGCGCGGACCTGGCGCAGCAGGCCGCGCTGCAGCATCACGGGCAGGCGGTGGCGCAGTATTTCGACCGCCTGGAAGACATCGCCTGGCAGGTCGCCAGCCGCAGCCGCATCCGCGACGAACTGGCCGCCTACAATCGCGGCGCGACCGATCTCGAAGACCTGCAGGACTTCAGTCACGACAAGCTGGAAGATGCCCTGCGCCCCTCCGGCGCGGCCGGCATCATCCGCCTGGATGCGGAAGGCCGCCAGGTACTGGCGGTGGGCGACGCCAACCCGGACCCGATCTACTGGCCGGACATCGACCCGGCGATGCGCGAGACCCGCATGCGTGATCACCTGGCCTGGGAGGGCCGGGCCTGGATCATGATCGCGGTGCCGATCCTCTCCCGCGAGGACGAATGGCTGGGCGCCGACATCCTGGTGTTCCCCGCCGAGGCCCTGGTCGGCGTGCTGGAGTCCGCCGCCGAGGGCGGCAAGGCCGCCTGGCTGGAGGGCCCGCAGGGAGTGGTGCTGCGGGTGGACGACATCACCTGGAGCCTGAAGCCGACCGGCGCCGGGAACCTGGTGGCCCCGGCACTGCAGCAGGCCCGCGGAGGATCGCAGGCCCTGCAGCGCACGGACGGCGAGGTGGTCTTTGCGGTGCCGGTACGCCCGGGCTGGGGGCTGTCGATGGCCGTACCGGAGGAGGAACTCTACGCCGGCATGATGGCCCACCTGGCGCTGCCGGTCGGACTGGTCCTGGGCATGGCATTGCTGTCGGGACTGGGGCTGATCGGCGTGATCCGGCCGCTGTCACGCCAGGTGGTGGCGCAGTCCGAGGCCCTGGAGCGCGCGTCCGAGGAGCAGGAGGATCTGCTGGAGTACGCCAGCGGCTTCGTCTATCGCTTCGACCGCTCGGGTCGGGCGCGCTACATCTCGCCGGGCGTGGAACGGGTCCTCGGCCGCAGCATGGACCGCCTGCCAGAGACCACCCTGCGCGCCCTGGTCGAACCCTTCCTGCCCTATCTCGAGGGCACCGCCGTGCCCATCGACGGCGGCACCGATTCCGAGCTGCCACCGGCCCGCGCCGAGGTGACTGACAAGGCGGGCAACCCGGTGGTGCTGGAACTCAACGCCCGTGTCCGATACAACAGCGGCCACGTAGTGGATATCTTTGGCGTGGCCCGCGACGTCACCAGCCGCGAGGAGGCCCGGCGCCGGGTCAGTCACCTGGCCAACTACGACCCACTCACCGACCTGCCCAACCGCACCCAGCTCGACGAGCGCCTGGCGCGCGCGATTGAACGCTGCCGGCTCCACGACGAGCGCCTGGCGGTACTGTTCGTCGACCTGGACGGCTTCAAGTACGTGAACGACAGTCTGGGCCACCATCGCGGAGACGAGCTCCTGGAAGCGGTCGCCCGGCGCCTGCTGGGCGCCATCGACCGGCACTCCACCATCGCGCGCCACGGGGGCGACGAATTCGTGGTCCTGACCGAACACATTGCCGGCACCGACGATGCCGAACGGGTCGCCGATAATCTCCTGCGTGCGCTGGAGGCCCCCTTCCACGTGGCAGGTCAGGAACTGTTCATTGGGGCGAGTATCGGCATCAGCCTGTTTCCCGATGATGCGGCCTCCTCGGACATGCTGATCCGCAACGCGGACTCGGCGATGTACCGCGCCAAGGCTCGCGGACGCAATAACGTCCAGCTCTACACGGCGGACCTCACCGATGCCAGTCAGCGCCGGCTGGCGATCGAGGCCGGCCTGCGCCGCGCAATCGAGGGCAACGAGCTGGAGGTCGTGTATCAGCCACAATGGTATCTGCCTGGCGAAGGCCTGTCCGGCGCGGAGGCGCTGGTCCGCTGGCGGCATCCGGATTTCGGCATGATCAGCCCGGCCGAATTCATCCCGGTGGCGGAAGAGAACGGCACCATCGGACTGCTGGGGCGGTGGGTCCTGCGGGAGGCAGTCCGCAGGACCTGCGAATGGGGACCGCAACGACTGGGGCGAATCGGCGTCAACGTCTCCGGGCACCAGGTCCTGTTCGGCGACATCGCCGGGGACGTGCGGGCGGTGCTGGAAGAGACCGGCCTGGAGCCGTGGCGCCTGGAACTGGAGATCACCGAGGGCTTCGTAATGGACCATGCCGAACGCGGCATCGCGGTACTCGAAGAGCTGCGGGCCATGGGCGTGCAGCTGGCGATCGACGACTTCGGCACCGGCTATTCGTCGCTGAGTTATCTCAAGCGCCTGCCCGTCCAGCGCCTGAAGGTCGACGCCTCGTTCGTCCAGGGGGCCGACACCGACGCCGCCGACGCCGCGCTCACCGCGTCCATCATCGCCATGGGCCACAAACTTGGCCTGACGGTCATCGCCGAAGGTGTGGAAACCGCCACTCAGCGCGACATGATCATCCTGGACGGTTGCGACGAGGCTCAGGGTTATTACCTGGCCCGCCCGATGTCCACCGAGCAGATGGGGGCCTTGATCGAGGACCCCGTCCCGGCCTGTCGCCGGGACTGAACCCGGCTCGGACAAGCCTCAGGCCGTGGTGAACAGGCGCCGCGGCCGGACCGCCCCCTTCGCGTCCTGCAAACCCACGCCCAGGAACTCGCCTTCAGGGCCGTGCATGCGCACCAGTATCCCGGCTGGCCCGGCCTCGTCCGGCACCGGCGAGGCCCCCGTGACCTGCCGGTCCACCGTCTCCGCGTCCGCCGGATTCCCGTGACGCAGCGCCGCGGCGCCGGTTGCATTCAGGTGCACCTGCGGCCAGCCCGCCAGGGCTGCCTCGGCCGGCAGAAGACAGGCCTCGATCGCCGCCGGCCCACCGGCCTCGAATCGTTCCTCCAGGGCTTCGCGGGTCCACATCGCCTCGGCATCGAAGACGCCGTGCGCCGTACGCCGCAGCTCTTCCACCGCCGCCCCGCAACCCAGGGCATCCCCGATGTCGGCCACCAGCGACCGGATATAGGTGCCCTTGCTGCAATACACCTCCAGCCGCAGACGATCATCCGCCAGCCGTTCGATGTTCAGCGAATGGATCCGCACGGGCCGGGGCGGACGGTCCACTTCGACCCCTTCGCGCGCCAGTTCATACAGCCGCCGGCCGTCCTTCTTCAGGGCTGACACCATCGGGGGAACCTGCTCCAGATCGCCGGTGAAGTCGCGTTCCAGCCGCGCAAGATCCTCGTCCGTGATCACGGGGACCGGAGATTCGGCGAGAATCTCTCCGTCCATGTCCGCCGAGTCGGTCTCCACGCCCAGCCGCGCGACGGCGACGTAACGCTTGTCCGCGTCCAGCAGCCAGCCGGACACCTTGGTCGCCTGCCCGAAACACAGAGGAAGAAGCCCGGTCGCCCGTGGATCCAGGGCGCCGGTATGGCCCGCCTTGCGCGCACCGAGGAGGTATTTCACCCGACCCAGCGCCTGGCTCGAACTGAGCCCCTGCGGCTTGTCGAGCAGCAGGATGCCGTCGACGTTACGCCCCTTCCTGCGCGCCACGGGGAGTCGGTTTACCGGTCTTCCGGGACGTCGGGACCACCGGAGCCATCCGGATCCCCGCCGCCTTCCGGATCGGCCTCCCCATCGCTGTCGCCGTGCCGCTCGCGATCCTCCGCCAGCGCCTGACTGATCAGCGAAGACATGCGCGCGCCCCGTTCGGGCGTGTCATCGTAGATGAACCGCAGTTGCGGGATGCTGCGCATGCGAATCCGGCTACCCAGCGCCCGCCGCAGGAAGCCGGCCGCGTTGTTGAGGCCCTGCTGCGCCTCGCGGCCACCCTCCTCGCCACCCAGCCGGGTAAAATACACCCGGGCGTGGGCCAGGTCCTTCGAGACCTCCACCCCCGAGATGGTCACCATGCCGACCCGCGGGTCCTTCACCTCGACACGCACCAGCTCGGCGAGCTCGCGCTGGATCTGCTCGCCGACCCGATCACTACGCTGAAAGTCGCGGGGTCCGGGCATTACAGCGACCGCTGGACCTCGACGCGCTGGAAGACCTCGATCTGGTCTCCGGCCTTCACGTCGTTGTAGTTCTTCACCGCGATGCCGCACTCGGTACCGGCGCGAACCTCGTTCACGTCGTCCTTGAAGCGGCGCAGGCTTTCCAGCTCGCCCTCGTACACCACCACGTTGTCACGCAGCACGCGGATCGGGTTGCCCCGCTTGACCGAACCCTCGACCACCAGGCAGCCGGCCACCTGGCCGAAGCTCGAGGCCTTGAACACCTCGCGCACCTCGGCCAGGCCCACGATTTCCTCGCGGGTCTCCGGCGCCAGCAGCCCGGACAGGGCCTGCTTCACGTCCTCGATGGCCTCGTAGATGACCGAGTAGTAGCGGACGTCGATCCCGTTTTCCTGCGCCACACGCTTGGCGCCGGCGTCGGCACGCACGTTGAACGCGATCACGATCGCATCCGAAGCGGTCGCCAGGTTGATATCCGACTCGGAGATACCGCCGACCCCGGTGGAAATCACCTTGACCCGGACCTCCTCGTTGGACAGCTTGACCAGCGATTCGCGCAGCGCCTCGGCGGATCCCTGCACGTCGGCCTTGATCAGGATGTTGACCGTGCCGACGTCGCCTTCCTGCATCTGGTTGAAGATGTTTTCCAGCTTGGCCGCCTGCTGCGCCGCCAGCTTGCGCTCGCGCTGCTTGGTGTCGCGGTACTCGGCCACTTCGCGGGCAGTCTTTTCGTCCGCGACCACCAGCATCTCGTCGCCGGCCTCCGGCACCCCGGAGAGCCCCAGGATCTCCACCGGCATCGACGGACCGACTTCCTTTACCGCCGTGCCGGTGTCGTCGAACATCGCCCGCACACGGCCGTATTCCTTGCCGGTCAGCACGATGTCGCCATGTTTCAGGCTGCCGGACTGCACCAGCACCGTGGCCACCGGGCCACGGCCCTTGTCCAGCCGCGACTCGATCACCACGCCGCGCGCCGGCCCCTCGTCCGGGGCCATCAGCTCCATCAGCTCCGCCTGCAGACCCAGGCCTTCCAGCAGCTCGTCGATGCCTTCCCCGGAATGCGCCGAGACCCGGATGAACTGGGTGTCGCCACCCCATTCCTCGGGGATTACCTCGTGCTGGGCGAGATCGTTGATCACCCGGTCGGCATCCGCCTCCGGCTTGTCGATCTTGTTGACCGCGACCACGATCGGTACGCCGGCGGCCTTCGCATGGTTGATGGCTTCGAGCGTCTGCGGCATCACGCCGTCATCCGCCGCAACCACCAGGATCACGATGTCCGTGGACTGGGCACCCCGGGCACGCATCGCGGTGAACGCCGCATGTCCCGGCGTATCGAGGAACGTCACCCCGTCATGCCCGTTCTCGACGTGATAGGCCCCGATGTGCTGGGTGATCCCGCCGGCTTCTCCGGAGGCCACGCGCGTCTTGCGGATATGGTCCAGCAGCGACGTCTTGCCATGGTCCACGTGGCCCATCACGGTCACCACCGGCGGACGGGCCTTGGGCTCGGCGGTCTGCTCCTGGGCAACCTCGATCTGATCCTCGATGGTCTCTTCCCTTGCGGGCACCGCGGTGTGGCCCATTTCCTCGACCACCAGCATCGCCGTTTCCTGATCGATGGACTGGTTGATGGTGGCCATCACGCCCATGCCCATCAGGGTCTTGATCAGCTGCGGTGCCTTGATCGCCATCGCCTGCGCCAGATCGGCCACCGTGATGGTCTCCGGCACTTCCACCTCGCGCACCACCGGTGCGGTCGGCTTGGCGAAGCCGTGCTTGCCGGCCACGGCCTGGGCCGCCTGCGACTGCCCGGCGCCCTTGCCCTTGTCACCCTTCTTGCGCCGACCACGACGGTCGCCGGCGACATGCAGTTCCTTGCGGTCGTCCTTGCGGCCACCCTTGCGGCCCTTGCCGGACTTGGCGGGTTCCGCCGGTGCCGCGGCGGGAGCCGGTGCCTGGCGCTGCTGCGCGGCCTCGCGTTCCAGGCGCGCCTGTTCTTCCTTCTCGCGCTTCGCCTCCTGCTTCTCCTGCTCTTCCTGCTTGCGCTTCTGGCGCTCCTCGCGTTCGACCTCTTCCTGCTTGCGCGCTTCCACAGCCTTGCGCTGAGCTTCCCGCTCGGCTTCCAGCTGCATGGCCAGCTGCTGCGTGCGGCTCAGCGGCTTCTTCGGGGCGGCCGGCGCTTCTTCCGCGGCTGCGGCCGGCTCCTCGGCCGCCTCTTCCGCCTCGGGTGACTCCGGTGCCTCGGCTGCGGCCGCCTCCGCCGCTTCGGGCTCTTCCTCGACGTCCGCCGGTTCCTCCGCCGCGGCCTCGTCGGCCGCCGGTTCAGGTTCCGGTTCCGGCGTCTCGGCCACCACCGGCTCATCCGCCGGTGCTTCCGCCTCCGACGCCTCGCCGGCTGCGGCCTCCTCGACTTCCGGGGTCACCGGCGATTCTGCATCGGGACGGGTCTCTTCCGGTGCCGCAGCGGCTTCGGATTCCACATTCTCGGCCGCCTCCGGGCGATCCTCCGGCGCCGGTGTTGCATCCGCCGGCTTGCGCTTGAGGGTGCGCTTCTTGCGCACCTCCACGTTAACCGTCTTGGTCTTGCCCTGGCCCGAGCTGACCTTCAGCGTCTGCGCCTGGGAACGCCGCCGCAGAGTCACGCGGTCACTCGCCCCGCCGGAGGAACCCTGGCGCAGATGGTCCAGCAGCTGGCGCTTCTCGGCATCGGTGATGGGCGCCTCGGGCCCGGCCACCTCGACGCCCGCCTCCTTGAGCTGCTCCAGGAGACGATCGACGGGCTTGCCCACCGATTCCGCGAATTGCTGCACTGTCATTTGCGCCATGGCGCTACCTCCATTCCAGATTCTGTTCCGGCGTGCCGCTGCCCGACCACCGCCGCTGCGTCGCGATCATTCCCCGGTTTCGAACCAGGGGGCGCGCGCGGTCATGATCAATTCGGACGCCTCCTGCTCGGAGATGCCCAGCATTTCCACCACGTCGTCCGCGGCCTGCTCGGCGAGGTCCTCCATGGTGCACACCCCGCTGGCTGCCAGCCGATTCGCCAGCGCCACGGTCATGCCATCCATGTTCAGCAGATCCTCGGCCGGCTCGCCACCCCCGCCGTCCTGTGCCGCGATCGCCCGCGTCAGGAGCGCGTCGCTGGCCCGGTTGCGAAGTTCCGCGACCACGTCCTCATCGAATTCCTCAATCGACAGCAGTTCCGCCTCGTCCACATAGGCCACCTCGTCCAGGGTGCTGAAGCCTTCCTGCACCAGGATCCCGGCCACCTCCTCGTCGACGTCCAGCGCCTCCATGAAGTAGGTCACCAGCTGCCGGGCCTCGGCCTCGCTCTTCTCCTCGGCCTGCTCCTCGGTCATCACGTTCAGCTCCCAGCCGGTCAGCTGCGAGGCCAGACGGATGTTCTGCCCCCCGCGACCGATCGCCAGCGAAAGCTTGTCCTCGGCCACCGCGATGTCCATCGACTGCTTCTCTTCGTCGACCACGATCGAGAGGACTTCCGCCGGCGACATCGCATTGATCACGAACTGGGCCGGATTCTCGTCCCATACGATGATATCGATGCGTTCGCCCGCGAGCTCGTTGGAGACCGACTGCACACGCGAACCGCGCATGCCCACGCAGGCCCCCACCGGATCCAGCCGCGGGTCATTCGAGCGCACCGCGATCTTCGCCCGCATGCCCGGATCGCGGGCCGCCCCGAGGATGTCGATGATCTCCTGTCCCACCTCCGGGACCTCGAGTTTGAACAGCTCGATGAGGAACTCCGGCGCGGTGCGGCTGAGGATCAGTTGCGGTCCGCGAGCGTCCGGCCGGATCTCCTTGAGATAGCCGCGCAGGCGATCATTGGTGCGTACCGTCTCGCGCGGAATCATGTGCTCGCGCGGGACCAGGGCCTCGGCGTTGTTGCCCAGGTCCACGTAGGTCCCGTTGCGGTCGGTACGCTTGACGATCCCCATCACCAGCGAACCGACCCGGTCCTCGTACTCCTCGACGACCTTCTGCCGCTCGGCATCACGCACCTTCTGCACGATCACCTGCTTGGCGGTCTGCGCGGCGATACGCCCGAAGTCCACGGCCTCGACCGGTTCCTCGATCACCTCTCCGATCTGAATCTCCGGGTATTTCTGCTGCGCGTAGGACAGCAGCATCTGATAGTCGGGAGACTCGAACTCGGGATCCTCGTCGTCCACCACCGTCCAGCGGCGATAGGCCTCGTAATCGCCGCTTTCGCGGTCGATGCTCACGCGCACATCCATGCGCCCACCGTGATACTTGCGCGTGGCCATCGCCAGGGCCGATTCCAGGGCCTCGAAGATAACGCCCTTCTCGACGCCCTTCTCGTTGGAAACGGCGTCGACGACCAGCAGGATCTCCTTGTTCATGTCATGCCTCTTCGCAGCCTCGACAGTCGCCTGTCGACATCAGGTTGTTCATGATTGCGTCCCCGGGTCTTCTTCCAGCACGCGCGCATTGTGAATCGCGGCCAGCGGCAACTCGTAGGCCGTGCCATCGACCGCCACCTCGATCATGGTGTCGTCCGCGGACAACAGCTGCCCACGGTAGTTCCGCCGCCCGTGCTCCGGCCAGGTCAGACGCACCTTGACCGCACGTCCGACGTACTCGCGGAACTGATCGGGAGTAAACAGGGGACGTTCGATGCCCGGACTGGACACCTCGAGCGTGTAGTCCGCGCGGATCGGCTCTTCCACATCGAGGACCGCGCTGACCTGCTCGCTGACGCGCGCACAGTCATCCACGGTCACGCCGGTCGAACGATCGATATAAATGCGCAGCATCTGCGGCTTCGAACCCGCATGGTGTTCGATACCCCAGAGCTCACAACCCTGGCCTTCGACCACGGGTCCCAGTAGCGCCTTCAGTTGTTCAACCTGCTCGGACAAATGCCTGTCGACCTCGATTCCACTGCACCGGTGCACGGAGCCCGGAAACAAAAAAAGGGCGTTGAACGCCCCTTTACACCTTCCGTCATGGAAACAGGCTGCAGCTCGAAGCCTGTCGGCGCGCGGGAGCGCGGCCCCAAGAAAAAGGCCCCGCGAAGGGGCCCTTTCGAAAACTGGTAGCGGGGGCAGGATTTGAACCTGCGACCTTCGGGTTATGAGCCCGACGAGCTGCCAGACTGCTCCACCCCGCATCCGAGAAAACGTACTTTACCAAGCCGCGGGCCGGCTTGCAAGCCCCGATCGGAATCAGCGAGAACGGCGCGCCCGCTGCCGCAGATGCGGGCGAAGATCATGCCGCCAGATGAACCCCGGGATCGCGAACACCGCAAACATCGACAGCCCGATCACGTAGAACTCCCAGCCCTGTGCATGAACACTGCCCGTCGCCTGATGCTCGAGTCCCTTGCCGATCAGCCCCACCAGCAGGAACAGCACCAGCCATTCGAACACCCGGGTCCAGCCTCCCTTGCTCCCGCTCGCCGGGAGGAACATCAGCGCGATGCGATCGGTCAGCCACGGCAGGTTGGCGGCCACGAAGGCAAACGCCACAAACCCCCAGACCAGGACTTCAAACGGGACCAGTTGATTCAAGACATCCTCCGGGGCGGATCAGCCAGCAATGGCGTAGTGGGTAACGGACAGCAGAAGGCCCGGAAAAATTCCCAGCAACAGCACTGCCAGGCCATTGATGCTCAGCGCCGTGGCCAGCGCACCCGAAGGCTGCACCGGCTCGCTGGCCTCCTCCTTCGGCTCGTCGAAGAACATGATCTTCACCACCCGCAGGTAGTAGAACGCACCGATGATGCTGAAGATCACCGCGACCACACCCAGCCAGACCAGGCCCGCACCCACGGCCGCCTGAATCACGGCCAGCTTGGCGTAGAAACCGACGGTCGGCGGGACCCCGGCCATGGAGAACAGCAGCAGGAGCATGATGAAGGCGAACCACGGGTTGCGTTTCGCCAGCCCGGCGAAGTCGTCCAGGCGATCGGCCTCGTAACCCCGGCGCGACAGGAACACGATCATGCCGAACCCGCCGGCCGCAGTGAGGGCATACACGATCACGTAGAACATCGCCGAGGCGTAGCCCGAATCGGTCCCCGCGAGGATCCCCATGAACAGGAACCCGACATGCGCGATGGTCGAATACGCGAACATGCGCTTGATGCTGGTCTGCGCGATCGCAATCACGTTGCCCACCGCCAGCGACAGCACGGTCAGGATGATGAGCATGCCCTGCCAGTCGGCATGCATCGGTCCCATGCCCTCGACCAGCAGCCGCATCAGGAACGCGAAGGCCGCGATCTTCGGCGCGGTCGCGATGAACAGCGTCACCGCCGTCGGCGCCCCGTCATAGACGTCGGGCACCCACATGTGGAACGGCACCGCCCCCAGCTTGAACGCGATCGCCACCACCAGGAACACCAGACCGAACACCAGCGGGACGTTCAGGGCCTCGTCGGCCGTCGTCAGTTCGGAGGCGATCACCGCGATATCCAGCGAGCCGGTCATGCCGTAGATCATGGACATGCCGTACAGCAGCAGTCCGGACGCCAGCGCCCCCAGCACGAAGTACTTCATCGCGGCTTCGCTGGCCCGGGTGTTGTCGCGCCAGAACGCCACCAGCGCATACGAGGACAACGACAGCAGTTCCAGGCCCAGGTACAGGGTCAGCAGATTGTGCCCCGAGATCATGATCATCATCCCCAGGACCGCGAACAGCCCGAGGATGTAGAACTCCCCCTTGTGGATGTCGCGCGCCATCAGATACGGCCGCGAGTAGAGGAAGACGAAGAAGCTCGTGACGTACACCGCCAGCTTCAGCACGTCGCTCATCGGGTCCTTGATGAAGCTGTCGCTGAAGGTCAGCACCACTTCCGGACCGGCCAGCCACAGCGTCAGCACCGCGGCTCCCGCGAGCGTCGCCTGCACCAGGCCGTAGGTGATGTCGCGGCGCGAATCCGGCAGGAACGCATCCAGTATCAGGATGAAGCACGCCATCCCGAGGACGAACATCTCGGGAACGGCGGGCAGAAAGGCAGGAATCTCGAAATTCATGTCAGGCGTCCGTTCAGAGCTTCGAGTGCGCGATATGCGCCACGAGGTTGTCGATGGTCGCGTTCATCACTTCCAGCAGCGGTGCCGGCCACACGCCCAGCAGCAGCGTGAAAAACGCCAGCAGCCCCATCAGGAAGAATTCGCGCCGGTTCATATCGGACAGGCCGGCCACGTTCTCGTTGGCCACGGTGCCAAAGATCACGCGCTTGACCAGCCACAGGGTGTACCCCGCCGCCAGGATCAGCGTGGTCGCGGCGAGGAAGGCAATCCAGAAATCAGCCTTGAAGGCAGCCAGGATCACCATGAATTCACCCACGAAGCCCGAGGTGCCCGGCAGACCGGTATTGGCCATCGCGAACAGCACAAAGAACGCGGCGAACCACGGCATGGTGTTGACGACGCCGCCATAATCCGCGATCTGCCGACTGTGCAGCCGGTCGTAAAGCACGCCCACCGCGAGGAACATCGCCGCAGAGATGAAGCCGTGCGAGATCATCTGCACCATGCCGCCGGCGATACCCAGCGACGCGCCCTGCCAGTCGCCGGTATTCGAGTAGATGTAGAACGCCAGGAAGAAGCCCAGAGTCACGAAGCCCATGTGGGCGATCGACGAGTACGCGATCAGCTTCTTCATGTCGCTCTGGATCAGCGCCACCACCCCGATGTACACCACCGCGATCAGCGACAGCACGATCATCAGCGTGTCCAGCACCGCGGACGCATCCGGCGTGATCGGCAGCGAGAAACGCAGGAAGCCGTAGCCGCCGATCTTCAGCATGATCGCCGCCAGGATCACCGACCCCCCCGTCGGCGCCTCGACGTGCGCGTCCGGCAGCCAGGTATGCACCGGGAACATCGGGATCTTGACCGCAAACGCCAGGAAGAACGCGAGGAAGATCAGTATCTGCGCGGTCATCCCGATCTGCAGGGCATGGAAGTCCTGGATCAGGAAGCTGCCGGACTGGATGTACATCCAGATCAGTGCGACCAGCATGAACACCGACCCGAGGAAGGTGTAGAGGAAGAACTTGATCGTTGCGTACACGCGGCGCGGCCCGCCCCAGATCCCGATGACAAGGAACATGGGGATCAGCATCGCCTCGAAGAACACATAGAACAGCACCGCGTCCATCGCCGCGAACATGCCGATCATCAGTCCTTCCATGACCAGCATCGCGGCGAGGTAGTAGGCGATGCGATCCTTCACCGACTCCCATGCGGCGATGACCACGACCACCGTGATCAGCGTGGTCAGGAGGATCAGGGGCATGGAGATGCCGTCGACCCCGAGGTGATAGTTCACGTTGAACGCAGGGATCCAGGAGGCCACCTCCTGGAACTGCATCTCCGCGGTGCCGCGCTCGAACATGAACCACAGCGGCAGGCTTGCCACGAAAGTGGCCACGGCCACGCTGAGGCCCAGGCGCCGGGCCACCACCGGCGCGTCGCGCCCGGCGGCAAGCGTCAGGAAGCCACCGAGGATCGGCAGCCAGATCAACAGACTCAGAATGGGCCAGTCAGCAAACATGGTCGTTCCTTGAAACAGCGGTGGGCTTCGCAGCGGTCATCGTCGAAACCCCTCAGATCACGAAGGCGAACATCAGGACCAGCAGGCCGATGATCATCACGAATGCATAGTGATAGAGGAAGCCGGACTGCACATGGCGCACCCGGGCCGACACCCAGCCCACCGAACGCGCGGCGCCGTTGACCAGCCAGCCGTCAATGATCATCGCGTCGCCATAGCGCCACAGCCAGCGCCCGAGGCGCCGCGTGCCACCGGCGAAGAACCAGTCGTTGAAGCGGTCAAACCCGTACTTGTCCTCGAGGATGCGCACACCCGGCCGCAGACGGTCGGCGATCACCGCCGGCAGATCGGGCCGTTTGATGTAGAGGTACCAGGCGGTCACCAGCCCGGCCATCGCGAACCAGAACGCCGGCGCCACGAGCCCGTGCAGCACGAACCCGAATACCCCGGTGTAGCTCTCGCCCTTCTGCGCCAGTACGTCCTTCGCCTCGCTGACGAAGATCGAATCGGCAAAGAAGTCGCCAAACAGCATCGGGCCGATGAAGTACCCGGCCACCACCGACGGGATCGCCAGCAGGATCAGCGGCAGCGTAACCACCCACGGGGTCTCGTGCGGATGCGGGGTACCGTGATGATGGTGATCTTCACCGTCCCCGTGATCCGGCATGTAGTGATGTGCCTGGTCGTAGCGTTCCTCCCCGTGGAACACCATGAAGAACATGCGGAAGGTGTACAGCGCGGTTACGAACACGCCCAGCAGCACCATCCAGTAAGCAAAGGTCGCCCCCGGAATCTCGGAGTACCCGACTGCTTCGATGATCGCGTCCTTGGAAAAGAACCCGGAGAAGAACGGGAACCCGATCAGCGCCAGCGACCCGATCAGCGCGGTCACGTAGGTGATCGGCATGTGCCGGCGCAGCCCGCCCATGGCGCGCATGTCCTGCAGATGGTGCATCGCAATGATCACCGAGCCGGCGGCCAGGAACAGAAGCGCCTTGAAGAACGCGTGGGTCATCAGGTGGAACACACCGGCCGCATACGCCGAGGCCCCCAGGGCGACGGTCATGTATCCGAGCTGCGACAGCGTCGAATACGCGACCACGCGCTTGATGTCGTTCTGCACCAGACCGATCAGACCCATGAAGAAGGCCGTGATCGCCCCGATCACCAGGATGAACGACAGAGCCGGCACGGAGAACTCGTACAGCGGCGACATGCGCGCCACCATGAAGATGCCCGCGGTCACCATGGTCGCCGCGTGGATCAGCGCCGAGATCGGGGTCGGGCCTTCCATGGAGTCCGGCAGCCATACGTGCAGCGGCACCTGGGCGGATTTACCCATCGCACCAATGAACAGGAAGATCAGCGCCAGATCCAGCAGACCGAAGGTCCAGCCCGGCCAGATGGTGATGGTCGCCTCGCTCATCGCCTGCCCTTCGGCGAACACCTCGGTGTAGTTGAGGCTGCCGGTGTAGAACACCAGCGCGGCGATCCCGATCAGGAATCCGAAGTCCCCGACGCGGTTGACGATGAACGCCTTCATGTTGGCGTAAATGGCCGTGGGGCGTTTGTACCAGAAGCCGATCAGCAGGTAGGAGACCAGCCCCACGGCCTCCCAGCCGAAGAACAGCTGCATGAAGTTGTTCGCCATCACCAGCATCAGCATGGAGAAGGTGAACAGCGAAATGTACGCGAAGAACCGCTGGTAGCCGGGATCGTCCTGCATATAGCCGATGGTGTAGATGTGCACCATCAGCGACACGAAGGTCACCACCAGCATCATCATGGCGGTCAGGTTGTCGACCAGGAAACCGACCTCGAACCGGATCCCGTCAGAAACCATCCAGGTGTACACCGATTCGTTGTACACCCCGACTCCGCCGAACACGTGCTGATAGAACACCACCACGGACAGCAGGAAGGAGATGGCCACCCCGGCGATCGTCACGCTGTGCGCGCCCACCCGGCCGATCTGACGCCCGAACAGACCGGCGATGATCGCGCCCGCCAGCGGCGCCAGGACAATAAGGAGATAGATCGTATCCATGGCCCGTTATCCTTTCATTTCGTCCAGATCCTGGACGTTGATCGTCCCGCGATTACGGAACAGCAACACCAGGATGGCCAGCCCGATCGCGGCTTCCGCCGCGGCAACGGTGAGGATGAAGAACACGAAGACCTGCCCGGCCAGATCCTGCAGGAAGAACGAGAACGCAATGAAGTTGATGTTCACCGCCAGCAGCATCAGTTCGATGCACATCAACAGCACGATCACGTTCTTTCGGTTCAGGAAGATCCCGGCCACGCTGATCGAAAACAACAGCGCGGCCAGCACCAGGTAGTGCTCTAGCGTAATCATTGTCTGGCCCTGAATTCCGTTGGGGGACGGTCATCCGCCCCGCGGTGGCTCGGCACCGGCGCTCCCGCCGGCGTCACTCTTGGTTCGGGTCGTCGTCGCGTTCGGCCCCGCGGGCCCGGCGCGCCTTATCCTCCGACTTCATCGACACCATGCGCACGCGCCCCTCGCGCGAGACCTCGATCTGGCGCGCCGGGTCGATCCGCTTGTTGTCCGGCCGCCGGCGCATGGTCAGGGAGATCGCCGCGATGATCGCCACCAGCAGGATCACGGCGGCAATCTCGAACGGGTACACGTATTCGGTGTACAGAACCGCCCCCAGCGCCTCGGTGTTGGCGTACTCGGGGCCTGCCCGTTCCGGTGCATCCATGGTGATGTAACGCGTGATCACCAGCACCAGCACGGTCGCCATCGCGGCAGCGACCACCAGGCCAACCGGGAGGTATTCACTGAAGCCCTCCCGCAGCCGGGCGATGTTGATGTCCAGCATCATCACCACGAACAGGAACAGCACCATGACTGCGCCGACATAGACCAGCACGAGTACAAGTCCGAGGAACTCGGCCTCCGCCATCAACCACAGCGCCGCAGCCGAGACAAAGCACACCACCAGAAACAGCGCGGCATGCACCGGATTGCGCACGCTGATCATCGCCAGCGCGGCACCCAGCAGGATGGCGCCAAAAAGATAGAACAGAAAGAGCTCGAAGGTCATCGTTGCGTCCCTGATTACCGGTACGGGGCGTCGATCGCACGGGCCTCGGCGATCTCCTTCTCGAAGCGATCACCGATCGCCAGGAGTTTGTCCTTGGTCATGATCTGCTCGCCCCGATTCTCGAAGTGGTATTCGAAGATGTGCGTCTCGACGATGGAATCCACCGGGCAGGCCTCTTCGCAGAACCCGCAGAAGATGCACTTGAACAGGTCGATGTCATACCGCGACGTCCGCCGCGTACCGTCCTCGCGCTCTTCCGAATGAATCGTGATCGCCAGCGCCGGGCACACCGCTTCGCACAGCTTGCAGGCGATGCAGCGCTCCTCGCCGTTGGGATAACGGCGCAGCGCGTGCAACCCGCGGAAACGCGGCGACATCGGGGTCTTCTCGTCCGGGTACTGCACGGTGAACTTGCGGCGGAACAGGTACCGGCCGGTCAGCCGCAAGCCCAGCAGCAGTTCGAAGAACAGGAAGCTCTTGAAGAAATGACGCACGGATTTCATGGCGAACTCCTTACGCGAACCACGGGCCGACGTCGAACGCGACGAACACGCCCAGCACGAACAGCCATACGATGGTGACCGGGATCAGCACCTTCCAGCCCAGCCGCATGATCTGGTCATAGCGATAGCGCGGGAAGGTGGCACGTAGCCACAGGAAGATGAACAGGAACAGCGCGGTCTTGATCAGAAACCAGTGCAGACCGTCGCCCAACAGGGTTCCGATCAGCGGCCAGTCGAACATCGCCGCCGGGAGGATGCCCTGGAACGGCGACAGCCATCCCCCCAGGAACAGCACGGCGGTCAACGCGGATACCAGGATCATGTTCGCGTATTCGGCGAGGAAGAACACCGCGAACGCCATCCCGGAATATTCCACGTGGAAGCCGGCCACGATCTCGGATTCCCCTTCGGCCACGTCGAACGGGGCGCGGTTGGTTTCGGCAACCCCGGAGATAAAGAATACGAAGAACAACGGCAGCAGCGGCAGCAGGAACCAGTGGTAGACGCTGCCCGACTGGGCCTGGACGATGTCGCCGACGTTCATGGAACCCGCGGCCATCAGTACGCCCACCAGGGCGAAGCCCATCGCGATCTCGTACGAAACCAGCTGCGCCGCCGATCGCAGCGAGCCCATCAGGGCGTATTTCGAGTTGGATGCCCATCCCGCAATGATGATCCCGTAGGCGCCCAGCGACGTCAGCGCCAGGAGATAGAGAAGACCGGCATTCACGTCCGCCAGCGCACCGCCCTCGAAGAACGGAATCACGGCCCAGGCCGCCAGCGCCGGTGCGATCGTCAGCACCGGTGCGCTGAAGAACAGGAACCGGTTGGCATTCGACGGGACGATCACCTCCTTCATGAGGAGCTTCAGCGCGTCCGCGATCGGCTGCAGCCATCCGCGCGGTCCCACGCGATTGGGCCCGACGCGCACCTGGATATAGCCGATGATCTTGCGCTCGGCGAAGGTCAGATAGGCGACACCCAGCATCAACGGGATGATGATCAGCTGGATGCCGATCAGGATCTGCATCACCGTTGGCAGCGAATGGAACAGGTTGAGAATCCAGTCGAACATGGTTCAGTCCCTTGTCAGGCGCGTGCGAGCGTGACCGGCTCGCCCGGGGCACCAAGCGGGGCGGCGGCACCACCGGTGAGGGTGATGGCCAGGCCCGGCGGTACGGAATCGTCAAGCACAAGCGTCAGTTCGGCCTCGGCCCGGCCCTGCTGCACGCGAACCCGGCTGCCGTCGGGGATCCCGCCGGCCGAGTCGGGGTGCACCTGCACCGCGTTCGCCAGCTGCCCCTCGGGGCTGCGCTGCAGCGGTTCGGCCCGACGCACGAGCGGATCGGTGGCGTACAGCGAACGCGAGGCGACGCGCCGCAACCCTCGTTTGCCCGGGTCTGCGATTTCCGGTTCCTCAACGTGCACACGGTTCAGGTTGACCGTGTTGTCGAAGCTGACGTCCGCGAGGAGGCCCTTCAGCTCGTCGCGCACTGCGGGCGAATCGAGGTAATCGAAGCCCTTCTGCGCGAACAGGTTGCCCAGCACGCGCCAGACCTTCCATCCCGGACGAGCCTCGCCCGGGGCGCGGCTCGCCGCGCGGAAGCTCTGCCAGCGTCCTTCGGCGTTCACGAAGGTCCCGGAGGATTCGAAGCTGGTCGCGACCGGCAGCAGAACGTCGGCCGATGCCTGCAATTCGGCGTCGGCAAACGCGGTCAGTGCGACCACGAATCCCGCCTCGCGCACTGCCTGCTGGAAAGCGACCGGATCATGTCCGTCGCGGCCGGGCTCGAGTCCGGCAACGACGAACGCGTCGCGGCCTTCGTTCATCATCTCCGGCGCCGGGCGTCCGCTGGTCTCGAGCGCCTGACCGGCCACGCCGCGATGCGGCAGCACCCCGGCCAGCCAGGCACCGGCAGCATTCGCGCCCTCGGGCATGTACCCGAGACGGGCCCCGGTATGGCGGGCGATCCAGCCGGCCAGGGCCCGCAGGGTCGCAAACGCCGGGCTGGCCATGGCGTCCGCACCCAGCAGCACGTGGCCCTGTTCCCCGTCCAGCAGCGAGCGCGCGGCCCGCTCGAACGCTTCGCGGGTGTCCGGATCGTCGCTTTGGGCGGCCTTGACGATCTTTTCCAGGCGGGGCGGCAGCCCCTCGCCGGCCGCCGCGATACGCCCGGCAATCCCGGCCAGGGCCATGACCTGGTCGTGCTCGTTGCCGACCAGCTGGGCCGCCACCGGGTAGGTCAGGTCCAGCAGCTGGTTATGCACCAGGGTAACCCTGGCGTCGTGGTTGAGAGCCGCCTTGCGCAGGCGATGCGCCAGCAGCGGCTGCTCGCGCCGCGGATTGGTGCCGACCAGCAGGATCGCATCGGCGCGGTCCAGATCGGCGATCGGGCTGCCCAGCCAGGGGAACAGGGGCGCGGCGTCGTCGTCGCGGAAATCCTGCTGGCTCATGCGATGGTCGATGTCGCGCACGCCCAGCCCGCGAAGCAGTTTCTGGCCGAGGTAGTGTTCCTCCAGCGACAGCGACGGAGAAAACAGCCCGCCGATCCGCTCGGGGGCCACCTTGCGCAGGCCTTCCACCGCATGCTGCAGGGCGGTCTCCCAGTCCACGTCCTGCCACTGCCCGTCGCGCTTGATCCGCGGAGTGGTCACGCGGTCCTCGGCATACAGCCCCGCGTAGGAGAAACGGTCCCGGTCCGAGATCCAGGTCTCGTTGACCGCTTCGTTGTCGCGCGGGACCACCCGCATCACGCGCCCGTCATAGGTATGGGCGGCAATGTTGGAACCCACCGCGTCGTGCGGGGCAATACTGGGGGCCTGGGCGTATTCCCAGGCACGTGCGCCGTAGCGCGACGGCTTGGCGGTGAGCGCGCCCACCGGACACAGATCGATCACGTTCCCGGAGAGCTCGTGCGCGACGGTCTTCTCGACATAGGTCCCGATCCGCATGTCTTCGCCGCGCCCGGTCGCACCCAGTTCGCGCACGCCCGCGATCTCCTCGCCAAAGCGCACGCAGCGTGTGCAGTGAATGCAGCGGGTCATCTCGGTTTCGATCAGCGGACCGATATCCTTGTCGTGCACGACCCGCTTGGCTTCGGTGTATTGCGAAACGGACTCGCCATACCCCATCGCCACGTCCTGCAGTTCACACTCGCCGCCCTGATCACAAATCGGACAATCCAGCGGGTGATTGATCAGCAGGAATTCCATCGTGCCCTTCTGCGCGGAAATCGCGAGGGGCGACTGAGTGTACACCTTCATGCCGTCCATCACCGGCGTGGCACAGGCCGGCAGCGGCTTGGGCGCTCGCTCGACCTCCACCAGGCACATCCGGCAATTGGCGGCCACGGACAGTTTCTTGTGATAGCAGAAGCGCGGAATCCGGATATCGGCCTCGTCCGCAACCTCGATGAGCATGGTGCCCTTGGGCGCCTGCAAGGTCTGCCCGTCGATCTCGACGGTGACCAGATCCTGTGGCTGATCCTGACTCATGTTCGATTCCTGCTGCGTGTGCGCGACGGGGCGATCAGGCGGCGCTGGCCACCGGGCTCCGGCCGTGCTGGATGTAGTGTTCGAATTCGTGACGGAAATGCTTCACGAAACTGCGCACCGGCATCGCGGCGGCATCCCCCAGGGCGCAAATGGTGTGCCCCTCAATCTTGCTCGCGACGTCGTCCAGGCGTTCCAGGTCCTCGGGACGACCCTTTCCTTCCACGATGCGGGTCAGCATGCGGTACAGCCACCCGGTGCCCTCGCGGCACGGCGTGCACTGGCCGCAGGATTCCGAATAATAGAAGCGCGAGATCGTCTGCAGCGCCTTCACCATGTCGGTGGTCTCGTCCATCACGATCACCGCGCCGGAGCCGAGCATGGATCCGGCCTGGGTAATGGAGTCGTAATCCATGTTGGTCTGCAGCATCGTGTCGCCAGGCACCACCGGCACGGACGAACCGCCCGGGATCACCGCCTTGAGCTGGCGGCCATCGAGCACGCCACCGGCCATCTCCAGCAGTTCCCGAAACGGCATACCCAGGGGCACTTCGAAGTTGCCGGGTTTGTTGACGTGTCCGGACACAGAGAACAGTTTCTCGCCGCCCGATTTGGGCACGCCCAGGTCCGCGAACCACTGGCCGCCGTTGCGGATGATCGACGGGATGGAAGCCAGCGACTCGGTGTTGTTGACCGTCGTCGGCTTCCCGTAGACGCCGAAGTTCGCCGGGAATGGCGGTTTGAAGCGCGGCTGCCCCTTCTTGCCCTCCAGCGACTCCAGCAACGCGGTTTCCTCGCCGCAGATATAGGCGCCCGCGCCCAGCGTCGGATACAGATCGAAGTCCACGCCCGAGCCAAGGATATCCTTCCCGAGGTAGCCGGCCTCGTAGGCCTCCTTCAGGGCGGCCTCGAAGCGCGTATTGACCTCGTCCATGAACTCGCCGCGCATGTAGTTGTATCCCACCGTTGCGCCGATCGCGTAACCCGCGATCGCCATGCCCTCGATCAGCGCATGGGGGTTGTACATCAGGATCTCGCGATCCTTGCAGGTGCCGGGCTCCGATTCGTCCGAGTTGCAGACGATGTATTTCTGGCCCGGGGAATTGCGCGGCATGAACGACCATTTCATCCCGGTCGGGAACCCCGCGCCTCCGCGGCCGCGGAGGTTGGAGGTCTTGACCTCCTCGATCACGTCTTCCGCGGCCATCTTGCCGCCGAACACCTTTTCCAGCGCCTGGTAACCGCCGACGCTGCGATAGGTCTCGAGCGACGACGGGTCATCCAGGTAGCGGGTCGCGAAACAGATCTGGTTGGCCATCGTTTCAGGACTCCAGGCCGTCGAGAATCTCGTCCACGCGCTCCGGCGTCAGATTCTCGTAATAGACGTGGTTCACCTGCATCATCGGCGCCCCGCAACACGCGGCGAGGCATTCTTCTTCCTTCTTCAGGTAGAACTTCCCGTCGGGCGTGGTTTCGCCCAGGGTGATGCCGAGCCGGTTTTCCAGATGCTCGATAATCCCGGCCGAGCCGCGCAGACTGCAGGAGATGTTGTTGCACACCGCGATGGTGTGCTTGCCCACCGGCTCGAGCTCGAACATCGAGTAGAACGAACCCACTTCGTAGACGGCGATCGCCGGGAGCCCCAGGTAGTCGGCAACCGCGTCCATCTTCGCGGTGGAAACGTAGCCGTCCTCGTGCTGGACCACCCGCAGTGCGGCGAGTACCGCCGAGCGCTTCTGGTCCTCCGGATAGCGGGCCAGCCAGTGATCGATCTCCTCGCGCTCGTGGTCGCTCAGGTCGACCTTGTGCTCGGCCGGCTTGTGAAAGGCAACGGGTTTGGGTTCGGCAGCCATCAGCGATCAATCTCCCCGAAGACGATATCCTGGGTTCCGATAATGGCCACGACGTCGGCCAGCATGTGGCCCCGCGCCATCTCGTCCAGGGCGGAAAGGTGGACAAAGCCCGGCGGGCGCACCTTGAGGCGATACGGTTTGTTGGCGCCATCCGACACCAGATAGCAGCCGAACTCGCCCTTGGGATGCTCGATGCCGGCGTAAGCTTCGCCCTCCGGCAGGCACATCCCTTCGGTAAACAGCTTGAAGTGATGGATCAGCGATTCCATGTCCGCCTTCATCTCTTCGCGCTTCGGCGGCGTGATCTTGTGATCCTCCAGCAGCACCGGGCCGGGATTCCTGCGCAGCCAGTCGACGCACTGCCGAATGATGCGGTTGGACTGGCGCATTTCTTCCATGCGCACCAGGTAACGGTCGTAGCAGTCCCCATTGACCCCGACCGGGATGTCGAAATCCAGCTGATCGTAGACCTCGTAGGGCTGCTTCTTGCGCAGGTCCCATTCCACCCCGGATCCGCGCAGCATCGGGCCGGTGAAACCGAGCTGTTTCGCCCGGTCGGCATCCACCACCCCGATACCGACCGTCCGCTGTTTCCAGATACGGTTGTCGGTCAGCAGGGTCTCGTATTCGTCCACGCACCCCGGGAACCGCTCGGTGAACGACTCGATGAAGTCCAGCAGCGAGCCCTGGCGATTGGCATTAAGCTCGTCGACCGTTTCCTGCGACTTCCAGGCCGAGGGCTGGTATTTCGGCATGGTGCCGGGCAGGTCGCGGGCGACCCCTCCGGGCCGGTAGTAGGTGGCGTGCATGCGCGCGCCGGAGACCGCCTCGTAGCAGTCCATCAGGTCCTCGCGCTCGCGGAACGCGTACAGGAACACCGTCATCGCGCCGATGTCCAGAGCGTGCGCGCCCAGCCACATCAGGTGATTCAGGATTCGGGTGATCTCGTCGAACATCACCCGGATGTACTGCGCCCGCAGCGGCGCTTCGATACCAAGCAGACGCTCCATGGCGAGCACGTAACCGTGCTCGTTGCACATCATGGACACGTAGTCCAGACGATCCATGTAGCCGATCGACTGGTTATATGGCTTGCTCTCGGCAAGTTTCTCGGTCCCCCGATGCAGCAGGCCGATATGCGGATCGGCGCGCTGCACCACCTCGCCGTCCATCTCCAGGACCAGCCGCAGCACGCCGTGTGCAGACGGATGCTGGGGACCGAAATTCAGGGTGAAATTGCGAATCTCAGGCATGATCGGCTCCTTCCGCCGGCGCGTCGCCATCGGTGTAGCGATGGTCGTCGCGGATCACCTTCGGCACCAGCACGCGCGGCTCGATGGTCACCGGCTGGTACACCACGCGCGCCTGCTCGGTGTCGTAGCGCATCTCCACGTGCCCGATCAGCGGGAAGTCCTTGCGGAACGGATGGCCGACAAAACCGTAGTCGGTCAGGATGCGACGCAGGTCCGGATGCCCCGAAAACAGGATCCCGAACAGATCGAAGGCCTCGCGCTCGAACCAGTTGGCCGACGCCCAGACGTCCACCAGCGACTCCAGCTCCGGGAATTCGTCATCCGGCAGCCAGGCACGCATGCGCAGGCGACGATTGTTCTGCACCGACAGCAGATGCACCACCACGGCGAAGCGCGGACCGTCCCAGCACGATTCGCCGGGCGCATCATCGAACGTGAACCGGCCCGAGGTGGCGGACTGGACGCCACGACTGAAACCCTCACTGGAGGCGTCATCGGTGGCCCACTCGGTCTGTCCGTACTCGAGATAGTCCACCCCGCACAGGTCGATCAGGATTTCGAATCCGAAATCCTCGTCGTCGCGCAGGGTCTCGGCGATCTCGCGCCAGGCGTCCGCCGGTACTTCAATGGTTGCCTCGCCGTTGACCACCCGCACTCCGTCCAGGCGTTCGCCCAGCTTCGCGCGCAGTACGTCAATCCAGGTCTGTTGTTCAGCCATCTGCCACCCCGGGTCGCTCAGCGCGCGATCGTGTTCGTGCGCCGGATCTTGTTCTGAAGCTGGATGATGCCGTAAAGCAGAGCCTCGGCCGTCGGCGGACAGCCCGGCACGTAGATATCCACCGGCACGATGCGGTCGCACCCCCGAACCACGGCATACGAATAGTGGTAGTAGCCACCGCCGTTGGCACAGGAGCCCATGGAGATCACCCAGCGCGGTTCCGACATCTGGTCGTACACCTTGCGCAGCGCCGGTGCCATCTTGTTGACCAGCGTACCCGCCACGATCATCACGTCGGACTGGCGCGGACTCGGGCGGAACACCACCCCGAACCGGTCCATGTCGTAGCGCGCGGCACCCGTGTGCATCATCTCCACCGCGCAGCAGGCCAGGCCGAAGGTCATCGGCCACAGGGAGCCGGTGCGGGCCCAGTTGATGAGCTTGTCAGCCGAGGTGGTGACGTAGCCCTTTTCCAGAACGCCTTCTATTCCCATTCCAGCGCCCCCTTCTTCCATTCGTAGACAAAGCCGACTACCAGAATCAGCAGAAACAGCGCCATCGCAAGAAGCCCGAACAGGCCTACGGCATCGAGGGAGACGGCCCAGGGAAACAGAAAGGCGATCTCGAGATCGAAGATGATGAAAAGGATGGCGACCAGATAGAACCGAACGTCGAACTTGAGGCGCGAATCCTCGAACGCCTCGAAGCCGCATTCATACGGCGAATCCTTGGCGGCATCCGCCTTGCGGGGCCCCACGGCCATGCCGATCACCAGCGGCACGATACCGATCACGATGCCTACTGCAATGAACAGCAGGATGGGCAGATATCCTTCCAGCATGTCTCTCTCCCGTACGCCGCCTCGGGCGGGCAGGTCCACGGGTCGGCCGAACAGGAGGGCCGGACCATGGGCGGTTCAGCGTTGCTGGGTGAATGCGCCGGGGCCGCGGCCCTCGGGCGATCGGGCCGGTGCGCTCACCGGTGAGGCAGTCTAGGTGAAGCCGGAAAACGGTGTCAAGCTCACTTAAAACGCCAAGTTATTGTTTATAAAGGCTTTACAATAAAAAGGTTCCGCCCGGACCTCCGGACGGAACCTTCCCTGAAAAATGGTGCAGATGGTGGGACTCGAACCCACACGGCTTGCGCCACTACCCCCTCAAGATAGCGTGTCTACCAATTCCACCACATCTGCGTATTCCTGACTGAAGCCCTATTGTGGCACGTCCTGCGGCCGCGAGGGCGGATCCGCCGGCTCGTCGGCAGGGGAATCGTCAGGCGCCATGCCCGGAACATCCCCGATCGGGATATCGTCCTCGACCGCCTCTTCGGGCGTCGGTTCATCCATCAGGCTGCGCGCCTCGGGTTCCGACGCAGCGATATAGGCCAGCGCCAGCCCGTTGATGAAAAACACCGCGGCCAGAAAGGCCGTGGCGCGGCTCAGGAAGTTGGCCGACCCCTGGGCACCGAACACGGTGGCCGAAGCCCCGCTGCCAAATGCGGCCCCGGCATCCGCGCCCTTGCCGTGCTGCATCAGCACCAGCGCGATGATGGAGATCGACACCACCACCTGAACGACCAGGAGGATCCCGTAGATCATTCGCCCGCCCCGGTCGCGGCCCGTGCAATCCCGGCGAAATTCGCGGCATCCAGCGAGGCGCCGCCCACCAGGCCGCCATCGATGTCATCGTGCGCCAGCAGCCCGGCGGCGTTGTCGGCCTTCATCGACCCGCCATACAGGATGCGCAGGTCGGCAGCCACGCGCGGATCGCGGCCGGCGACCCGGTTACGGATGAACGCATGCACCTCGGCCGCCTGCTCCGGGGTGGCCGTCAGGCCGGTGCCGATCGCCCAGACCGGCTCGTAGGCGATCACGGCGCGGTCCAGCGATTCGACTCCGGCGGCATCCAGCACGGCATCGAGCTGCTCGCCCACCACCGCTTCGGTGCGGCCGGCTTCGCGCTCTTCCTTCTGCTCGCCCACGCACAGGATCGGGGTCACGCCGGCGGCCAGGGCCGCCTGATACTTGGCCGCCACCCAGGCGCTGTCCTCGGCCTGGCGGTCGCGGCGCTCGGAGTGCCCCACGATCACATAACGGCAGCCCACATCCTTGAGCATGGCCGCGGCGACCTCGCCGGTGTAAGCGCCGGAAGCCTGATCGGAGCAGTCCTGCCCCCCGACCTCAATGGGGCTGTCGGCCAGGGCCTCGACCACTTCGGGCAGATAGACCGCAGGCGGGCACACGGCCAGCTCGACGCCGGCCAGCCCGTCCAGCTCCGACTGGAGCGCGGACAGAAGCTCGCGATTGGCGTCGCGGGAGCCGTTCATTTTCCAGTTTCCGGCGACCAGCGGCTTGCGCATGCGGTGGTTCCTCCTGCGATGGCCAGGGTTCCATGATTGAGCGGCGGGATGTTACCGGCGCGTTCCCGGCAAATCAACCGACCACCCGGGCGCCGCGTCACGCGCACCGGGTGGCGGGAGTCAGGCGACCGCGCGGATCGCGTCCGCAATGCGTTCCGCGGCAGCCTGCGTGGCGCCTGCGTCTTCCGCCTCGACCATGACGCGGATCAGGGGTTCCGTGCCCGACGGTCGCAACAGCACCCGGCCGCGGCGACCCAGCTCGGATTCCACTTCGGCCACGGCGGCGCGGACCGGCGGCGCATCCAGACGTTCGTCTGCTCCCTCGTCCAGGCGCACGTTGACAAGGGCCTGCGGGAACTGCGGGATGGCCGCGGCCAGTTCGGCCAGGGACCGGCCGCTGCGCTGCATCAGGTGCGCGATCTGCAGTCCGGCCACGGTGCCGTCACCGGTGGTGGTGTGATCCAGACAGATGATATGTCCGGAACTCTCACCGCCCAGCAACCAGCCGTAGCGCCGCAGTTCCTCGAGGACATAGCGGTCCCCCACCCGCGCGCGCACGAACGGCACTCCGACCTCCGCCAGCGCGTTTTCCAGGCCGAGATTGGTCATCTGGGTGCCGACCACGCCACCGCCCAGCGTACCCAGGTGCAGGCGTTCCAGGGCGAGGATCCCGAGGATGCGATCACCGTCCACGATCTGGCCGGCAGCGTCCACCAGGATCACGCGGTCACCATCCCCGTCCAGAGCGATGCCCAGATCGGATCCTGTCGCGCGTACACGTTCCGCGAGGCGGTCGGGGTGCAATGCCCCCACACCCTCGTTGATGTTGTAGCCATCGGGCATGGCGCCGGTCAGCTCGACCTCCGCCCCCAGCTCCTCGAAGACATGCGGCGCGACGTTGTAGGTCGCCCCGTGGGCACAGTCGAGGACGATGCGCATGCCGCGCAATTCGGACCGCGCGGGTATGGCGCTCTTGCAGAATTCGACATAGCGCCCGGCAGCGTCGGAGATGCGTACCGCCTTGCCCAGGCGCCGCCCGTCGATGGCCTGCGCGGGTTCGTCGAGGCGCGCCTCGATCGCGGCCTCCACCGCGTCCGGCAGCTTGTCGCCTTCCGGAGTGAAGAACTTGAAGCCGTTATCGTTGAAAGGGTTGTGCGAGGCACTGATCACCACGCCCGCCGTCGCGCGGAAGGTCCGGGTCAGATAGGCGATGGCCGGCGTGGGCATCGGGCCCAGCAGGGCCACGTCGAGCCCGGCCGCCGACAGGCCCGCCTCCAGCGCCGATTCGAACATGTAGCCGGAGACCCGGGTATCCTTGCCGACCAGCACCGGCCCCTGGGCATGTCCGTTCTCGCCCAGGATCTCGCCCACGGCGTAGCCCAGGCGCAGGGCAAACTCCGGCGTCATCGGCCATTCGCCGGTTCGCCCGCGGATGCCGTCGGTCCCGAAATAACGTCCCATGCGGTTCCTCCCTAAGACATGACCCCGTCAGTACCGCGGGGATCCAGCGCGGAGTATATCGCGAGGGCGTCCGCCGTGGCCGCGACGTCGTGCACACGCAGGATGCGCGCCCCCTGCTGCGCGGCGAGCAACGCGGCGGCCACGCTCCCGCTGCCACGCTCCGTCACCGGCCGCTGTCCCAGCAGGGCCCCGATCATCGACTTGCGCGAGACCCCGACCAGCACTGGCCAACCATCACCGACCAGGTCCGGGAGATGGCGAAACAGTTCCAGATTGTGCTCCAGCGTCTTGCCGAAACCGAAACCCGGATCCACCACCAGCCGGTCCGGCGGCACCCCCGCGGCCTGCAGTGCACTGCAGCGTGCGTCGAGGAACGCCCGGACCTCGGCGGTCACGTCGCCGTAATGCGGGGCGTGCTGCATGGACTGCGGCTCGCCCTGCATGTGCATCACGCACAGGGCCACGCCGTGCTCCCGGGCGGCCGCCACCGCCTCCTCCTCGGCGCCCGGCCGACGGAAGGCATTCACGTCGTTGAGCATGGCCGCGCCCGCCCGCACCGCGTCGCGCATGATCTCCGGCTTCATGGTATCGACCGAGACCGGCAAGGAAACCTCCGCCGCCAGCGCCTCCAGCACCGGCAGGACACGTCGACGTTCTTCCGCGAGCGACACCGGTTCGGCCCCCGGGCGGGTAGATTCCCCGCCCACGTCGATCAGATCCGCGCCCTCGTCCTGCATCTGCCGCGCACGGGCCACGGCCCGATCCACGCGGTCATGTGCGCCACCGTCCGAGAAGGAATCCGGCGTCACGTTGAGGATACCCATCACCCGCGGGCGATCGAAGGCCAGCGGACCGGCCGGGCCATACAGCAGTGTGGGTGCCGTTGGAACCGTCATCAGTCCTCCCATGAAAGCGAAACACGGCAACAGAAAAGGCCGCCGCGACAGAGCCACGGCGGCCATGATGATGCGCGGGCAGCCCCCCCGGAGTGCGGCGGAGCCGAACGTCGATCAGGACTGCGGCGCGGGCCCGCCGACCACCCCGCGGTCGCTGTCGCTGTCGCTGTCGCTGTCGCGAGAATCGTCAGAGCCGTCCCCGGCCTCGCCTTCACCGGCCGGAGTGCCGGCATCGTCGCCGCCGGAGGAACCATCGTTCCAGTCGGCGGGTTCACGCGGCTCGCGACCGGCCATGATGTCCCCGATCTGCTTGTCGTCGATGGTCTCGTACTTCATCAGCGCGCCCGCCATCGCGTGCAGCTTGTCGAGATTGTCTACCAGGATCTGACGCGCATGGTTGTAATGGGTATCGATAATCTTGCGCACTTCCTCGTCGATCGCGTTGGCGGTGTCGTCCGACATCTGCTTCGGCTTGCCCATCGACGGTCCGAGGAAGGACTGCTGTTCGTCTTCGCCATAGTCCAGCGGTCCCAGCTTCTCCGACAGGCCCCACTTGGTCACCATGTTGCGCGCGATCTGCGAGGCCTTCTCAATGTCGTTGGATGCCCCCGTGGTCACCGATTTCTCGCCGAAGATGATCTCCTCGGCCAGGCGCCCGCCGAACAGGCTGGCGATCTGGCTCTCCAGCTTGGTCCGGGAGTGACTGTAACGATCCTCCTCCGGCAGGAACATGGTGACACCCAGTGCCCGGCCGCGCGGAATGATGCTGACCTTGTACACCGGGTCGTGCTCGGGGACCGTCAGCCCCACGATCGCGTGCCCGGCCTCGTGATAGGCGGTCAGCTTCTTCTCGTCCTCGGACATCACCATGGAGCGGCGCTCGGCGCCCATCATGATCTTGTCCTTGGCGCGCTCGAAGTCGCTCATGTCCACCAGGCGCTTGCCGGCGCGGGCAGCGAACAGCGCCGCCTCGTTGACCAGGTTGGCCAGGTCCGCACCGGAGAAGCCCGGCGTGCCGCGCGCGATCTTGTGCGGGTTCACGTCTTCCGCGATCGGCGTCTTCTTCATGTGCACGTTGAGGATCTGCTCGCGACCGCGCACGTCCGGCGGCGGCACCACGACCTGACGGTCGAAGCGGCCCGGACGCAGCAGCGCCTGGTCCAGCACATCGGGACGGTTGGTCGCGGCGATCACGATCACGCCCTCGGTGCCCTCGAAGCCATCCATCTCGACCAGCAACTGGTTGAGGGTCTGCTCCCGCTCGTCGTGACCGCCACCGCCCATGCCGCCGCCGCGCTGACGCCCGACGGCGTCCAGCTCGTCGATAAAGATGATGCACGGGGCGTTTTTCTTGGCCTCGGCGAACATGTCGCGCACGCGCGAGGCGCCCACGCCCACGAACATCTCGACGAAGTCGGAGCCGGAGATGCTGTAGAACGGCACCTTGGCCTCTCCGGCGATCGCCTTGGCCAGCAGGGTCTTCCCGGTACCCGGGGAGCCGACCATCAGCACGCCGCGCGGGATCTGGCCGCCGAGCTTCTGGAACTTGCCCGGGTCCTTGAGGAAGTCGACCAGCTCCACGACCTCGTCCTTGGCCTCGTCGCAGCCGGCCACGTCGGCGAAGGTAACCTTCACCTGATCCTCCGACATCAGCTTGGCCTTGGACTTGCCGAAGGACATCGCGCCCTTGCCGCCGGCACCACCGCCCTGCATCTGCCGCATGAAGTAGATCCACACGGCGATCAGCAGCAGGATCGGGAACCAGCTGATGAGGATACTCATCAACAGGCCGCGCTCGGCCTCCTCCTCGGCGTTGATCTCCACGTTGTGGTTGAGGAGATCGCCGATCAGCCCCGAATCGTTGGGGTTAACAGTGGAGAAGCGCTCTCCGTCAGCCATCTGCCCGGAGATCTTGTCACCTTCGATGGTGACGCTGTCCACGCGACCGCTCTGCACCTGCTGGATGAACTCCGAGTAGGTGATGCTGCGCGTCGCCTGCTGCTCGGGATCGGGCGCGAAATTGTTGAAGATGGACATCAGGACGACGGCAATCACCGCCCAGATGATCAGATTCTTTACCAGGCCATTCAAAACGACACCTCAAAAGCTGTGCTGGGCCGAACGCGTATGCGTGGATACTAATGGATCGTTACACATCCCGTGGGTTCCGCGCCAATACGTACACTTCGCGTGAGCGGGGCCGCGACGCCTTCGGCTTGCGCACCTTCACCTGTGCGAAACACCGGCGCAGCTCCGCAAGGTAGGCATCCGAGCCTTCCCCCTGGAACAGCTTGACCAGAAACGCGCCATTCGGTTTCAGGACGCGCAGCGCCAGATCCAGCGCCAGCTCGCACAGATGGATCGAACGCGGCTGGTCAACGGCATCCGTACCGGTAAGGTTGGGGGCCATGTCGGAAAGCACAAGATCCGCACCCTCGCCGCCCAGGGTCTCGAGGATGCGGTCCAGCACTTCGTCCTCGCGGAAATCCCCGGTCACGACCTCCGCGCCGGGGACTGGGTCCATCGGCAGGATGTCGGAGGCGACCAGCACGCCCTTGCGCCCGACGCGCCCGGCCGCGTACTGGGTCCACCCTCCGGGGGCCGCCCCCAGATCCACCACGCGCATGCCGGGCCGCAGGAGGCGGTCGCGCTGGTCCAGCTCTTCCAGCTTGTAGACCGCACGCCCACGATACCCTTCCTGCTGCGCGCGCTGCACGTACGGGTCATCGAAATGCTCCTTCAGCCAGCGCTGACTGGAGCGCTTGCGCTTAGGCATCGCCCGCCCCCCGGTTTCGTGCCGGCGGCGGCGTGCTACACTCGTACCGTTTCAAAATGAAGCAAGCCTCCCGTGAATCTGACTGACGCGCAACGCCGCCATCTGCGCAGCCTCGCCCACCCGCGCAAGCCCGTCGTGACCCTTGGTCGCCACGGCCTGTCCGAGGCAGTGCTGGCCGAACTGGAACAGGCGCTGGCCCATCACGAACTGGTCAAGGTGAAGGTCGGGATCGGCGACCGTGACGCCCGCGCCGAGGTCATCCACGACATGTGCGAGCGCACCGGCGCGGAGCTGGTTCAGCGCATCGGCCACGTGGCCACGCTGTTCCGGCGCAACCCGGAGGCGCCGAAGGTCAGCCTCGAGCCCGTCAGTTGACGTAGCGCACCTCGAGGATCTCGTATTCCGTCTCGCCGCCGGGCGCCTGAACGGTCACGATGTCGCCCTCTTCCTTGCCGATCAGCGCCCGGGCGATCGGCGAGGACACCGAAATCATGTTCTGCTTGATATCGGCCTCGTCGTCCCCGACGATCTTGTAAGTCACCTCGCGCCCGTCCTCGGTGGCCTCCAGCACCACCGTCGTGCCGAACACCACCTTGCCGGTCTGCGGCAGGGCGGTCACGTCGATGATCTCGGCATTGGACAGGGTCGCCTCCAGCTCGCGGATCCGCCCCTCGATGAAACTCTGCTGCTCGCGCGCCGCATGGTACTCGGCATTTTCCTTGAGGTCCCCGTGCTCACGCGCCTCGGCGATCGCGTTGACCACTTTCGGCCGGTCTTCGGCCTTCAGGCGCCGCAGCTCTTCCTTCATCTTCTCGGCGCCGTTCAAGGTAAGCGGTGTCTTCTTCATGAACCCAACCCTCCTGCTCGGTTCTCCTGGTGGAGCGACTGCAAGCGGAACACCTCGCTGCCCTCCAGATGGTCCAGTGCCTGGACCGTGGCCCGGGCCCCGGCGATGGTGGTGGTATAACCCACCTTGTGCATCAGGGCCTCGCGCCGAATGGTGTAGGAATCGGCAGTCGACTGCTTGCCTTCCACCGTATTGATGATAAAGCTGACCTCGTCGTTCTTGATCATGTCGACGATGTGCGGGCGCCCCTCGGTGACCTTGTTCACGCGGGTCACGGCGATGCCCTGTTCTTCCAGCAGCCCGGCGGTGCCCCGGGTGGCCAGCACCTCGAAGCCCAGCTCGACCAGCCGCCGGGCGATCCCGGTAACCTCCGGCTTGTCGATGTCGCGCACTGACACGAAGGCCTTGCCGGTGGACGGCAGCAGAACGCCCGCACCCAGCTGGCTCTTGGCAAAGGCCTCGGCAAAACTGCGGCCCACCCCCATCACTTCGCCCGTGGACTTCATCTCCGGCCCGAGGATCGGATCCACCCCGGGGAACTTGGCGAACGGGAAAACCGCTTCCTTGACCGAATAGTAGTCGGGGAACACCGCGCCGCCGACGCCCTGCTCGGCCAGCGAGGTTCCGGCCATGCAGCGCGCGGCGATCTTGGCCAGCGGCAGACCGACGCTCTTGGACACGTAGGGCACGGTGCGCGAGGCACGCGGATTGACCTCCAGGACGTAGATGTCGTCGCCCTTGACCGCGAACTGGGTGTTCATCAGACCGACCACGCGAAGGCCCACGGCCATCTTGCGCACCTGATCCACCATGCGCTCCTGCAGCTCCAGCGACAGCGAGAACGGTGGCAGCGAGCAGGCGGAATCTCCGGAATGGACACCGGCCTGTTCGATGTGTTCCATCACCCCGCCGATGAATACGTCCTGGCCGTCGCAGACGGCGTCGATGTCGACCTCGATCGCGTCGTCTAGGAAACGGTCCAGCAGCACCGGCGCCTCGTTGGAGACCGAGACCGCGCTTTGCATGTAGCCGCGCAGGTCCTCGCGGTCACGCACGATCTCCATCGCGCGCCCGCCCAGCACGTAGGACGGACGCACCACCAGCGGATAGCCGATCTCGTCGGCCAGCTTCTCGGCCTCTTCCTCGCTGCGCGCAGTGCGGTTGGGCGGCTGCTTGAGCCCCAGCTTGTTCAGCAGGGCCTGGAAGCGCTCGCGGTCCTCGGCCAGGTCGATCGAGTCGGGGCTGGTGCCGATAATCGGGACCCCGGCATCCTCCAGGTCGCGCGCCAGCTTCAGCGGGGTCTGCCCGCCGTACTGCACGATCACGCCGGTGGGCCGTTCGGTCTCCACGACTTCCAGCACGTCCTCCAGCGTCAGCGGCTCGAAATACAGCCGGTCGGAGGTGTCATAGTCGGTGGAAACCGTCTCCGGGTTGCAGTTGACCATGATGGTCTCGTACTGGTCCTCGCGCATGGCGAGTGCGGCATGCACGCAGCAGTAGTCGAACTCGATGCCCTGGCCGATGCGGTTGGGACCCCCGCCCAGCACCATGATCTTCTGCCGGTCGGTCGGCTCCGCCTCGTTCTCCTCCTCGTAGGAGGAATACATGTATGCGGTGGTGGTGGCGAACTCGGCCGCACAGGTGTCCACCCGCTTGTACACCGGGCGCACGCCAAGACGATGACGGTGCTTGCGCACGGCCTTCTCGGTCTCGTTCAGCAGCCGGGCCAGGCGCAGGTCGGAAAAACCGCGCTGCTTCAGCCGATACATCTCCTCGGCATCGATCTCACCGAGGATGCGGTCGCGCACCGCCTTTTCCAGATCCACCAGCTCCTGGATCTGCGCCAGGAACCAGGGGTCGATGGCAGTCAGTTCGAAGATGTCCTGCACGCTGAAGCCATGGCGGAAGGCGTCGGCCACGTACAGCAGCTGGTCGGGCGTCGGGTTGGCCAGTGCGGTGCGCAAGCGTTCCACCACATCCTGCGCATCGAGATCGATGCGCTCGTCCAGTCCGTCCATGCCGGTCTCCATTGAGCGCAGCGCCTTCTGCAGGGACTCCTGGAAGGTCCGGCCGATGGCCATGGCCTCGCCCACGGCCTTCATCTGCGTGGTCAGCTGCGCCTCGGCCTGGGGGAACTTCTCGAACGTAAAGCGAGGGATCTTGGTGACCACGTAGTCAATCGACGGCTCGAACGACGCCGGGGTGAGCCCGCCGGTGATCTCGTTTTTCAGCTCGTCGAGGGTGTACCCCACCGCCAGCTTGGCGGCGACCTTGGCGATCGGGAAGCCGGTCGCCTTGGAGGCCAGCGCGGAGGAACGCGACACCCGCGGGTTCATCTCGATCACGATCATGCGCCCGTTCTCCGGGTTGATCGCGAACTGCACGTTGGAGCCGCCGGTCTCCACGCCGATCTTGCGCAGCACCGCCAGCGAGGCGTCGCGCATGATCTGGTATTCCTTGTCGGTCAGGGTCTGCGCCGGGGCCACGGTAATCGAGTCGCCGGTATGGATCCCCATCGGGTCGACGTTCTCGATCGAACAGATGATGATGGCGTTGTCCGCCTGGTCGCGGACCACCTCCATCTCGAACTCTTTCCACCCCAGTGCGGATTCCTCCAGCAGCACCTGATTCACCGGCGAGAGGTCGAGCCCGTTCTTGACGATGTACTCGAACTCCTCGCGGTTGTAGGCGATGCCGCCGCCGGAACCACCAAGCGTGAACGACGGCCGGATGATCACCGGGAAGCCGATGCGCGGCTGGATCTGCTGCGCCTCTTCCCAGGAATGCGCCAGCTCCGCGGTGGGGGTGTCCAGGCCGATGTCGGCCATCGCGGCCTTGAAGTGATCGCGGTCCTCGGCCATGTCGATGGCCGCCTCGTTGGCGCCGATCATCTCCACGCCGTGCTTCTCCAGCACCCCTTCGCGCGAGAGGTCCAGCGCGCAGTTCAGCGCGGTCTGTCCGCCCATGGTCGGCAGCAGGGCATCCGGCTGCTCGGCGGCGATGATCTTCTCCACCGTCTTCCATTCGACCGGTTCGATATAGGTGGCATCCGCCATCTCCGGATCGGTCATGATGGTCGCCGGGTTGGAGTTCACCAGGATCACCCGGTAGCCCTCCTCGCGCAGGGCCTTGCAGGCCTGGGCGCCGGAGTAATCGAACTCGCAGGCCTGGCCGATCACGATCGGGCCGGCCCCGAGGATCAGGACGCTCTGGATATCGGTACGCTTGGGCATGAGGCCCTCTCGCTGGCTGTCGGGTCAGGATTCGGGTTCGGCGGACGGCACGCGGGGCGCGCCGCCGGGATTCTCAGGCGCGGGCGGCGCGCATCATCTCGACGAAATCGTCGAACGCCGCGGACACGTCATGCGGCCCCGGGCTCGCCTCCGGGTGGCCCTGCAGGCTGAACGCCGGACAGTCCGTCCGTGCGACCCCCTGCAGAGTACCGTCGAACAGCGAACGGTGGGTCGGCGTCAGGGTCCCGGGCAGACGGTCCTCGTCGATCGCGAACCCGTGGTTCTGCGAAGAGATCATCACGCGTCCGCTGGCCTCGTGACGAATCGGGTGGTTGGCGCCGTGGTGGCCGAATTTCATCTTCACGCTCTGCGCCCCGCTGGCCAGCCCCAGCAGCTGGTGCCCCAGGCAGATCCCGAACAGCGGCACACGGCGTTCGCAGAAACCGCGAATCGCCTCGATTGCGTAGGTGCAGGGTTCAGGGTCCCCCGGCCCGTTGGACAGGAACACGCCATCGGGGGACAGCTCCATCACCTCCTCCACCGAGGTCTCGGCCGGGACCACGGTCACCCGGCAGCCCCGGTCCACCATCATCCGCAGGATGTTCTGTTTCATTCCGAAGTCGTAGGCGACCACGTGATACTCGGCCGCGTCCGGGCTCAGCTGCCGCGGCTCCCCGCCCAGCTGCCAGGTGCCCTCCAGCCACTCGTAGCGCTTGCGCGTGGTGACTTCCCGGGCCAGGTCCATGCCCTTGATGCCGGGGAACTCGCGGGCGGCGGCCAGGGCCGCGGACTCGTCCACCTCGCCTGCCTGGATACAGCCGTTCTGCGCGCCCTTCTCTCGCAGCAGACGGGTCAGCCTGCGGGTATCAATGCCGGAAATGGCCACGATCCCGTGGCGCAGCAGGTAATCCGGGAGCGATTCGCGCGAGCGGAAATTCGACACCAGCGGCGGCACGTCGCGCACGATCAGCCCGGCGGCCTGCGCCCGCGACGACTCGTCGTCCTCCGGGTTGGTCCCTGTGTTGCCGATATGCGGATAGGTCAGGGTCACCATCTGCCGCGCATACGAGGGATCCGTCAGGATCTCCTGATAGCCGGTCATGGCGGTGTTGAACACCACCTCGCCAACCGTCTGGCCGAGGGCGCCGATCGCCTGACCATGGAACACGGTGCCATCTTCAAGGACGAGCAGGGCGGGCGCGGGCACGGGCGAACCTCCGGCAGGGGATCATCAAACGGGATGTAACAAGTGTACGCCAGGGCCCAAATCCCCGTCCAACGCGGCGTCACAGCTCGCGCAGGCCGAGGACATCCTGCATATCGAAAAGCCCGGGGCCGCGTTCGCTGGCCCACACCGCCGCACGTACCGCCCCGGATGCGAAGATCCCGCGGTCCGAAGCCTTGTGGGTAATCTCCACCCGCTCGCCCTCGCCGGCGAACAGCGCGGTGTGCTCGCCGACAATGTCGCCGCCGCGCACCGTGGCAAAGCCGATGGTGCTGCGCTCGCGCGCGCCGGTGTGACCCTCGCGGCCGTACACCGCGTCCTGCTCCAGGTCGCGCCCCAGGGTGTCGGCCACGATGCGCCCCAGGCGCAGCGCGGTGCCCGACGGGGCATCCACCTTGTGCCGGTGATGGGCCTCAAGGATCTCCACGTCAGTGCTGTCGCCCAGGGCGCGCGCCGCCAGCTCCACCAGCTTGAAGGTCAGGTTGACCCCGACGCTCATGTTGGGGGCATACACGACCGTATGCTCCGCGGCCGCCTCGCGCAGCGCCGCCTCCTGCGTCGCATCCAGGCCGGTGGTGCCGACCACCAGGGTGCGCCCCGCCCGACGGCAGATCTCGAGGTGTTCCATAGTTGCCTCGGGGCGGGTGAAATCGATCAGCACGTCGAAATCCCCGGTCACCGTGCCCAGATCCTCCACCAGGTGCACGCGGCCGGCCGTATCCACCGGCTGGCCGATGGCCTCGCTGCCGGGGCGTTCGCTGGCCGCACCCAGCTCCGCCTGCGGGTGTTCCTCCACCGCGCGCACCAGGTTCTGGCCCATGCGCCCGGCGGCGCCCGCGACTGCTACTCGGATCATGATCGTTGCGTCCTCCTGTCAGTTGCACAAAGCCTACGCGAGCCCCGGCGATGCGTCAGCCCGCCCGGGTCCGGGCCGCCACTCGCCGGTGGCGCCAGTGGCCGAACAGCGAGGCCACTACCCCGGCTGCCGCCAGCCCCGCGGCCAGCACGTAGACCGAGGCCGAGCCCACGCCGTCCCACAGATAGCCGGCGGCCAGACTGCCCAGCGCACCTCCGATGCCGAAGGCCAGCGACGAATAAAGCGCCTGTCCGCGCCCCTGCAGCCGGCCGGGGAAGAAATAATGGATCAGCGAGATCGCCGCCGCGTGATACACCCCGTAGCTGAAGGCATGCAGGGTCTGGATGAACAGCAGCATCGGCAGTGACTCCGGCACCGCCGCCAGCAGCGACCAGCGCAGCGTGGTCAGCACCAGCGCCAGGGTCACCAGGAACCACGCGCCGAAACGCAGGATCAGTCGCGGCGTGATCAGAAACAGGAACACCTCGGCCAGCACGCCCAGGGCCCACAGCTGCCCGGCCATCGAGCGGGAGAAACCCGCCTCCTCCACGTACAGGGTGAAGAATGCATAGTACGGCCCGTGACTCGCCTGCATGAAGAAACACGCCAGGAACAGCCCGATGACCTCGGGCCGCCGCAGCACGCTCCCGATCGACGGCACGTTGTTCTCGGCCACCTCGTCACGCGGCGGCTCCGGGACCTGCAGCGTGCTGACATACAGGCCGACGAACAGCAGCAGCACCAGCCACGGCAGCCAGGCCACGTCGATGTAGTCGAACAGCCAGCCCAGCGAGGCCACCGCCACGATGAAGCCCACCGACCCCCACAGCCGCACCAGCGCGTAGCGGTGGCTGTCGCGCCCCAGGGTGCGCAGGGTGGTGGCCTCGAACTGCGGCAGGATCGCGTTCCAGAAGAAGCTGAACACTGCCATCACCGCCGCCAGCCACCAGTAGCCGGAATACAGCAGCACCCCGGTGAAGGCGATCAGCCCCGCCAGCGCCCCCGAGCGCACCAGCGGCATGTGGGTGCCGGTACGATCCGCCAGCCATCCCCACACATTGGGCGCGATGATCTTGGTCGCCAGCACGATCGCCATCAGCTCGCCGATCTGCGAGCCGGAGAACCCCAGCTCGGACAGATACGGCCCCCAGTAGGGCATGAACGCCCCGATGGTGGCGAAATAGAAGAAGTAGAAGCTGGACAGGCGCAGATTGGGCGTCACGACCGGAACCACGGATAACGCTCCGTGCCGGATCCGGCACGGAGGGTGAAAACGCTGAAAGGCGCCGGGGCTCGACCCCGGGCATCGACGCCGGAGGCGTGACCCCGGACTCAGGAGCCGGGGTCACGCCTCCGGCGCATTACCCGGAGCGATACCCGGACTCGGGTCCCGGGCCTTCCCCGGGATGCGGGCCGCGGTCCGGCACGTCGGCATTCTGACCGCGATGGCGCAACGCGTGATCGGCCAGCACCAGCGCCGTCATCGCCTCGGCGATGGGCGCGGCGCGGATGCCCACGCAGGGGTCATGACGCCCCTTGGTCACCACCTCCACCGGCTCGCCGGCGGTGTCGATGCTGCGGCCCGGCAGGCGGATCGACGAGGTCGGCTTGAGCGCCAGGTTGGCGCGCAGCGCCTGACCGGTGGAGATCCCGCCCAGCACGCCCCCGGCATGGTTGGACAGGAAACCGTCCTCCGGGGTGATTTCGTCGCGGTGCTCGGTGCCGCGCTGGGCCACGCTGTCAAAGCCGGCCCCGATCTCCACGCCCTTGACCGCATTGATGCTCATCAGGGCGTGGGCCAGCTCGGCGTCCAGGCGGTCGAACACCGGCTCGCCCCAGCCGGCCGGGACCCCCCGGGCTTCCACCGTCACCTGCGCCCCGATGGAATCCCCCGACTTGCGCAGCTGGTCCATGAATTCTTCCAGCTCCGGGACCCGGTCGGGATCCGGGCAGAAGAACGGGTTATCTTCGGTGCGTGCGAGGTCCTTCTCCTCCAGCCCCAGCGGCCCCAGCTGCGACAGCCAGCCCTGGATCACGATGCCGTAGCGCTCCCCCAGGAAGCGCCGGGCCACCGATCCGGCCGCCACCCGCAGCGCGGTCTCGCGCGCGGAACTGCGTCCGCCCCCGCGATAGTCGCGAACGCCGTACTTGCGGTGGTAGGTGTAGTCCGCGTGTCCCGGCCGGAACTGGTCCTTGATCTCGCCGTAGTCCTTCGAGCGCTGATCGGTATTCTCGATCAGCAACCCGATGGGGGTGCCGGTGGTCACGCCCTCGAACACCCCGGACAGGATGCGCACCTGGTCCGGCTCGCGCCGCTGGGTGGTATGACGCGACTGACCCGGACGCCGCCGGTCCAGGTCCTTCTGCAGATCGGCCTCGGTGAGCGGGATCCCGGGTGGGCAGCCGTCCACGACCCCGCCCAGGGCCGGTCCGTGACTCTCGCCGAATGTGGTGACGACGAACAGTCGTCCAAAGCTGTTTCCTGACATGGCGCCAGTTTACCGCCAGCCGCCGGGGATGTCGCCCGTCCCCGGCCACGGCCCGGGAACCGGCCCGTGCCTCGGCCCATGCGCCGACACAAAATGCGGCCGAGGAATCCGCGCCGCCGCCGCGTCGTCTATGCTCCTGTCATTCAACCGCAAGGAGTTCTCCATGACCCGTCTGCAATCGCTCCGCCGCACCGCCCTGGCCACCGTCCTGAGCGGGATGCTGGGCTTCGGCGGCTCGGCCGCGGCCGACGTCTACACCGAGCTGCCCAGCCTGAACCTGGACCTGGCCCAGGAGCTGGCGATGGCCACCGTGCAGTCCTGCCGCGACGACGGACACCAGGTCAGCGCCGTGGTGGTGGACCGCAGCGGCAACGATCGCGTCGTCATGCGCGACGACCGGGCCGCACCGCAGACCATCTCGATCGCCGGTGACAAGGCCCGCGCCTCGGTCATGTCCGGCCTGGACTCCGGTGACTTCGTGGCCAACCGCGAGGATATCCGTGACGAAATGAACAACGTCGACGGCATCCTGATGCTGGACGGGGCCATCCTGATCGAGGCCGCCGGCCGCATGCTCGGTGCGGTGGGGGTCTCCGGCGCCCCGGGCGGCGATCTGGACCGCGCCTGCGCCGAACAAGGCATGGAGGCGATCCGGGAAGAACTGGACTTCGCCATGTAACCCTGCAACCGGAGACCATCGCATGAGCGAACATTCCGACCCGCACGGACACTCGCCGGACACCGGCGCCGACGTCCCCCGCATCCACCCGGTGGAGGCCCGGGAGCGCCTGCGCGAACGGCCCCGGGATCTGCTGGTCGATGTTCGTTCGACCATGGAGTTCCTGTTCGTGGGACACCCCGCCGGGGCGATCCACATCCCGTGGATCGACGAACCGGACTGGACGGTGAACCCGGACTTCGTGCCGCAGGTGCGCAAGCTGCTGCTGGGCGGGGCCATGGACACCGCCGAGGACGCCCCGTCGGTGTACCTGATCTGCCGCAGCGGCAAGCGTACCCTGGCGGCCGCCGAGGCCCTGCTGCAGGCCGGGATGCACAACGTGTATTCGGTGGAAGAGGGTTTCGAGGGTCCGCTGGACGAGCAGCACCACCGTTCCACCGTGGGCGGGTGGCGTTACCACGGCCTGCCCTGGGAGCAGTGCTGATCCGCGCCCCTCCGGTGCGGCTTCAGTCCGCGGGCAGGTCCTCTGCCCGCACCACGAACACCCCGTGACCGCCGGCCTCGAAATCCAGCCACACCATCGGGATGTCGTGGAACGCATCCTCTACGGCCTCCTGGCTGTTGCCGACCTCCACCATCAGCACCCCCTCGTCGGTCAGATGCCGGCGCGCGCCGGCGAGGATGCGGCGCACGATGTCGAGACCGTCTTCCCCGGCCGCCAGCCCCAGTTCGGGTTCGTGGCGGTATTCGTCCGGGAGTTCGGCCATGTCGCGGGCGTCCACGTACGGCGGATTGGTCACGATGAGATCGTAGCGATCCTCCGGCCCCAGCCCTTCGAAGACATCGCTCTCGACCAGCCGGACCCGGTCCTCCAGCTGGTAACGCGCCACGTTGTCGCGCGCCACCGCCAGCGCATCCGGCGAGATGTCGGCCAGATCGACGCGCGCCTGCGGCAGCACCAGCGCCACGGCGATGCCGATGCAGCCCGCGCCGGTGCCCAGGTCCAGCACGCGCTCCACGGCGTCCGGATCCACCCACGGTTCGAACCCCGACTCGATCACTTCGGCGAAGGGTGAACGCGGTACCAGCACGCGCTCGTCCACGTGGAAGGGCAACCCGGCGAACCACGCCTCGCGCGCCAGATAGGCCGCCGGCTTGCGCGACTGGATGCGCTCGCGCAGCAGGCCCTCGACCCGTTCGCGCTCCGCCTCGGTCAACCGGCTGTCCCACCAGTGCGCCTCCAGGTCCAGCGGCAGGTGCAGCGCGTGCAGGGTCAGCCAGGCGGCTTCGTCAAAGGCGTTGTCGGTGCCGTGCCCGAAGGACAGCCCCGCCGCACGGAACTGCGACGCGCCGTAGCGAATGAAGTCGCGCAGGGTGAGCAAACCGGTACCGGGTTCCATTTTCACACTCCGGGAGGGGTTGAAGGGTCGTCATGATAAACCGCGACCGGCATCATGCACCCGATCCCACGCCACGAGAACCCCATGAGCGCCGTCGATCCCTGGCTTGCCCGCCTGTCCCACGCCCTGCCCCATCACGCCCTGTCGCGGCTGGTGCACCGGCTGGCCCGCATCGAGTCCCCGCGCGTGCAGCCGCTGCTGCGTGCCTTCGTCCGCCGGTTCGGGCTCGACATGAGCGAGGCCGCGGAGCCGGACATCGCCGCCTACCCCAGCTTCAACGCCCTGTTCACCCGCGCCCTGCGCGACGGGGTACGCCCGCTGGAGGGCGATCCCGCCACCGTGGTCAGCCCGGCGGATGCGCGGGTCAGCGCCAGCGGGCGCATCGAGGCCGGGCGCATCTTCCAGGCCAAGGGGCACGACTACTCGGTGGAAGAACTGCTGGGCGGCGAGAACGACCTCGCGGTGCCATTTCGCGACGGGCATTTCGTCACCCTGTACCTGTCCCCGCGCCACTACCACCGCCTGCATATGCCGCTGGACGGCACGCTAACCCACGCGATCCATGTCCCCGGGCGGCTGTTTTCGGTGGCCCCGCGTATCGTGCGTCACGTGCCGCGCATCTACGCCCGCAACGAGCGCGTGGTGGCGCTGTTCGACACCCGCTTCGGCCCTATGGCGACGGCCCTGATCGGCGCCCAGAACGTGGGCTCGATCGAGACCGTATGGGCCGGGGAGATCACGCCGCCCGCGGCCCGCGAGGCCAGCTGCGTGACCTGGCCGGAACGCGACATCGCACTGGAGCGCGGCGCGGAGATGGGCCGCTTCAACCTGGGGTCCTCGGTGGTCCTCCTGCTGCCCCCGGGCCCGCTGGAACTGGAACCGGCGCTGACGCCCGAAACCGAGGTGCAGGTTCGCAGCGCCCTGGGCCGTTACACCGGCCGGGACTGAGCCAACCCCGCGGGCACTTCAGGCGCGTCCCCAGGGGAAATCGATCACCCGCCGGATATCGTCCTCGCCCAGCAGGCGCATCAGCAGGCGGTCCACCCCCAGCGCCACCCCGGCGCAGTCGGGCAGTCCCGCCTCCAGCGCACCCTCCAGGAACGGATCGGCCGCGGGTTCCGGCTGGCCGCGCGCGCGCCGCCGCGCCCGGTCCTGCTCGCGGCGCCGGCGGAATTCCACCGGGTCGGTCAGCTCGAAGTAGCCGTTGGCCAGCTCCAGATCGCCCCAGTAGACCTCGAAACGCGCGGCACAGCCGGGACGCTCGCGACTGCGCCGCGCGAGGATCGCCTGACTTTCCGGATAGTCGTGCAGGATGGTGATACGTCCCGGCGGGAACCCGGGCACCACGCACAGCGACATCAGCGCATCCAGCCAGGCATCGCGGTCCAGTTCGCCGTGGACGGTCAGGCCGCGCTCCGCGGCCACGGCCTGCAGGCGCGCCGCGTCGTCGTTCAGCGCGTCGACGCCCAGAACCTCGTCAAGCAGGTCCGGGTAGGCGACCACCCGCGGCTCCGGGTCCGGCGCTTGCCACGCCGGGTCCGCCGCAGCGACCTCCTGCAGCAGGGTCACCACCTCGTCGGCCAGCGTCCGGTCGTCGAACCCGAGGCGATACCATTCCAGCAGGCTGAACTCGGGGTTGTGGCGGGCACCGCTTTCGCCGCCGCGGAACACCCTGGCGATCTGGTAGATGTCCCCGGAGCCGTCTGCCAGCAGGCGCTTCATCGGGTATTCCGGCGAGGTCTGCAGCCAGCCCCCCTCGCGCCCGCCGGCGCCATCGCCGGCCTGCGCATGCCAGCTCTCCATGGCGGGGTCGAGGACCGTGCCCCGGCCGAGGATCGGGGTCTCCACCTCCAGCACGCCGCGGCGCGCGAAGAAGCCCCGCAGTTCGGCCAGCAGGCGGGCCCGGGCCACGCGCGACCCGGCGGCCCGCGGCCGCCAGTCCGACACGGACGCCGGATCAGACGCGCGAGACGTATTCACCCTTGCGGGTGTCCACCTTGATGGTTTCACCCTCCTCGACGAACAGCGGCACCTTGACCACCGCGCCGGTCTCCAGGGTGGCCGGCTTGGTCCCGCCCTGGGCGGTGTCGCCGCGGATGCCCGGGTCGCACTGGGTGATCTGCAGCTCGACGAAGGCCGGGGCCTCCACCGACAGCGGCTCGCCGTTCCACAGGGTCACGGTGCACATGTCCTGTTCCTTCAGCCACTGGTCGGAGCCGTTGAGCGCGGCCTTGCTCACCGCATACTGCTCGAAGCTCTCCGGGGTCATGAAGTGCCAGAACTCGCCGTCGTTGTAGAGATACTGCATCTCGGTCTCGAGCACGTCGGCGGCCTCCACCGACTCGCCCGACTTGAAGGTCTTCTCCACCACGCGCCCGGTGCGCAGGTTGCGCAGCTTCACGCGGTTGAAGGCCTGCCCCTTGCCCGGCTTGACGAACTCGTTCTCCACGATCGACATCGGATCGCCGTCCAGCAGGAGTTTGAGACCGCCCTTGAATTCGTTGGTACTGTAGGTTGCCATTGCGCGTAGTCCTCGAGGGTTTCCAGCCAGTTCTTCCAGCCGTTCAAACAACGCGGGCCGGCCGTCCCGCCGGGAACCGACCATGCCCAAAAATCCGATCATGATAACGCGTACGCCGCCGGCAACCCATACGCCCCCCTGGCAGCGCGCGCTGGCCACCGCAATCCGCGACCCGGTCACCCTCGCCCGGCGCCTGTCCCTCGCCCCGGAGCACCTGCCCGGGATGCACGCCGGCCACGCAAGTTTCCCGATCCGCGTGCCCGAGAGCTGGCTCGCGCGCATCGCGCCGGGCGACCCGGCGGACCCCCTGCTGCGCCAGGTGCTTCCGCTGGCGGAGGAGGCCGACGAGGTGCCCGGCTTCATCGCCGACCCGGTCGGCGACCATGACGCGCTGGCGGCTCCGGGCGTGGTGCACAAGTACGCCGGACGCGCCCTGCTGCTGACCACCGGGGCCTGCGCCATCCACTGTCGCTACTGCTTCCGCCGCGAATTCGACTACGCCGACCACAACCCGGCGCGCGACGACTGGGGCCCGGCGCTGGACTATCTCGCGGCGCACCCCGACATCCACGAGGTCATCCTCAGCGGTGGCGATCCCCTGAGCCAGTCCGACACCCGGCTGGCGCGTCTGGTAGCGCGTCTGGAAGCCATTCCTCACGTCGAACGCCTGCGCATCCACACTCGGCTCCCGGTGGTGTTGCCGGAGCGGGTGGACGACGCCCTGCTGGACTGGCTGGGCCGGGGACGCCTGCAGCACGTGCTGGTGCTGCATGCCAACCACCCGCGTGAATTCGCGGCCCCGGCCGATCGCGCGCTGGAACGCCTGCGGGCCAGCGGCATCACGCTGCTCAACCAGGCCGTGCTGCTGGCCGGGGTCAACGACGACGCCGACACCCTGGTCGACCTGCAGGAAACCGGGTTCCGCCACGGCGTGCTGCCCTACTATCTGCACTGCCTCGATCGCACCCGCGGCACCGCCCATTTCGAGGTCGGAGCGGAGCGTGCTGCCGTGCTGTACGCGGAGATGCACCGCCGTCTGCCGGGCTACCTGCTGCCGCGCCGGGTCCGCGAGATCCCCGGCGAGCCGGGAAAGACCCCGCTCGGGGGGAACACGCCTGAATAATCCCCTGACAGACGCCAATGCGAAACAATCGTCATTCCCCGACTTTTACCCCGACTTTTGATCGGGTACCTTCTGGGGATATCCCACTATTGCCGGAACAGGCCATGATCGATTCGGATGCCGTCTTTCCACCCCTGCCCGAGACCGAACCCGAGCCGGAGGGTTTCCCGCCGCACACGGTCAGGGCCCTGCGTACGTGGTGCGAAGATCTGCCCCGCGCCGACCGCGAGGCGGCCATCGAAAAGCTCTGCGCCGTTCTCGGCTCCCTCAACCGGGTCGCGCTCAAGCCCGGCGTGCGGGACGAACTAGCAGACCTCATCGAAGAACATCTGCTGCCGCTGATCCCGGAAGTCGAACGCGGCCTGCGTCGCCGGCCGCTGCCTCTGGCCAACCGCAGTCTGCATCGTGCCCGGATCTTCGGCGACGCCCTGCGCGAACTGGCCAACATGCACCTTCTGCTGACCCCGGTCAGCGTGCCCAGCAACAAGGCATCGCGCGAAAAGGCCGTTCCCCACCTGCAGGCCGCCGTGGATGCCCTGGCCGCGCTGGCCATCCATCACTGGCGCCTGTACCAGCCGCTGCCGCGGGGGCTGTGGCGACAGATCTACGGCCTGCTGTTCTTCGCCCGTGAGCTGGGCGTGGATCAGCAAAAAGCGCTGCGCCGGGAGGCCATCAGCCCGCTGGGCCCCGACACCATCGACGCCACCACGGCACGCCTGTTCGTGCTGGGCAGCACCGGCGTCAACGCGCTGGAGATCGGCGACATCGACCTCCTGGCACGCTGGATCGCCGAGCTCCCGGTGCACGGCAGCGCGACCCCGAATCCGGAGGAGCACCCGGATCTTCCGGTGCTGCGCGCGGACCTCGATACCGATCACCCGCCCGGCCTCGTACTGCGCAACCTGCCGGCCGGAGAAAACAGCACGCATGTTGAACTCGGCCCCCTGCTCGAAGCCCTGCGCAACCAGCCCGAATCGCTGGACCCCGCACGCCGGGCCGACGGTCGCACTCTGGCCGAGCGCATGCTGCGCCTGTGGTCGCGCCTGCCCACCCGCCGCCACTCGCGCGAAAGCGTCAACGAACAACGCTACTGCCTGTTCGGCCTGACCCGCATCCAGGCCTACATGCAGGCGGCACTGGACAGCCGGCAGGGCCCTGCCCGGCCGGCACCCACCGATACGGCGACAACCGAGGCCCCGCAAGACGACGACGTTCATCCCGATGGACGACCGGCCACGGTTAACGTGATTCAGATGTCGGATGCTGCGCGCGCCGACAGCGGACTGAGCCTCAGTGACGGCCACCGTTCCACGGAGCCCGACGACGATCCGCACCCCCTGGCCGACCAGGGTACCGACCGGGCCGGCCACGCCTGGGAGGACGTTGGCCGGGGCCTGGAAATCGCAGACCACGAAGAGCCAAAGGCCCCGATCGTCAAGCGCCAGCAGCCGGAGCACTGGCAGGTCGAGGACATCGGCGCCGGCGGTGTCCGCCTGCGCCTGCAGAATCCGCAGCAGACACTGTTGATCGGGGATCTGGTCGGACTGCGCGAACAGGACCCCGGTCAGATCGGGTGGACCGTGGGCGTGCTGCGCTGGATCCGCTTCGAAACCGACGACGAGATCAGCATCGGCGTGGAATATCTCGCCCAGCGCTGCATGCCGGTCCTGGTCCAGCTGTATCGCGCCGGCCGTGCCGTGCGCGAGCCACGACCGGGGCTGTTCGCGCCGGTCCGCATCGGTCAGGAGGGGGCGGCACTTATGCTGCCGGCACAGGAACTGGATCACGAACAGCGCCTCGTGGTCTGGCTCAACGGCCGCGCACGCGTGCTGGCTCTGGACGCAGAGCGCACGGGCACTACACTGTTCACGGAAGTCGGCTGCCGCATGACCGATATCGAGCTGGACGAGGCCCCGACGGACGAACCGGGAACCCCGGATGCGGGAGATGCGCTCTCCCTGGACCCGCATTAACCGAGTACCCCCACTTCCATGATCGAATCCATTCGCGTCCTCTTCGTGACCGCCAATCCCAACCTGGCGGAACAGGTCATCAGCAGCATCCGGTCCCGCGGGTGCGCGGTGCGCCCGGAACAGGTCGATGACGGCGAGGGTCTGACCACGGCGCTGCGGGAAACCCGCTTCGAGGTCGTCGTCTTCACCGAACCTGGTCTCAATCTGGCGCGCAGCGACGTGGATGCGGCCCTGCAGGCCAGTGGCCGCCGCACCCCCCTGGTCCTGATGACGGAACGCCCGGAGGAGGAACGCCTGCCCGACTACGAGGCCGGTGTATTCGCCGTGGTGGACCATCAGCTGGTGGAGCTCACCGCGATCCTGACCCTGCGTGCGGCCGACTCGCTGCATTTGCGACAGCAGATCAAGCGCATGGAGAACTCGCTGCAGGAGTCCGAGCGGCGCAGCCAGCTGCTGCTGGACAACTCGCGCGACGCCATCGCCTACATCCATGACGGCATGCATGTGTACGCCAACGCCTCCTGGCGCGAACGCTTCGGCGTTGACGATCCCGACGACATCGAGGGTCTGCCGCTGATGGATCTGGTCGCGCCGGACAGCCGCGACGACCTCAAGCGCTTCCTGCGCAGCTACCAGGAGGGCAGCGAGGAGGCCATGGCGCAACATTTCCAGTTACGCACGCTGGACGGCGAGGCCTTCGAGGCGGAGCTGCACCTGTCCTCCACGACCGTGGAAGGCGAGGCCGCGACCCAGGTCCAGCTCAGCTCCGGCGAAGACAAGGAGCTGGCGCAGAAGATCGATTATCTGTCACAGCGCGACCTGGTCACCGGCCTGTACAACCGGCAGTACTTCCAGGACGCCATCGAAACCACGCGCACGCGGGCCGCGGAAACCGAAAAGCCCTTCGCCCTGCTGACCGTGGCGGTGGACCATTTCCCCGAAATCCGCGCCAACGCCGGGATGTCCGGGGCCGACCTGATGCTGGCCGACGTCGGCCAGATCATCGAGAGCCATTTCCCGGAAACCGCGGTGATCGCACGGCTGGAGGCCGAACGCTTCGGTGTGCTGCTGCCCGAAGCCCAGCAGGCCGCCGCAGAAGAACGCCTGAATGCGCTGCAGGAGGCCATCGCCTCGCGGGTGTTCGAGGTGGGCACGCTGTCCACCCACGGCAGCGTTTCGGCCGGCGGGGTCATCGCCGACGAGACCGCGCCGGACACCGAGGAACTGCTGGCGCAGACCGACCGTGCACTGGAAGACGCGGTGAAGGCCGGTGGCGGCACCCATCGCTTCTACCGCCCCGCCGAGGGCGAGCTGACCCAGGCGCAGCTGGATCAGCAATGGAAGAACCGCATCCTCGAGGCGCTGGAAGAGAACCGTCTGGAGCTGCGCTATCAGCCGGTGGTCAACCTGCACGGCGCCGACCGGCCGCGCTACAGCGTGTTCGTACGCCTGCTGGACGCCGACGGCACGGTACACGAGCCAGTGGAATTCCTGCCCAGCGCCGAACGCACCGAGGTGGCGACCCGGATCGACCGCTGGATCCTGCGCCATGCCCTGGCGGTGCTGGCCCGGCAGCTGAAGAAGGACTCGCGCACGCAGTTCTTCCTCAAGCTGACCAACGGTTCGCTGGGCGACCCGTCCGTCCTGACCTGGCTGAACGACGACCTGCACGCCCTGCGCATCCCCGCGGACAACGTGGTGGTGGAACTCAAGGAACCGACCATCGTCACCCATCTCAAGCCGGCGATGAACGTGGGCCGCGGGCTGAAGGAAATGCACAGTCACCTGTGCGTGGACGATTTCGGCAACGGCCTCAAGCCGTTCCAGCTGCTGCAACACCTGGATGCCGACCACATCAAGCTGGACGCCTCGTTCGTCAAGAACCTCGCCGAAAGCGAGGAAAACCAGGAGACGATCCGCGAATATACCGAGGCCGCCCACGCCAAGGGCAAGCAGGTCATCGTCCCGCACATCGAGGACGCCTCCGCGCTTGCCGTGCTGTACGGCCTCAACGTCAACCTGGTGCAGGGCTTCTTCCTGCAGGCCCCGATGCCCGAGCCGGACTTCGACTTCGAGTCCGTCTGAGGCAATCGGGGCCGGCTCGCGCCCCTATTTCGACCAGAACTTCAGGTCGTCGAAGAACGAGCGCACCCCGTCGAAGAAGGAGTGTTCCTTGGGGCTGTGCTTGGTGCCGCCGGCCCGGGTCTCTTCTTCGAATTCCTGCAGCAGTTCCTTCTGCCGTTTGGTCAGGTTAACCGGCGTCTCCACCACCACGCGGCAGATCAGATCGCCCACGCCGCCACCGTGCACCGATTTCACGCCCTTGCCGCTGACGCGGAACTGCTTGCCGCTCTGGGTCTCCGGCGGGATCTTGAGGTTCACGCGGCCGTCCAGCGCCGGCACCTCCAGCTCGCCGCCCAGAGCGGCGGTGGCGAAGGAGATCGGGACCTCACAGTGCAGGTCGTTGCCGTCACGCCGGAACAACTGATGCGGCTTGACCCGCACCTGCACGTAGAGATCCCCCGGCGGGCCCCCGTTGAGTCCGGCCTCGCCCTGCCCGGACAGGCGGATGCGGTCGCCGGTGTCCACTCCGGCAGGCACCTTGACATCCAGGGTGCTCTGTTCCTGCACCCGGCCCTGGCCGCCGCAGGCCTTGCAGGGCGTGGGGATGATGCGCCCGCTGCCATGACAGCGGGGGCAGCTCTGCTGCACCGAGAAAAAGCCCTGCTGGATACGGACCTGACCCATGCCGTTACAGGTGGGACAGGTCTCGGTGGAGGTCCCCGGCTCGGCCCCCGATCCGTCACAGACTTCGCAGGTGCTGGTCGTCGGGATCCGGATCTGCACCTCGGTCCCGAACACCGCCTCCTCCAGCGTCAGCTCCAGGTTGTACTGCAGGTCCGAACCGCGGTAAGCCCGCTGCCCGCCGCGACCGCCGCCGCCACCGAAGATGTCGCCGAAGATATCCTCGAAGATGTCGCTGAAGTTGGACCCTCCGGCACCGCCGCCGAAGCCGCCGGCGGCCGAGCCGTCCACACCGGCGTGGCCGTAACGGTCGTAGGCCGCCCGTTTCTGATCGTCGCTCAGGACGTCGTGGGCCTCGCGGGCCTCCTTGAAACGGGCCTCGGCATCCTCATCCCCGGGGTTGCGGTCGGGGTGATACTTCATCGCCAGACGGCGAAAGGCCTTCTTGATGTCGGCGGCGGAGGCGTCCTTCGACACCCCCAGCACCTCGTAGTAATCGCGTTTTGCCATGATCGTTTTCCTGCGGATAGTCCGGGGCGTTCAGCCGTTGCCGGGAACGAAAGCGCCCGGGTTCGCGTGCGCGGGCCCGGGCGTGGTGGCTGGCAAGGGGGGGCCGACCGGCGCGTGGCCGGCCGGCCACGGCGGATCAGCCGTTCTTCTTGTCGTTGTCGTCGACTTCCTCGAACTCGGCGTCGACCACGTCGTCACCTTGCTGCTGGCCGCCGGCTTCCCCGCCGGCATCGTCCCCGGCGGCATCGCCGCCCTGCTGCGCGTAGGCCTTCTCGGCGATCTTGCCGGAGGCTTCGGCCAGCTTCTGGGTGGTCTGTTCGATGGCTTCGGCATCGTCACCTTCCATCGCGGTCTTGACCTCGCTCACCGCCGACTCGATCTCGGAGCGTTCCTCGTCGGAGACCTGATCGCCCAGATCACTGAGCGACTTCTCCGCGGAGTGCACCATCGCATCGGCCTGGTTGCGCGCCTGCACCAGCTGCTGGAACTTCTTGTCCTCTTCGGCATGGGCCTCGGCATCCTTGACCATCTGCTCGACTTCGTCCTCGGACAGGCCGGAGGAGGCCTTGATGACGATCTTGTTCTCCTTGCCGGTCGCCTTGTCCTTGGCCGAGACGTTCAGGATGCCGTTGGAGTCGATGTCGAAGGTGACCTCGATCTGCGGCACGCCACGCGGCGCGGCCGGGATGTCCTGCAGGTCGAAGCGGCCCAGCGACTTGTTGGCGCTGGCCATGTCGCGCTCACCCTGCAGCACGTGCACGGTCACCGCGGTCTGGTTGTCCTCGGCGGTGGAGAACACCTGCTGCGCCCGGGTCGGGATGGTGGTGTTCTTCTCGATCAGCTTGGTCATCACGCCGCCCATGGTCTCGATGCCCAGCGACAGCGGGGTCACGTCCAGCAGCAGCACGTCCTTGACGTCGCCACCCAGCACGCCGGCCTGCACCGCGGCGCCGACCGCGACCGCCTCGTCCGGGTTCACGTCCTTGCGTGCATCCTTGCCGAAGAAGCCGGAGACCGCTTCCTGCACCTTGGGCATGCGGGTCTGACCGCCGACCAGGATCACGTCGTCCACCTCGGAGGCGGACAGGCCGGCGTCTTTCAGCGCCACCTTGCAGGGCTCGATGGAGCGCTGGATCAGGTCCTCGACCAGGCTCTCCAGCTTGGCCCGGGTAACCTTGATCGCCAGGTGCTTGGGCCCGGTATTGTCGGCCGTGATGTACGGCAGGTTGACCTCGGTCTGCTGCGCGGAGGACAGCTCGATCTTCGCCTTCTCGGCGGCTTCCTTCACGCGCTGCATGGCCAGCGGATCGCCCTTGATATCGATACCCTGGTCCTTCTTGAACTCGTCGGCCAGGTAGTCGATCAGGCGGTTGTCGAAGTCCTCGCCACCGAGGAAGGTATCGCCGTTGGTCGCCAGCACCTCGAACTGGTGCTCGCCATCCACCTCGGCGATCTCGATGATCGAGATGTCGAAGGTACCGCCACCCAGGTCGTACACCGCGATCTTGCGGTCACCGCGCTGCTTGTCCATGCCGTAGGCCAGCGAGGCGGCCGTCGGCTCGTTGATGATGCGCTTGACCTCCAGCCCGGCGATCTTGCCGGCGTCCTTGGTCGCCTGGCGCTGCGAGTCGTTGAAGTAGGCCGGCACGGTGATGACCGCTTCGGTCACCTCTTCGCCCAGGTAGTCCTCGGCGGTCTTCTTCATCTTCTGCAGCACGCGCGCGGAGATCTCCGGCGGGGCCATCTTCTTGCCCTGCGCCTCGACCCAGGCATCGCCGTTGTCGGCCTTGACGATGCTGTAGGACACCAGATCGATGTCCTTCTGCACTTCGCCTTCGTCGAACTTGCGGCCGATCAGACGCTTGGCCGCGAAGATCGTGTTCTGCGGGTTGGTCACCGCCTGGCGCTTGGCCGCCTGGCCGACGAGCACCTCGCCGTCTTCACTGAAGGCGACGATGGACGGCGTGGTGCGCGCGCCCTCGGCGTTCTCGATGACCTTGGCCTGGTCGCCTTCCATCACGGCGACGCAGGAGTTGGTGGTCCCGAGGTCGATTCCGATCATCTTGCCCATGGCTGAATTCTCCTGAAATTGAAAGTTCGCGGGACAGGGGGAACCCTGCCCGTTTGTCCGGTGATCTGGGGGCCGTGACGGTCTTTTCAACCGCCGCGGACAAAAAATCGTTGTCGAGCCGCCACGCCCGGGACGCTCGCCACCGGGCGCGAAGGGCGATCAGGCGTTCTCGTCGATGCCAGGGGAGCTGGGAGCCCTGGAAACCATGACCATCGCCGGACGCAGGACCCGGTCCTGCAGCATGTAACCCTTCTGCATGGTCGCGACCACGGTGTTCGGCGGCTGCTCGGGATCCTCCTGCATCGACATCGCCTGATGGCGCTCCGGATCGAAACGCTCGCCGGTGGGCTCCTCGGCCTGGATGCCGAACTTGTCGAAGACCTTGTGCAGGTTCTTGAGGGTCAGGTCCACGCCCTCGATGACGCGGTCCACGTCCTGCGACTCGCGCGCGGCCTGCAGCCCCATCTCCAGGGAATCACAGACCTCCAGCATCTCGGAGGCGAATTTCTCCATCGCATACTTGTGCGCGTTCTCCAGCTCGCGTTCGAAGCGCCGGCGCTGGTTCTCCAGCTCGGCCTGCGCGCGCAGGGCCTGGTCGCGCCGCTCCTCGGCCAGCGCCTCCAGCTCCTGGATGCGATCGGCCTCGCCGGCCGCCGCGGCCGCTTCCTGTTCCTCGGGGGAGGGCGACTCCTGCGCTTCGTTTTCGGGGGTTTCCCGGGATTCCGGCTGTTCGGACATGCTTCCCTCGCGTTCGTATCGAGTGTTGTTCGGACGGGCGCCGCCTGTCGCCGGCGCACAAGCAGGAAGGCGGGGCTCGCGGCCCCGCCTTCGCGGTGTTTACTGGGAGTCTGGGGATTCCCCGCGCACATTCAAGGCCGAGCCCAGCAATCGGGCGGTGACGTCCACGATGGGGACGACCCGGTCGTAGGACATGCGTGTCGGACCGATCACACCCAGCACGCCCACGACCTCGCCATCCACGCTGTAGGGGGCGGTCACCACCGAGCAGTTCTCGAACCAGTCAAGACCGGACTCGCGGCCGATGAAGATCTGCACCCGGTCCCCGCGGATGCACTGGTCCAGGATACCGAGGATCTCGCGCTTCTCGTTGAACGCTTCCAGCAGCTGCCGCAGGCGCTCCATGTCCGCGAGCTCCTCGTAACCCAGCAGCTGGGTCTGACCGGCCACCACCACGTCGTCGGGGTCCTCGTCGCCCAGCGCCTGTTCGCCCAGGTCGATGGCAGCCAGCATCTGCACGTCCAGGTCGTCGCGCACCTCGCGCATTTCCCGCAGGAGTTCGGCGCGCACCGTATGCAGGCTCTTCCCCGCGAGATGCGCGTTGAGATAATTGGCCATGCGCTGCAGGTCGTCCTGACTGAAGTCCCGCTCCAGTTCGAGGACGCGATTCTGCACCTCGCGGCCGTCGATCACCAGGATCGCCAGCACCCGGCCCTCGCCCAGCCGCAGGAACTCGATCTGCGACAACGCGACGTTGCGATGCCGCGGCAGCCGCACCATCCCGGCCATGCGCGTCACCTGGGACAGCACGCTGCTGGCGCTGTCCAGCAGGTCCTGGGTGGAGGCGCCGGGATCGAAGCGCGATTCGATCGCATCGATCTGCTCGCGACTGGGCTTGCGCACCTCCAGCAGGCTGTCGACGAACAGCCGGTAGCCGGCGGTGGTCGGAACCCGCCCGGCCGAGGTGTGCGGCGCCTGGATCAGGCCACGATCCTCGAGATCGGCCATCACGTTGCGCACCGTCGCGGCGCTCACCTTGAGGCCCGATGCGCGCGCGAGGTTGCGGGACCCCACCGGCTGACCGTCGCTGATATAGCTCTCGATCAGCGTCCGCAGCAGGGTCCGCTCGCGGGAATCGAGCTGGATCGACGAGTCATTCATGCTGGTATCAGCGCTCCTTCCGGACGAGTGCCACAACCGTCCAAGTTTTCGGGGGCGTTGCGCCAGCGTCAAGCGGCTGGATGCAGGACCACCCCGTTTTCCGGATAATGCCGGCATGATGCCAGAGTTCAAGACCGTCGGCCTGATCGGCAAGGCCAACGACCCGCGCACCGCTCCGCTGGTGGACCGGCTGGTGCAGCTGCTGTGCGAGCGCGAGCGACACATACTGATGGAGGCCGACATCGAGGGTTTCCAGCGCCCGGCCGACGTTCCGATCCGGCCGGTCGGCGAGCTGGCGCGCGAAGCGGACCTCCTGATCGTGATTGGCGGCGACGGCACGCTGCTGGCCACCGCCCGGGTGACCGCCGGGATCGGTACCCCGCTGCTGGGGATCAACCTCGGCCGCCTGGGCTTCCTGGTCGACGTCTCGCCGGAGGACGCCGTGGAGGAACTGGGCGAGGTCCTCGACGGGGCCTATGTCCTGGAACCCCGCTCCATGCTGGAGGCGGAGGTTATCCGCGACGGCGTAACCGTGCACACCGGAGTGGCGGTCAACGACGCCGTCCTGCACGTGCTCAGCGTGGTGCGCATCATCGAGTTCGACACCACCATCGATGGCGTGGACGTCGGGCGCCTGCGGGCCGACGGGCTGGTGGTAGCCACACCCACCGGCTCCACCGCCTACGCCCTGTCGGCCGGCGGCCCCATCCTCACCCCGCAGATGGACGGCATGGTGATCGTCCCGGTCGCGCCGCACAGCCTGAACCACCGCCCGCTGGTGGTAGGCGGTGATTCGGTCATCGAGATCCAGCTGTCCCCCGACAGCCGCTCGCCGGCACAGGTCGCGCTGGACGGTCAGGAGAACGTCGACTTCGGGCCCGGCGACCGCCTGCGCATCCGCCGCCGCGAATACGGCATGACCCTGATCCACCCGCACAACCACCAGTTCTTGCGCATGCTGCGCTCCAAGCTGCGCTGGGGAGAACAGCCCTGACATGCTGCGCCTGATCCACATCCGCGATTTCGCCATCGTCGACGAACTCGAACTCGAGCTCGACGACGGCCTCAACGCCCTGACCGGCGAGACCGGCGCCGGCAAGTCCATCCTGGTCGACGTGGTCGGCCTGCTGCTGGGCGACCGGGCCGACGCTTCCATGGTGCGCGAGGGCGCCGAACAGGCGGAACTGGGGGCCGAATGCGAACTCCCGGACAACAGCCCGGCGCATGCCTGGCTCGCCGAGGCCGGCCTGGCCGGCGAGGACGGCGACCCGCTCCTGCTGCGGCGCGTGCTCACGCGCCAGGGCAAGAGCCGCGCCTGGATCAACGGGCGCCCCGCGACCGTCACCCAGCTGCGGGAACTGGGCCAATGGCTGGTCGACATCCACGGGCAGCATGCCCATCAGCAGCTGCTCGGGCGCGATACCCAGCGGGCCTGGCTCGACGGCTTTGTCGAGGCGCCCCTGCGCCACGCAGTCACCACGGCTTTCCAGCAATGGCGCGAGGCCCGCAGCGCCCTGGAAAAGGCCCGCGCGGAACTGGCCGAGGCCGGCGACCGGCTGGACCTGCTGCGCTTTCAGACCGGCGAACTGGCCGAACTGGCGCCGGAGCCCGACGAATACCCCGAGCTATCCACCGAACAGAGCCGGCTGGCGCACGGCACCGAGGTCCTGCAGGCCCTCCAGGCCGCCGACGACACCATCGGCGAGGACAACGGGCTGGATGCCCTCCTCGGCCAGATGCTGCACCGGCTGCAGGAGGCGGCCCGCCATGACAACCGCCTGCAGCCCGGGATCGAGCTGCTGGAATCGGCCCGCATCCAGATCGACGAGGCCGGAGACACCCTGCGCCGTCTGGCCGAGGACATCGACCCCGACCCGCAGCGCCTGGCGGAGCTGGATACGCGACTGGGGGAATACCTGCGTCTGGCGCGCAAGCACCGGATGGAACCGGAGGAACTGCCCGGGCTGCAACGGCGTCTGATGGACGAACTGGAGCGTCTGGAATCCGGAGACCGCACGGTAGAAGAACTGGAAACCCGGGCCGCACAGACGCGTTCCGCGCTGGAGGACGCCGCGGCGGAACTCACCCGCGCACGCGAACAGGCCGCGCGGCGCATCGAGACCGCGGTCACCGAGACCATGCAGGAACTGGGCATGGCCGGCGGGCGTTTCGAGATCGCCGTGGAACCCGACGACGAACCCCGCGCCCATGGTGCCGACCGGGTGGAATTCCGCGTCGCCGCCAACCCCGGCCAGACCCCGCAGCCGCTGGCCCGGGTGGCATCGGGCGGCGAACTGTCCCGTATCGGCCTGGCCCTGCAGGTGCTCGCGAGCCAGCAGCAGACCGTGCCCACCCTGATCTTCGACGAGGTCGATTCGGGCATCAGCGGCGCGGTGGCCGAGGTCGTCGGGCGCAAGCTGCGGCGACTGGGGGAACGCCACCAGGTGCTGTGCGTCACCCACCTCGCGCAGGTCGCCGCGCAGGCCCATCATCAGCTGGAAGTGGCCAAGACCACGGCCGAGGATCACACCTGCACTGGCATCCGCCGCCTGGATCACGAGGACCGGGTGGACGCCCTGGCCCGCCTGATCGGCGGCAGTGCCCTCACCGAGAGCAGCCGCGCCCACGCACGGGAGCTGCTGGAAACGCCCGGCGATTGATCCCCGCTCCCGGGGGAGAAGGTTCAGGCGGGGCGGCGAGGGCAGGCCTCGTCGCTGCAGTCGCCGTACAACACCAGGGCATGATCCCGGATCGAAAACCCATGGTCACTGGCGATCTTCTGCTGGCGCTGCTCGATGGTCTCGTCGTAGAACTCCTCGACCCGCCCGCACTGGTTGCAGACGATGTGGTCGTGATGACCGCCACGCTCCAGCTCGAATACCGCCTGATTGCCTTCCAGATGCAGCCGGCACACCAGGCCCGCGGCCTCGAACTGGGTGAGCACGCGATACACCGTGGCCAGGCCGATCTCCTCGCCGGAATCCAGTAGCTCGCGGTAGATCGCCTCGGCCGTGAGGTGCCGCGTCTCCGACTGATCCAGGATCTCCAGGATCTTCATCCGCGGCAGCGTGACTTTCAGACCGGCCTTCTTGAGATTGCTCGTTTCCATGCACGATCCCTGCATCGCGTCGGGCTCCGGGCATTGAGAGCCACCGGATGCTTTGGTGTACCATGCGCGTTTCCAGACTCGTTCAAGGTCCCGCGCGCTTGATGTACAAGATTCTCATTACTATCGCGGTCGCCGCAAGCACGCTTACCGCGTGCAGTGGCTTTAACCAGTTCCGTCTCGACGTGCAGCAGGGCAACGTGATCGACGCCACCGACGTCGCGCGCGTCCAGCCCGGCATGACGCCCGGCCAGGTGCGTTTCCTGCTGGGGACGCCGCAACTGGACGCGGCCTTCAAGAGCGAGGACCGCTGGGATTACGTCTATTATCGGCGTCCGGGGATCGGCCCCACCGAACGCCAGCGCGTGAGCGTGTATTTCCAGGACGGCGTGGTCGCCTACATCGACTCCGACGTGCCGCAGCCGGTCGCCCTGGAGGACCACCCGGTGGACATGGACGACTGAGGGAGACGAGCGAGCTGCGTCACCGGGGTCACGCCTCCCCGCCCTTTTCTTTCGTCTTGCCCTTGCCGGCGCGCTGGCGCCGGACCTCCTTCGGATCCGCGATCAGCGGCCGATAGACCTCCACCCGGTCGCGCGGCCGCAGCACGGTATCGCGGCGGGTAATCTTGCCGAAGATGCCGACCTTCGCATTGTCCAGATCGATCTCCGGAAATTGCCGGTCGATCTCGGACTGGCGCAGCGCCTGCTCCACGGTCGTTCCGGGCGAGACCTCCAGCGCAAGGATCACCTGACGGTCGGGCCGCGCATAGGCGACCTCGACCGTCATCGGCCCCTCGCCGCCATCGTCTGCCTCAGCCATTCCCGTGCACCTCCTGCGCGCGACGGACGAAGGCGTCCACCAGGGAGTTGGCGATCTGGTGGAACACCGGTCCGATGGCGAACGACATCAGCCGGCTGGCGAACTCGAATTCCAGCTCCAGCGAGATACGCGTGCCGCCGCCCTCCAGCTCGGTGAAGCGCCAGGTACCGTGCAGGCGCTGGAACGGCCCCTTCACCAGACGGATGTCGATGGACTCCGGCCGCCGCAGCGTGTTGCGGGTGGTGAAGGACTTGTGCAGCGCCCCCTTGGCAAGCTCGATGGTGCCCTCCACCTGGGTCTCGGTCCGGTTGCGTGCGGACGCGCTGCGACAGCCCGGCAGGAATTCCGGGTAGGCGTCGATGTCGTCCACCAGGTCGAACATCTGTTCGCGCGAATGCGGTACGTCGGCCGAACGCTGGATCTTCGAGCCCATCAGATCAGCTCCACCGCACGCAGGAACACCAGCAGGATCGCGACCGGCGCGACGAAACGCACCAGGAAGTACCACAGCCCGAACAGCGCCGGGGAGCGCATCGCCAGCTCCGCACTCACCGACCCGCGAGTCATGCGCCAGCCGGCGAACACGGCAATCAGGAATCCGCCCAGCGGCAGCAGGATGTTCGCGGTCAGGTAGTCGAGGAAATCGAGTACGCCCATGTCGAACAGGGTGTAGTCCGACCAGACGTTGAGCGACAGCAGCGCGGCGAGCCCCAGAGTCCATGCCGCGATCGCCAGCACCGTGGTCGCGGCCACCCGCGTCATGCCCACGGTTTCCACCAGCCAGGCCACGGCCGGCTCGGCGATCGAGATCGCCGAGGTCCAGGCCGCGAAACTCAACAGGATGAAGAACACCGTGCCGAAGATCAGCCCGCCGGGCATCTCGCCGAAGGCCAGCGGCAGGGTCACGAAGATCAGCCCCGGCCCCTCGCCCGGCGACAGCCCGGCGCCCAGCACGATCGGGAAGATCGCCAGCCCGGCCACGATCGCGACCAGGGTATCCGCCCCCACGACGACCCCGGCGGTGCGCGGGATGGAGGCATCGCTCTGCAGATAGCTGCCGTAGATCATGATCGCGCCCATGCCCAGGCTCAGGGTGAAGAAGGCCTGCCCCATCGCCAGCAGCACCGCGTTCGCGGACAGCTCGGAGAAGTCCGGAGCCAGCATGAACGCCAGACCCTCGGCGAAGTTGCCCTGCACCACCGCGTAGCCGACCATCACCAGCAGCATCACGAACAGCAGCGGCATCAGGATGGTCACGGCCTTCTCCAGCCCCGACTGCACCCCGCGCGCGACCACAATGCCCACCATCACCATGAAGATGGTGTGCCAGGCCAGCAGCGCCTCGGGCGATGCCAGCATGCCGTCGAACATCGCCTCGGAGCCCCCGGCGTCCAGGCCGACAAAGCCGCCCGCCCCGCTCTTGAAGATGTACGACAGGGCCCAGCCCGCGACCACCGAGTAGAACGACAGGATCAGGAAACCGGTCACCACGCCGATCCAGCCGATGGACGACCAGCCGGCCGACACCCCTTCCTCGCGCGACAGGCTGGTCATGGTGTTGATCGGCGACTGCCGCCCGCGACGGCCCAGCATGATCTCGGCGATCATCACCGGCAGGCCAATGAGCAATATGCAGCCCAGATACACCAGCACGAAGGCGCCACCGCCGTTCTCGCCGGCGATGTAGGGGAAACGCCAGATATTCCCGAGCCCGACGGCCGAGCCCGTCGCCGCGAGGATGAAGGCCAGACGGGTGGTCCATTGACCATGGATCGATGCGGTGGGTGGCATGCGGATCTCCGTGTTTTTGCCCGTGGATTGTGAGCCAAGGCCGGCCGGCACTCAACTGAGTGCCGGTCCATGGATGCCCGACGTTGACGCCTGGAGTACACTCCGCCCCCATGGGCAAGAAGAAGAAAACCGCCGGGGACGGCTCCAGTACCATCGCGCTCAACCGCCGCGCGCGTCACGACTACCACATCGAGGACCGGCTGGAAGCCGGGCTGGCCCTCGAGGGCTGGGAGGTCAAGTCGCTGCGGGCCGGCCGCGCACAGATCAGCGAGGCCTATGTCCTGCTGCGCAACGGCGAGGCGTTTCTGTTCGGCGCCCATTTCACTCCGTTGCCCACCGCCTCCACGCACATCAATCCGGATCCGAGCCGCACGCGCAAGCTCCTGCTGCACCGCTCCGAGATCAACCGACTGATCGGTGCGGTGGAACGCCGCGGCTTCACCCTGGTCCCGCTGGCCCTGTACTGGAAACGCGGTCGGGCCAAAGTGGAGATCGGCCTGGCCAAGGGCAAAAAGTCCTACGACAAGCGCGCCGACAAGAAGGAAAAGGACTGGCAGCGCGAACGCGCGCGCATCATGAAGAACGGCTGACGCGGCCTCACTCGCGGGCCGCGCGCCAGCGGCAGGCACCCCCGGCCGCCTCGTCCAGCACCGCCAGCAGCTCGGCATGGGCGGCCGCCTCCTCCGCCGACGGCTCCACGACCGGCAGGGGCTGCCCCGACCGCCGCGCCCGCGCCGGCGCCTGATCCCCCGCATCCTGCTCGCTGTCGCTGTCCAGGGTCAGGCTCACCTGCCCGCCGGTCATCGCCAGGTAGACATCGGCCAGCAGCTCCGCGTCCAGCAGCGCGCCGTGCAGCGTCCGGTCCGAGGCATCCACCCCGTAACGCTTGCACAGCGCGTCCAGCGAATTGCGGCTGCCCGGATGCATGCGCCGCGCCAGCACCAGCGAATCCAGCACCCCGCAGATCTCCCCGATGGAGCCCGCCGGCGCCTGCTCGCCCAGCAGCGCCAGCTCGTGATCGAGGAAGCCGATGTCGAACGGGGCGTTGTGAATCACCAGTTCCGCCCCGCGCACGAACTCCACGAATTCCCCGGCCAGATCGGCGAAACGCGGCTTGTCCGCGAGAAACTCGTTGTCGATCCCGTGCACCGCCACCGCACCGGCATCGATCTCCCGGTCCGGCTGGATATAGTGATGCCACACCCGGCCGGTCGGCCGGCGATTGTCCACCTCCAGACAGCCGATCTCGATGATGCGGTGCCCGTCCGCCGGTTCCAGGCCGGTGGTCTCGGTGTCCAGCACGATCTGGCGCATGTTGCGTCCCCTTCGATTCGGTCGTCCCGCGGATGGCTCAGCTGGCCGCCCCGCTCAGGAGTTCATCGATGCCGGCATTCGCCAGCTCGTCGGCGCGTTCGTTCTCCGGGTGCCCGCTGTGGCCGCGGACCCAGTACCACTCGATCGAATGGCGCGCCGCCTCGGCATCCAGGGCCTCCCAAAGATCCCGGTTCTTCACCGGCTGGCCGCTGGCCGAGCGCCAGTTGCGCCGTTTCCAGCCGGGCAGCCATTCGGTCACGCCCTGCTTCACGTACTTGGAATCGGTGACCAGCTCCACCCGGCAGGGCCGCTGCAGGGTCTCCAGCGCCCGGATGGCCGCGGTCAGCTCCATGCGGTTGTTGGTGGTCTCGGCCTCGCTGCCGTACAGCTCGCGCTCGTGCCCGCGGTAGCGCAGCACCGCCCCCCAGCCGCCGGGACCGGGGTTGCCGCGGCAGGCGCCGTCGGTATAGATGTACACCTGCTCGTCGTCGTCACTCATTGCCGTCCCTCGTTCGGCCGCGTTCGCCGGCGCATGATACGCGCGAAACGGCCACGCCGGGAGCACCCGTCGGCGGCGCGAAGCGCAGCGCACGTGCCGGCCGCAGGGGCTCCTCCACCCGCTTGTGCGCGATGGTCAGGATCACCCCCGCCAGCGGCGGAAGCCCGCGCAGGGTCCACGGATCCAGTCGCGCCAGCCGTCGCTGCCAGGCCACCGACAGGCCGGGCGGCAGCACGCTGAGGTTCCATTGCTCCAGCACTTCCAGGCCGGCGGCCGCCAGCATCCCGCGATAGCGTACGCTGCGCAGTCCCTCGGGCAGCGGGGACGGGCGCAGGCCGGCTTCCGGATCGCCGTGCAGCCGGTTGGCCTCCAGCATGAACAGATGCCCCTCGGGCTCCAGGACCCGGGCCGCCTCGTTGACCACCACCTGCGGCTCCGGACTCCAGCTGCAGGGATGGCCCAGCACGATGATCCGCGCCCCGGCGGATTCCAGCGCCCAGGCCTCCGGATCGATCCGGACCTGCGCCCCCGGATCCGCCACGCGCAGCACCCGTGCCTGATCCGGGGCGTCGGGATCCATCAACGGCGCCGGCGCCAGCTCCACCGCGACGTTCAGCGGGCTCCCGGTCGCGTGGCGGCGCATGCGGTCCAGCAGGCGCGCGCGCACCCGCTGGCCCTGAGGCTGGGCATACCACCGGGCGAGGCAATCGCGTGCGCGTGCTTGGTGCTCCGGGTTGGCTGGTTTATCCTTCGTCCCCATGAAACTTCGATGCCCCGCTGTCCCCGTTCGCCCGCTGGCCCTCGCCGTTACCGTGGCCCTGTTCTCCGGTTGTAGCCTACACGACCGCGAGCGGTCACTGGATACCGCCGACACCGGTACCGGGAGTCCGGCCGAGGCGCGTACGCCACAGGCGCGCACCTACGACACCGAAGACGTCGAATCCGCCATGCAGCGCCAGGCCGAAAAGGCGGAAAAGCGTGCTGCCGAAACCGACGACCTGTGGGAACGTGCCCGACTGAACTACGGTTTCAGCGACGAACTCGACCACGATCGCGTCCAGCGTTATCTCGACCATTATCGCGATCAGCCGCGGATCATCGAACTCTCCACGCGGCGGGCCGAACCCTTCGCCTATTTTATCCTGTCGGAGCTCGAGGCTCGCGACATGCCGGCGGAACTCCTGCTGCTTCCCATCGTGGAGAGCGGCTATGCCCCGGAAGCCACCTCCAGCGGACGTGCCGCCGGGATCTGGCAGTTCATACCGTCCACCGGGGATCATTTCGACCTGCACCGCGACGACTGGTATGACGGCCGGCGCGATGTCTACCAGTCGACCCTGGCGGCACTCGACTATCTCGAATACCTGCATTCCCGCTTCGACGACTGGTACCTCGCCCTGGCCGCCTACAACTGGGGCCAGGGGAACGTCCGCCGGGCGATGGATGCCAATGCCGCGCAGGGCCGCGACACCGACTACTGGAGCCTCGACCTGCCGGCCGAACCGCATGCCTACGTTCCCCGCCTGCTGGCCCTGCGCGAGCTGTTCCGCGCCCCGGATGAACACGGCGTGACCCTGACCCCCGTGGCCAACGAACCGGCACTCGAGATCATCCGCCCGGAACGCCAGGCGGATCTGGCCCTGGTCGCGGACATGGCCGAGCTGGACCCCGCCGAGCTGGAACGCCTGAACCCCGGCTACCACCGGCATGCCACGCATCCCGAGCATGCGCGGCACCTGTTCGTGCCGACCGAAGCCGCGGACCGCTTGGAAACCGCGCTGGCGGAACACGGCGACGATCCGCTACTGCGTTTCCGCGAATACACCGTGCGCGCGGGCGACAACCTCGGCCGTATCGCACGCGACGCCGGCACCGAGGTCGCGGTCGTACGGCAGATGAACGATCTCAATGGCGACCTGATTCGCGCGGGCCAGACCCTGCGCCTGCCAGTGGGCGGGGACGACGCCGGGGCCACCACCGCCGTCGCCGAGGCCGGCGATGCGGATTCATTGACGGAATACGAAGTCCGCCGCGGCGACAGCCTCTGGACCATCAGCCAGTCCACCGGCATGAGCCTGAGCGAACTGCGCCGGGTCAACGACCTCGGGCGCGACACCACCCTGCAGCCCGGGGATGTACTCCAGGTCGCGGCGGCACCCGGCGATGAAGGCACGGTGCAGTACGAGGTCCGCCCGGGGGATTCGCTGTCCGGCATCGCCCGGCGCTTCGAGGTCTCGGTGGACGACGTGCGGCGCTGGAACGGCCTTAACGGCGACCGCATCCGCGCCGGCGAGACCCTGGTCCTGCACATCGAGCGCGACGATGACGCGACCGTGGCCCGCGCGGACACCTGACGCGCTGGCCCGACCCGGGGCACATCGGTATGATCCCGGAAACACGCGTCCGCGACGCCAATCGCATCAAACCCGCAAGGAGAGTTTCATGGGCTTTCTCACCGGCAAGCGCGCCCTGGTCGTCGGGGTCGCCAGCAACCGTTCCATCGCCTATGGCATCGCCGCGGCGCTGCACCGGGAGGGCGCGGAGCTGGCCTTCACCTATCAGAACGAACGGATGCGCGACCGCGTGGAAAAACTGGTCGCCGATTTCGACTCGGACATCCTGATTCCCTGCAACGTCGAGAGCGACGAAGAGATCGAACAGGTCTTCGAGCACCTGGACGACTACTGGGACGGCGTCGACATTCTGGTTCACTCCGTGGCCTATGCGCCCAAGGAGGAACTGGACGGCGATTTCCTCGACAACATGACGCGCGACGGCTTTCGCACCGCGCATGATGTCAGCTCCTACTCGCTGGCGGCCTTCGCCAAGGCCGGACGCGCGATGATGAAGGATCGCGATGCCTCCATCCTGACGCTCAGCTACCTGGGCGCCCAGCGATCCATGCCCAACTACAACGTGATGGGTCTGGCGAAGGCGAGCCTCGAAGCGAATGTCCGCTATCTGGCCTACACCCTCGGTCCGGAGGGCACCCGCGTGAACGCCGTCTCCGCCGGCCCCATCCGCACCCTCGCGGCATCCGGGATCGGGGATTTCAAGCGCATCCTCGACCATGTCGAGAGCAACGCCCCGCTGCGGCGCAACGTCACCATTGATCAGGTTGGCAATGCCGGGGCGTTCCTGTGCTCCGACCTGGCCTCCGGAATCACCGGCGAGGTGATGTACGTCGACTCCGGTTACAACACCGTCGGCCTCGGCCAGCACGAGATCGGCCTGGACAGCTAGGCCACAAGCAGCGGCCTGCCGGCTGCCGGGGCTCTGAACCGAGAAAGGCCCGGCCAGTCATCTGGCCGGGCCTTTTTTGTGCGCGGCCGGGCGGTCTGGGTACCGCCCGGCTCTTTCTCTACTCCCTCTAATCCAGGTTCTCCGGATACCGCTGAATATCGGCCTCGGACTCCAGCCACTCCAGATAGGCACGCATCTCGGCACCGCCGTAGGCGTTGCGCAGCTGATCGCGGGCCTGCTGGCGCAGAGCCGGGTCCTCCTGCACGCCCCCGGCCTGCACCGCCTCCAGGGCCACCACGGCAAAGTCACCGCCGGACAGCGTCAGGCCCGCCAGCCGCGGCGCGTCCTCTTCGGGTGCGGCCAGACGGAACACCGGTGCCACCAGGCCGTCCGGCACGTCACCGTCGCGGGTATCCCGGCGCAGCTCGCGCGAGCGCGTCCAGCTGCCCTCGTCTTCGATGGCAGCCGCCCAGTCGTCAGCCTCGCGCAGGTCTTCCAGCAGGGCCTCGCCGGCTTCGCGCGCCGCGTCGGCGGCCGCTTCGGCCTGCAGCCGGGACCGAATCTCGTCCTCGACCTCGGCCAGCGGACGCAGCTCCGACTCTTCCCGTTCGGCCACGCGCAGCACGATCGTCGAGCCATCATCAAGATCCAGGGCATCGCTGTTCTCTCCGCGCTCGCGCACCCGCTCGCCGAAGGCCGCATCGCGCACGGAACGTGAGTCCGCGATGCCGCTGCCCGAGTCGCGGGTGAACCAGTCGGTCGTGCGGATCTCCAGCCCGGTCGCCTCGGCCGCGGGCTCCAGACTTTCCGGAAACTCGACGGTAAGCGACATCAAGTCGTCCAGTGCATCGATCTGCATCTGCTCGGCACGCCGGTCGCGCAGGTCGGATTCCACGTCGTCACGCACCTGCTCCAGCGGCTGTGCGCGGGCATCCTCGACCGCAGTCACCTGGATGATGTACCAGCCCTGATCGGTCCGCACCGGCTGGCTCACCATCCCCTCGGGCAGACTGAAGATCACCGTCTCCAGGGTCGACGATCCCAGATCCCCGCGGGCCAGCTCCCCCATGCGTCCGCCCCGCGGCGCGCTCAGGGAGTCCTCGGAGTATTCCTCGGCAAGCTCTGCAAAATCTTCCCCGTCCTCGACCCGTTGATGCAGCTCGCCAATCCGTGCCTCGGCGTCATCCTCGTCCGCCAGGCGAATGACCCGGACATCACGCAGCTCCGGTTCCTCGTAACGCGACCGGTTGGCACGGTAGTGCTCCTCGATGTCTTCCTCGCTCAGCTCGACGGCCTCTTCCAGCGATGCCGGATCGAGCTGAAGATACTCCACCCGCAGACGCTCTTCGGTCGTGAACTCGTCCGGATTCGCCTCGTAGTACGCCTCAACGGCGTCCTCATCCACCACGCCGGGGCGATCGAAGTCTTCCGCCGCGAACACCCGCCAGCTCACCGTGCGCACCTGATTGCGCAGCGCGGCGTACTCGTCCACCAGGCCTTCGTCGAAGCGACCCGACTCCCGAATCCCGGTCTGGATCTGCGACATCACCAGCGAGCGACCGATGTCATCCTCGAAATCCGCGGGGCTGATGCGCTGGGCCGACAGCAGCTGGGAATAGCGCTCGGGACTGAACTGCCCGCCCTCCTGAAACACCGGCATCGCACGGATCTCGCGGCGCACCGATTCGCTGGCGGCGGTAAACCCGAGATCACCGGCCGCCTGACGCAACAGGGTCTCGCGAATCAGGCTCTCCAGCGCCTGCAGCCGAATCCCCTCGTCGTCGAATTCGTCCGGGATCTCGCCGCCGAACATGCGGCGGAGCTCATCACGCTGGGCGCGCGCCTCCTGATGCACGGACCGGGTATCGATGTCCACACCATCGACCTCGGCAGCCACGATGTCGCCGGCTCCGCCGAAGTATTCGCCCACGCCCCACAGGGCGAAGGGGACCGCGATCAGGCCGATGATTACGTAGGCGAGCCAGCCGGTCGCCCGATCTCGAATTGCTTGCAGCATGCTGGTTTTGTCCGTTCGGGTTCAGCAGGAAAAACAGATCAATGGTAGCAGGCGCGTCCTCCGCCGTCTGTCGGACGCACCAACAAAAAAGGCGCCCCGGAGGGCGCCTTTCGAAATATGGCGGAGCGGACGGGACTCGAACCCGCGACCCCCGGCGTGACAGGCCGGTATTCTAACCAACTGAACTACCGCTCCGTATTCTTTTCAGCGCAGCCGCATCGAGCAGGTCTGCGCCTGGTGGGTGCTGACGGATTCGAACCGCCGACATTCGCCTTGTAAGGGCGACGCTCTACCAACTGAGCTAAGCACCCGGTAAAGCTCTTTAGTTTACCCGATCCTTCAACGCTTTGCCAGCCTTGAAACCGGGCGTTTTCGACGCGGCGATCTGAATCGTCTCGCCGGTGCGCGGGTTGCGCCCCGTGCGCGCCTCACGTTCGCGGACGAGGAACGTCCCGAAGCCAACCAATGATACCTGATCACCCTTGGCAAGGGAATCCCCGATTACGCTGACCATGGCATCGACCACCTTGCCGGCCTGAGCCTTGGGAACATCGGCTTCCGCGGCGATCGCGTCGATCAATTCGGATTTATTCATGAAACGGTTCCTTATCGTTTTGGTGACTCGGGCGTGCAGCCGGCAGAGCCAAGCTTACAACAATCCGGGCCGATGCCGCCACGGCCTGTGCAGGGAACGGGAATGGGTTCGACAGCCGGATCCGGACAATGCGATCAGGGTTATAGCAAGGCTGCGAAAATGGTGTCAAACGCCGGTCGCCGCTCCCTGCGACCGGCTCGACAAAAGCCCTCTCCCCCGGGCCCTCTCCCCCGGGTGTGCGGACCGATCAGTGATGCCGGACTCGACCACGCCCCCGCGACGGTTTCTTCTTGCCGGAGACGACTTCTTCGGCGGGCTCCTCGCCCTCCGCCGGCTCGCCGGTACGGGCTTCCGGCATCTCGGCCAGGGCGACTTCCAGCACCTCGTCGATCCAGCGCACCGGGCGAATATCCAGCTTCTGCTTGATGTTCTTCGGGATATCCACCAGATCCTTCTCGTTTTCCTCGGGGATCAGGACCGTACGGATACCCCCGCGATGCGCCGCCAGCAGTTTCTCCTTGAGCCCGCCGATCGGCAGCACCTGCCCGCGGAGGGTGATCTCGCCGGTCATGGCCACATCGGCACGCACGGGGATGTCGGTCAGGGCGGAAACGATGGCCGTGCACATACCGATACCTGCAGACGGTCCGTCCTTGGGCGTGGCCCCCTCGGGAACGTGGATGTGGAGGTCCTTGTTCTCGTGGAAATTCTCTTCCAGACCGAGGGCGGCAGCGCGGGACCGGACCACTGTCAGCGCGGCGTGGATGGACTCCTGCATCACGTCCCCCAGCTTGCCGGTTTGCTGGGTCTTGCCCTTGCCGGGCACCGCCGAGGCCTCAATGGTCAGCAGTTCACCGCCCACCTCGGTCCACGCCAGCCCGGTAACCTGGCCGACCCGGTCGGCCTCGTCGGCCTGGCCGAAGCGGTAGCGCCGGACACCCAGGTACTTGTCCAGGGTCTTCGGCGTCACCGAAGTCATGCGGTCGGCGTCTCTGCCCTTCGACAGGGTGCGCTGCTTGACCACCTTGCGGCAGATCTTGGCGATCTCGCGCTCCAGCGCACGCACCCCGGCCTCGCGGGTGTAGTAGCGGACCACGTCGCGCACCGCCGCATCGGAGATGTTGATTTCGCCCTTCTTCAGACCATTGGTCTTGATCTGCTTGGGGATCAGGTAGGTGTGCGCGATATTGACCTTTTCGTCCTCGGTGTAGCCGGACAAGCGGATCACTTCCATGCGGTCCAGCAGCGGCCCGGGGATGTGCATGCTGTTGGCCGTGGCCACGAACATCACGTCCGAGAGATCGAAGTCCACCTCCAGGTAGTGGTCACTGAAGGTGTGGTTCTGTTCCGGATCCAGTACCTCGAGCATCGCCGAGGCCGGATCGCCACGGAAATCCATGGCCATCTTGTCGATCTCGTCGAGCAGGAACAGCGGGTTGCGCACCCCGACCTTGGACAGGTTCTGGATGATCTTGCCCGGAAGCGACCCGATATAGGTGCGCCGGTGACCGCGGATCTCGGCCTCGTCGCGTACCCCGCCCAGCGCCATGCGCATGAACTTGCGGTTGGTGGCCCGCGCGATGGACTGCCCCAGCGAGGTCTTGCCGACGCCGGGCGGCCCCACCAGACACAGGATCGGGCCCTTCAGCTTGCGCACGCGCGACTGCACGGCGAGGTATTCCAGGATGCGCTGCTTGACCTCTTCCAGCCCGTAGTGATCCTCGTTGAGGATCTTCTCGGCACGCTTGAGATCCTTGGAGACGCGGGTCTTCTTCTTCCACGGCAGCGACACCAGCCAGTCGATGTAGCTGCGCACCACCGTGGCCTCGGCGGACATCGGCGACATCATCTTGAGCTTGTTGAGCTCGGCGGTCGCCTTCTTCTTCGCCTCTTCGGACATCCCGGCGTTTTCGATCTTTTCCGCCAGGTCCTCCTGCTCGTTGGGTGCGTCCTCGAGGTCGCCCAGCTCCTTCTGAATGGCCTTCATCTGCTCATTCAGGTAGTACTCGCGCTGGGACTTCTCCATCTGCTGCTTCACGCGGCCGCGGATCTTCTTCTCGATCTGCAGCACGTCCATCTCGCCCTCGATCTTGGCGACCAGATGCTCCAGGCGCTCGCGCACGTTGGCGATCTCGAGGACCTGCTGCTTCTCCTCGAGCTTCAGCGACATGTGCGCGGCGATGGTGTCGGCCAGGCGCGAGGTGTCGTCGATCCCGGCCAGCGAGGTCAGGATCTCGGGCGGGACCTTCTTGTTCAGCTTGATGTACTGCTCGAACTGGTTCAGCGCGGAGCGCCCGAGGACCTCGAGTTCCTTGTCCTCGGTATCGAATTCCTCGTCGATCAGCTTGATGTCGGAGACGAAGTAGTCTTCTTCCTGCTCCGGATCCCCGGTGGTGGAGACATCCATCACGCGGGCACGCTGCGCGCCTTCCACCAGCACCTTGATGGTGCCGTCGGGCAGGCGCAGCAGCTGCAGGATGTTGCCGAGGGTTCCGATCTCGTGGAGATCCCCGGCGTCGGGTTCGTCCACCTCGGCGCTCTTCTGCGCGACAAGGAGGACCTGCTTGTTCTCTGCCATCGCCGAATCCAGCGCGCGAATCGATTTCTCGCGCCCGACGAACAGCGGAATGACCATGTGCGGATACACCACGACATCGCGCAGCGGCAGCACCGCAACGCGCTTCACGGGCGATTCCACCTCGTTCTGGGAAGGACGGTCGTCGGTCATGTGGCCCCCTCAGGGCTGGGCGAATGTAGGGGGGAAATGGGGGCGACCCGCGCGGCTTTCAAGGGTCGCCCGGCCGATGTTTCCCGCTCAGGAGTCCGCGGCGGCCTGCCGGGTGTACGAGGTGTTGTCGTATATCAGGTAGGGCTCGGCGTCCCCGCGGATCACCGCCTCGTCGATCACGACCTTGGTGACCCCCTCCATGGACGGCAGTTCGTACATCGTGTCCAGCAGGATGTTCTCCAGGATGGTCCGCAGGCCGCGGGCACCGGTCTTGCGCTCCAGCGCCTTCGCGGCGATCGCGTGCAGTGCATCGTCGCGGAACTCCAGTTCGACACCCTCCATCTCGAACAGCCGTGCATACTGCTTGATCAGCGCGTTCTTCGGCTGCGTGAGGATCGTGATCAGCGCATCCTCGTCGAGCTCGTCCAGGGTCGCCTGCACCGGCAGACGCCCGACGAATTCCGGGATCAGGCCGTAACGCACCAGATCGTCGGCCTCCAGCTGCTTCAGCCAGCGGTCCGAGGAGGCGTCCTCGTCCTTGCTTGCCAGCGCCGCGGAAAAACCGATGCCGGTCCCTTTCTCCGCCCGCTGCTGGATCACCTTGTCCAGGCCGGAGAAGGCACCACCGCAGATGAACAGGATGTTGCTGGTGTCGACGTTCAGGAATTCCTGCTGCGGATGCTTGCGTCCGCCCTGCGGCGGGATCGAGGCGGTCGTGCCCTCGATCAGCTTGAGCAGGGCCTGCTGCACGCCCTCGCCCGAGACATCACGGGTGATCGAGGGGTTGTCGGCCTTGCGCGACACCTTGTCGATCTCGTCGATGTAGACGATCCCGCTCTCGGCCTTCTCGACGTCGTAATCGCACTTCTGCAGCAGCTTCTGAATGATGTTCTCGACGTCCTCGCCAACGTAGCCCGCCTCGGTCAGGGTGGTCGCGTCGGCGATGGTGAACGGGACGTTGAGCACCCGCGCAAGGGTCTCCGCCAGCAGGGTCTTGCCGGATCCGGTCGGGCCGATCAACAGGATGTTGGACTTCGACAGCTCCACTTCATCCTTGCCGGCCCGCGCCTCCATGCGCTTGTAATGGTTGTAGACGGCGACGGAGAGGATCTTCTTCGCGTCGTTCTGGCCGATTACGTAATCATCCAGGGTGTCCCGGATTTCACGGGGCCGCGGCAGCGAGGCATGCTCGGTCTGGCCGGCCTCCTGCATTTCCTCGCGGATGATGTCGTTGCACAGCTCAACGCACTCATCGCAGATGAACACGGAGGGTCCCGCGATCAGCTTGCGCACCTCGTGCTGGCTTTTCCCGCAGAAGGAGCAGTACAGCAGCTTGCCGTCCGCGGGAGGGGTCTTGTCGTCGCTCATCCGTTGCCCTCGATTGGATTGCAATTCCTTTCGAACATGCCCCGTTTCACCGACCGGTGCAAACGAGCCAAGTGTTCGTGCGGTCTAGGCATCAGGATCCGGCTTTCTCGCCGGCTTCCGCACGATCGGCCAGCACGTTGTCGACCAGGCCGTATTCCTGCGCTTCGGCCGCGGTCATGAAGCGGTCGCGATCCGTGTCCTGCTCGATCTGTTCCACCGTCTGACCGGTGTGCTTCGCCAGCACGCGGTTGAGTTCTTCCTTGATCTTGAGGATCTCGCGGGCATGGATGTCGATGTCCGTCGCCTGACCCTGGAAGCCGCCCAGGGGCTGGTGGATCATCACGCGCGAATGCGGCAGGGCGTAGCGCTTGCCCTCGGCGCCGCCGGCCAGCAGCACCGCCCCCATGCTCGCCGCCTGGCCCACGCAAAGCGTGGACACCTGCGGCTTGATGAACTGCATGGTGTCGTAGATCGCCATGCCGGCGGTGACCGCACCACCCGGCGAATTGATGTAGAGGCTGATTTCCTTGTCCGGATTCTCGGATTCCAGGAACAGCATCTGCGCGACGATCACGTTGGCCATGTAGTCCTCGACCGGCCCCACGCAGAAGATCACCCGGTCTTTCAGCAGCCGGGAGTAGATGTCATAGGCGCGTTCGCCGCGGGCGGTCTGCTCGACCACCATCGGCACCAGGTTCAGGCCCTGGGTATGCTGCGCGCCCTGATCGCCCATGTCGTGCGTCATTCGCTCGACTCCTTGTTCGGATTCATTACGTCCTGGAAGGTGGTGGGCTTGTCGGTGACGTTGCCCTGTTCCACCACCCAGTCCACCACCTGGTCTTCCAGGACGATGGACTCCAGGTTCTGCATGGCCTGGGGCTGCGTGCGGTAGTACTGCTTGACCTCTTCGGGGTCTTCGTAGGTCGCGGCCATGTTGTCGAGCTCCTGCTCGACCCGCTCGCGATCCACCTCGAAGCCCTTGTCGTCGATCAGATGCCGCAGCACCAGGCCCAGGCGCACCCGCCGTTTCGCCTCTTCCTCGAACAGGCTGTCCGGCAGCGGCTGCGTCTGCTCCGCCCCGCCGAACCGCTTCTCGGCGTCTTCGCGCAGGCGGTTGATTTCGGATTTCACCAGGGCATCCGGCAGGTCGAAGCCGTGGCGTTCCACCAGCGCATCCATGACCTGCTGCTTGATCTTGCTCTTCAGAGCCTGATTCAGCTCCCGCTCCATGTTGGACCGCACATCCTCGCGAAGTTTCTCCACCGAGCCGTCCTCGATGCCGAATTTCTCCGCGAAGGCCGCGTCGACCGCGGGCAGCCGGGCCTCTTCCACCGCCTTGACCGTGATATCGAAGGTCGCGGTCCGGCCCTTGAGGACCTCCGCCGGGTAATCCTCGGGGAAGGTGACCTCGATGGTCTTTTCCTCGCCCGTTTTCACGCCTTCGAGCTGGTTCTCGAACTCCGCCAGCAGCCGCCCGCTGCCGATCTCCACCTGAAAGTCCTCGGCCTGTCCACCCTCGAAGGCCTCGCCGTCGAGCTTGCCGAGGAAGTCCAGGGTGATGCGGTCGCCCGAGGCCGCCGCACGCTCGACCGCCTGCCATTCCTTGTGCTGTTCGCGCAGGGTGTCGATCACGCGATCGATGTCCTCGTCACCGATTTCGGCCACCGGGCGTTCGATCTCGACCCCGGACAGGTCGGCGACCTCGATCTCCGGGAAGACCTGAAAGGACGCCTCGAACTCGATCGGCTGACCGTTTTCCACCGATTTCGGCTCGATGCTCGGGCTGCCGGCCGGCTCCAGGCCCTCCTGCTGCACCGCCTCGCGGTAACTCTCCTGCAGGACTTCGCTGAGCACCTCCTGGTACACCCCGGCCCCGTAGCGCTGACGCACCACCTTGAGCGGCACCTTGCCCGGGCGGAACCCGTCGAGCCGGACCCGCTTGGCGAGGTTCTTCAGGCGGTTGTCGACCTCGGTGTCGACGCGTTCGGAGGGGACCTGGACGGTCATCTTGCGGTCCAGGTTGCCAGTGGCTTCAACGGAAACTTGCATGGAGGGCCTCGTCAAATGGTTCGGAAATCGTCGTGTCCGGGCGCGGGGCCGTCGTCTCGCGGCCGGACGGGGTTCCTGGTGCGAAAGGAGAGACTCGAACTCTCACGGGTGTTACCCCACTGGGACCTAAACCCAGCGCGTCTACCAGTTCCGCCACTTTCGCCGTTGGTTTCGTAACCCGACATTGTAGCGTGTCTGCATGCCGGAAACACAAAAGGCCCGCTGAACGGGCCTTGTGCCGGTCCGGGACCGGGGAGATGGTGGGTCGTGTAGGATTCGAACCTACGACCAATGGATTAAAAGTCCACTGCTCTACCAACTGAGCTAACGACCCGTGTGATCTGCAACGGGGGCGTAGTGTACGGCCCCGTCACCAAAACGCAAGGCGGGCCGCGATCGCGGCCCGCCCGGGCAGAAGGTTCCCGCCCCGCCGGCGATCAGATCGCTTCGAGGCTGCGCATCTTCGACGGCAGGAGCTTCATGTCCACCAGCGAGGTGATCAGCGCCTTGCCGAAGCTGGCTTCGTCTTCGTAGACCATCTTGTAGTACTGGATCTTCATGGTCAGGGCCGCGCCGAACACGATGAAGATGAAGGTCAGGAACCCGCCGATCGCCAGCGTGGAGACCCCGGTGATGGCCTGCCCCACGGTACAGCCCATCGCGAGGATGCCGCCCACGCCCATCAGGATGCCCCCGGCGAAGTGGTTCCAGAAATCACGCAGGGACGAGAACCACTCAATGCGGAAGCTGCGCGACACCAGCGACCAGAAGAACGAGCCCAGGATCACGCCCGCCAGCGCCATCACGCCGAAATACAGGAAGCGGCTGTCGAAGCCTTCCTTCACGTAGGCCGCGCTCTGGCCCATCGGCGCGATGAAGGTGAAGGACTGGTTGTTCCAGAAACGCACCTGGTCGGCCGGGCGCTCTTCACCGGGCTCGCCCAGGAAATCCCAGTCGGCCAGATAGGCCGTCGGGGTGTAGGTGTCACCCATCTCGTCGGCGACCTGCACGTTGCTGGTCAGCCACCAGGCACCGATCACCACCAGGCCGATCACCAGCCCGCCCAGGATGTTGTCGAAGCTCTTGCGGAAGTCCGCCGCCTTGAAGATCAGCGCCAGCAGCAGCACGCCGATGACCAGGCCCAGCACCAGACGCGCGGTGCCGTCGGCATCGCCCGCGACGATCGAGCCAAGATCCTGGCCGCCGGACAGCGTGATCGCGGTGGCGTCCATCCAGCCGAACAGCAGCTGATTGAGGGTCTCGCCGGTGCCGAACACCGACTGCGTGCTCAGCAGGAAGTAGGCGACGATGCCGATCAGGACCATCACCATCACCGACTTGATGTTGCCGCCGCCCACGCGCACCAGGGTCTTGTTACCGCAGCCCGAGCCGTAGGTCATGCCGATCCCGAACAGGAAACCGCCCAGCACGTGCCCGAGCCAGTTCAGGTTGTCCATGCGATAGGGAGGAAACGAACCTTCGGCGCTCAGCACGCCAAAGAATTCCAGGGTGCTCACGCCCAGCATGGCCACGGCGATGGCCAGCAGCCAGGAGCGCATGCGCCCGGTGTCACCCATGTTCACCCAGTCGGAGACCGCGCCCATGGTGCAGAAGTTGGTCTTGTTGGCGACCGCCCCCATGATGAAGGCGAGGATGAACGTCCCGACCAGCACCGCCGTGGCGGCTGCGGAAAAGCTGGAGAATTCCATGCGTCAAACCCTCTTGATCAGTTGTCACTCGGGCTGCACGACCGACCGGAGCAAGGTATCCGGTTTCGCCGTTCAGGGCCGCGCAGCATACATCGACCACCAGACGAGATCGAGAGAGGTTTCATTCCGTGCTTCCCCGGGCGAATCTTCCGGGGCCGGGGCTCATCCGGCGTAACGGGTGGGATCGGGGATCCCGGCCGCCGCAAAACCGTCGGCACGCAGGCGGCAGGAATCGCAGGTGCCACAGGCGCGCCCGTCCGCGTCGGCCCGGTAACATGACACCGTCAGCGAATAGTCCACGCCCAGACGCGCCCCTTCGCGGATGATCTGCGCCTTGCTCAGATGCATCAGCGGGGCCTCCACCGACCATGGCGCGCCCTCCACGCCGGTGGCCGTCGCAACGCGCGCCAGGGACTGAAAGGCCTCGATGAACGCGGGGCGGCAATCGGGATAGCCGGAGTAGTCGACCGCGTTGGCGCCCACCACCAGGCGGTGGGCGCCCAGGGTCTCGGCAAACCCCAGTGCCAGCGACAGAAACACGGTGTTGCGCGCCGGCACGTAGGTCACCGGGATACCTTCGCCGCCGGCCTCGGGCACCTCGATGGCCGAGTCGGTCAGCGCGGAGCCACCAATGGCAGTCAGGTCGACACGGACCACGCGATGGTCGGCCACTCCGGCGGCCGCGGCCACACGCCGCGCCGCCTGCAGCTCGGTGGCGTGGCGCTGCCCGTAGTCGACCGACAGGGCGTGACATTCCAGCCCCTGTTCCTGCACCAGCGCCAGGCAGGTGGCCGAGTCCAGTCCGCCCGACAGCAGGACCACGGCGCGTTCATTCGCCCCCGTGGCCATCAACGCCCCGGCTCGTCGCCCCACAGCCACTTGTGCAGCTGCATCTGAAAACGCACCGGCAGGCGTTCGGCCACGATCCAGTCGGCCAGCAGCCGCGGCTCCAGCTCGCCATGTACCGGGGAAAACAGGACTTCCACCGCCGAATCCAGGCCCATCCCGGAGAGGGCGTCACGCGCCCATTCGAAATCCGCCCGGTTGGCGAGCACGAACTTCAGCTGGTCGCCCTCCCCCAGATACGCGAGGTTTTCCGCCCGGTTACGCCCGGACTCGCAGGACGCGGGTGCCTTCCAGTCCATGACCAGCCCGGCGCGCGGATCCACGTCGCTCACGTCCATGGCACCGGAGGTCTCGATCGTGACCGCCAGGCCGGCATCGCACAGGCCCGTGATCAGGGCACGGCTGCCCGGCTGGGCCAGCGGCTCACCCCCGGTGACACACACGTGGCGCACCCCCTCGCCCGTCACCCGCTGCAGCACCGTGGCCACGTCGGTGGTCTCGCCGCCCTCGAAGGCGTATTCGGTGTCACACCAGCGACAGCGCAGCGGGCAGCCGGTCAGGCGCACGAACACCGTGGGCCAGCCCACCTGCGCGGCCTCGCCCTGCAGCGAAACGAACATCTCGCTCAGGCGCAGCCGGGGTGCACCCCCGGACGCGGAGGCCGGTGCCGTGGCGCGGCGCAGCGGTGCTTCCACGTTCACGAGCCATCCATCCGCTGCAGGCGTTCGCGCGCGAGGCGATCCAGCGTGGTGCCGCCGTATTCCTCGCGCACCTGTTCCAGCGCCTCGCTTGCGGCCTCGAAATCCTCGAGCTCGTAATGCGAGTAACCGATCTTCAGCAGGGCATCGCCCTGCTTGTCACTCTCCGGGAACTGCTCACGCAACCGCTCGAAGTCTTCCAGCGCGGCCTCGAAATCGCCACTGGCGTATTTGGCTTCGGCCAGCCAGTACCAGGCGTTGGCGGCAAAATCCCCGTCCGGGAACCGCTCGATGAACGCCTCCAGCTGCCGGATCGCCCCGGCATAATCCCCGTCCATCAGGACCGAGAAGGCCTCCTGGTAGGCCTCCTGCTCGCCCGCGTCCGGCAGATCGAAATCCACCACTTCTTCTTGCGGCGCCTCGCCTTCGCTGGCGACGCCTCCGGCCTCCAGCGTCGCCAGCCGCTCGTCCAGATGAGCAAACTGGTCCCGCTGGCGCTCTTCCAGGCGGTCAAGGCGGTGATTCAGGGTATCGACTTCTCCGCGCAGATTGCGCAGATCCCGCTGCATCTCCTCGACGCCGCGCAGCATGTCCGCCAGCGCACTGGAATCCAGCCTGCGCTCGATGCGATCCAGCCGGCGGTCCAGCTCGCGCACCTGCGACTGCGTCGCCACGATGCCGTCTTCCTGCGCCAGCACCGGGGGGCCGGCCAGCAGCAGCGCCGGAAGCATCCCGGCCAGCAGGGCGCCCCGAAGGGCACCCTGCGGGAAACGCTGCCCGGCCCGCCGCCGAATCGCCTGCATGGGACGCGTATCCATCACCATCATCACTGCCGACGGTCGTATACCAGTTCCACGCGCCGGTTCTGCGCCCAGGCCTCTTCGGTCTGTTCGAAGGCCACCGGCATCTCCTCGCCGTAGCTGACGACCTCGATCTGCTCGTCCTCGGCCCCGTTGAGGTTCAGCACCCGACGCACGGACTGCGCACGGCGCTCGCCCAGCCCCAGGTTGTACTCACGGGTACCCCGTTCGTCGGTATGCCCTTCCAGACGCAGCCGCGCACCGGGGTTGGCCGCGAGATACTCGGCATGCGCCTCCAGCATCTCCTCGTACTCGCGCTTCACCTCGTCACGGTCGAATTCGAAATACACCAGACGCTCGGCCAGCAGGCTGTCCGGGTCATCCAGCGCCGCGGCGTCCAGGCGCCGGTCCTCGCCCAACCCGCGTGCCTCGCGCTCGCGCCGCTCGCGGGCCTCACGCTCGGCCTCGGTTTCGGCTTCGGCCGCCTCACGTGCCTCACGCTCGGCCGGATCCTCGGCATCGCGCACCGGCTGGGCGCAGGCCACCAGCGAGCCCACGACAAGGGCCAGAATGCCCCAGCGAATCAGGTGGTTCATCGTTTGTTTCCTCAGGGTGTTGTCAATCATCAAAGAATCCGGGCAGACCCTCATTATTCGCCGAGTGGCGACCAGGCCGGTTCACGCACCTCGCCGTCCCGGCCCTCCAGCCGCTGGTGTACCCGGCCATCCCGGCTCACCGAGCCCAGGACGCCACGAGTGCCTTCGCTGATGGCGTACAGAATCATGCTGCCGTTGGGAGCAAAGCTCGGGGATTCGGCATTACCGGAATCGGTCAGTCGCGTGACACGACGGTCGCCGAGATCCAGGCGGGCCAGACGGAAGCCGCCATCGCCCCCCTCCACGTACACTACCGAATCACCGTCCGGGGACACCGTGACACCCGCCGCATATCCGCTCTCGAAGGTCAGCCGCCGGACATCCCCGCCGTCGGCGTCCATGCGGTAGATCTGCGGTGCCCCGGCACGGTCGGAGGTGAAATAGATGGTCCCGCCGTCCGGCGACCACGCCGGCTCGGTCTCGATCGCGGAGGACCGCGTCAGCTGCTCCAGGTCCCCGCTCTGCAGATCCAGCCGATAGATATTGGGACTGCCGTCGCGCGAGAGGCTCAGCGCCAGGTAGCGTCCGTCCGGCGACCACGCCGGCGCACTGTTGATTCCCCGGAACCGGGCCAGGCTCACCCGCTCGCCGCTGCGCACGTCGTGGCGGAAGACCTCGGACTGGCGGTTCTCGAACGACACATACACCAGTTCGTTGCCATCCGGCGACCAGGCCGGAGACATCACCGGATCCGACGAGCGGTACAGGGTGCGCGGATTCGCGCCGTCGGAGTCGGCGACCTGCAGCCGGAACTCGCGGCCGTCGCCGTCGCGCTGCACCTGGACGAAGGCGATGCGCGCACTGAACGCGCCCGGATCACCGGTGATGGCCTCGAACACGAGATCCGACACCCGGTGCCCGCCGCGCCGCAGCATGTCGGCCGGCACCGGGATGCGCCAGCCGCCGAGGCGTTCCTCGGCAAGCACGTCGAACACATGGAAATCCACCACCACACGGTCGCCGTCCGGGCGCTTGCTGCCGACCACCACGTACTCGGCCCCGGCCGCACCCCAGGGCTCCGGAATGAAGTCCGCAGGCCCGGTGGCCCCCGAAGGCAGGTCTTCGCGCAGCACCTCGAACAACCCGCTGCGATGCAGATTGTCCCCCAGGATCCCGCTCATGCGGGTCTCCGGCTCACCTTCGCCGCGCCACTCGAACGGCGCCACGGCTACCGGGATCGCCCCCGACACGCCCTCGGTCACCGTGACCTCCAGCACCGCGTGCGCCTGGGAGGCCCCCAGCATCAGGGCAATCCCGAGCAGGCCCGTCAGGGGCCGCAACATCTTTTTCATCATTGGTGCCTGCAATGCCATTGAAACCTCACCGTCACTGCGGTTCGAACTGGATCCGGACTCCGCGCGCCGCGGCGTCGGCATCCGGCGGCTCCGGCAGGGCACGCAGGCGCTCGATCGCCTCCTCCACGGACGCGCAGAAGGCCGGCCCTCCGGCGCAGCGCTCCACCTCGAAACTGATGATACGCCCGGTCTCGTTGACCCGCACGTGCACCGTCGCCCGGTCCGACGCGCTGACGTCCGCGGGTTCGCGCCAGCGGCGCTGGACCACCGCGCTGGCCTGTGCCTGCCACTCCTCGATCGCCTCGCGGCGTTCGGCGGCCGCCTGCGCCGCCTCGCGCCGTTCCGCGGCCTCGGCCATGCGCTGCATCTCCTCTTCCATGCGTTCGCGCCGGCGCTGCTCCTCGAGTTCGCGCTCGGCTTCGGCACGCCGCTCGGCTTCCTCGCGTGCCCTGCGTTCGGCCTCCTCCTGCTCGCGACGCTCCTGTTCCTCGCGGGCCTGACGTTCGGCCTCCTCGCGTTCGCGCCGTTCCTGCTCCGCGCGCTCGCGTTCCGCTTCCGCCTCGCGCCGGGCCTGTTCAGCGGCCTCGCGCTCGCGCTCCAGACGTTCGGCTTCTTCCTGTGCCTGCCGCCGCGCCCGTTCCGCCTCTTCCAGTGCCTCGCGTCGGGCCTGCTCCTCGGCCTCGCGCCGGCGCTGTTCTTCCAGCCTGCGCTGTTCCTCGGCGCGGCGGCGTTCCTCTTCCTCGCGCAGGGCCTCGGCGATCGCCTCCTGCTCCGCGACTTCGCGTTCATGCTGGATGCGGTCGAAGGTCTCGGCGTCGACCGCCTCGGCCTGAACCACTTCCACCTCGTCGCCGGTCGTGATCTCCAGGGGCTCCCCGGAACGGCTGTCCGGCGCAAGGTTGACGTTCAGCAACAGCGCCGCGAACAGCACGCCATGCAGCGCCAGCACCAGCAGCAGGGCAAACGGATGTTGTCGCAGCAGTTCGAACACGGCGGCCGGTTCAGTCGTCGCGCGGCGGTTCGGTGATCAGGCCCACGCGGCCGCCCCCTGCCCGCTGCAGCGCGATCATCGCGTCGATCACCCGTCCGTAGTCCACATTGCGGTCGCCGCGCACGTAGGTCTGCGTGCCCGGGTGGTCCTCGAGGAACTGGATAACGATCTCGGTCATCTCCTCGGGCGCCAGCGGTTCATTCACCCGCGGTCCCTGGTTGAGGCTCAGCGCGCCCGCGGCGTCCACCGTGACGACCAGCGGTTCGGCCGCCTCGGTCCCGTCATCCAGCGCCTCGGCCTGAGCCTCGGGCAGATCCACTTCCACCCCCTGCTGCAGCATGGGCGCGGTGATCATGAAGATGATCAGCAGCACCAGCATCACGTCGATGAACGGCACGACGTTGATCTGCGACATCGGCCGCCGGCTGCGACGCTGACTGCGGAGCGAGGTCTTCGCCATGGTTTATTCGCCGGTCGTGGCGACCGACGCCTCGCTTGCGCGCGGATGGGACTGGCGGTTGAGCAGGCCCGCGAACTCTTCGCTGAAGTTCTCCAACCGCCCGGCGATGCGATCCACGTCCCCCGAGAAACGGTTGTACGCGATCACCGCCGGGATCGCCGCGAACAGCCCCAGCGCGGTCGCGATCAGGGCCTCGGCAATGCCCGGGGCGACCATTGCCAGGGTCGCCTGCTGCACCCCGGAAAGCCCGAGAAACGCATGCATGATGCCCCAGACGGTACCGAACAGGCCGATGTACGGGCTGGTCGACCCGACCGTGGCCAGGAACTGCAGATAGCGCTCCATGCCGTCCAGCTCGCGCGAGATCGCCACCCGCATCGCGCCCTGGGCCGGCTCGGCGGGCGCCATTCCGTGCTGGCGCGCACGCAGGAACTCCTTGAACCCGGAGGAGAACACATGTTCCATCGGGTTCAGTACGGTCTTGCGCCGCAATCCCTCGTAGAGATGGGACAGATCCGCGCCCGACCAGAAACGTTCCTCGAAGTCATCGGCCGCACGGTCCACGCCGCGCAGCGTGCGCGCCTTTACGATGATGGCCAGCCACGAGAACACCGAGGCCAGCACAAGGATGATCATCACCAGCTGGACCACCAGACTGGCCTCCATGATGAGCTGGTACATCGAAAAATCGACTTCCACGGGTCCTCCCCCTCAGCCGGTTGCTTCGGTCGTGTCTGCGATGGCCGTCTGCATCGCGCGGTGTACGGGCTCGGGCACCGGGGCCGGCACGCCCCGATCCGGATCCATGCAGGCGATCATTACCTCGCCCTGCACCAGCACCTCGCCGTCGCGGATAACCTCCTGGTAAAACCCCACGCTCGCGCGGCGCAGCCGCTGCGGCCGGCACGTCACTTCCAGGGACTGGTCGAAACGCGCCGGCCGGCGCAGGTCCAGGCTGGCGCGACGGACCGCGAGCACCACACCGCAATCGGCCCTCAGACGGTCCTGCCCGTAGCCGAGTTCCCGCAGCCATTCCGTGCGCGCCCGTTCCATGAATTTCAGGTAGTTGGCATGGTAGACCAGCCCGCCGGCGTCGGTGTCCTCGTAATAGACGCGCACCGGCCAGCGAAAATCCGTGGCTGCAGTCATGCACGCCCTCCGCCGGCCAGCAGGTCGCCGTCCCCGCCGGGCAGATCGAACATCGCCAGGGTGCGCCGGGTGGCCTGGCGGCCGCGCGGGGTGCGCTGCAGGTAACCCTGCTGGATCAGGAACGGCTCGACCACGTCCTCGAGGGTGCCGCGATCCTCGTTGAGCGCGGTGGCCAGGCTCTCCACGCCCACCGGCCCGCCATCGAACTTGTCCACCAGCACCTCCAGCAGGCGCCGGTCCTGGGCGTCCAGGCCACCGGCGTCGATCGCCAGCAGATCCAGACCGTGCTCCGCGACCTCGGCGGTAATCACCCCGCTGGCGCGCACCTCGGCGTAGTCGCGCACCCGCCGCAGCAGGCGATTGGCCAGCCGCGGGGTCCCACGCCCGCGCCGCGCGATGGCCTCGGCCCCGGCGGCATCGATGCCCACGCCCAGCAGCCCGGCGGCCCGCTCGACAATATGCGCCAGGTCGGTGACGGAATAATGATTGAGGCGTTGCACGATGCCGAAACGGTCACGCAGCGGCGCCGACAGCAGCCCCGCGCGGGTGGTGGCCCCGACCAGGGTGAATGGCGGCAGATCGACCTTGATGGAGCGCGCGGCCGGCCCTTCGCCGATCACGATGTCCAGCTGCGAGTCCTCCAGCGCGGGGTACAGCACCTCTTCCACCACCGTGGGCAGGCGGTGGATCTCGTCGACGAACAGCACATCGCGCGGTTCCAGCGCGGTGAGGATCGCGGCCAGATCCCCGGCGCGTTCCAGCACCGGGCCGGAGGTCTGGCGCAGCCCCACCCCCAGTTCGTGGGCGACGATGTGCGCCAGGGTCGTCTTGCCCAGCCCCGGCGGACCGGCCACCAGGGTGTGATCCAGGGCCTCGCCCCGGCCGCGGGCGGCATCGATGAACAGACCCAGCTGTTCCACGACCTGCGGCTGGCCGGTGTAGTCCGTCAGCCGTTTCGGCCGCAGGCTCACTTCGGCGCCGGCGTCCTCGGACTGATGCTGCATGTCGACCAGGCGGGATTCCATGCGCTGCAGTATGCATCCTGCCGGGAACCATTTACAGGGGCTCCCGGCTGTGGTTTTCGCGGAATCCGGGCCGGATCACGCCGGCCCGGCATGCAGCCTCAGGAACGCACGGTCGCACGCAGGGCGAGGCGCACCAGGGTCTCCACCGAATCCGCCTGTTCGCGCACCGCGGCCACCATCTTCTCCGCGCTGGCACGCGCATAGCCCAGGGCCTCCAGCGCCGCCAGGGCCTCGTCCTCCATCGACGGGCCGGCCGTAACCGGCGCCGCATCGCCCCCCGCCTCCGGAGCCGACCCGCCAAAGCCGAGTTCGCCCAGACGCTCGCCCAGCTCCAGGGCCACGCGTTCGGCTGTGCGCTTGCCGATCCCGGGCACCTTCGCCAGCCCGGTGGTGTCGCCGGACCGGATCAGCCCGGCGAGCTCGTCGCCGGCATAGGTCGACAGCATCGCCAGCGCCAGACGCGCACCGATGCCGTTCACCCGGATCAGCCGGCGGAACAGGTCACGGTCGCGGCGATGATGGAACCCGTACAGCTGATGGGCGTCCTCGCGCACCACCAGATGGGTGGCCAGCACCACGGTCTCGCCCGGGTCCGGTAACAGGGCCAGCGTGGACACCGGCACGTCCACCTCGTAGCCGACGCCGCCAACGTCCAGCAGCACGCCGCCGGGCTCGCGACTGATCAGGGTCCCCTCCAGACGCGCGATCATGTGCGGCCTCCGCCGATGGCGGCGGCCGGCTGCAACCGCGCCTGGCTGGCATCGGTATGCGCATGGCACAGCGCCACGGCCAGGGCGTCGGCGGCGTCGCTGGACGCCGGTTCGCCGAGAGAAAGGATCTGCTGCGTCATGTGCTGTACCTGCTCCTTGCCGGCACCGCCAACCCCGACCACGGCCAGCTTGATCGCGCGCGGGGTGTATTCGTGGACGGGCAACCCCGCCCGGGTAGCGGCACAGATTGCCGCCCCGCGCGCCTGCCCGAGCTTGATCGCGGACTGCGCATTGCGTGCGACGAACACGCTCTCGATCGCGAGCACGTCGGGGGCCAGCTCGGCGATCACCTCCTCGATCCCCGCAAAGATCTCGCCGAGGCGCTCGGGGAACGCCTTCGCCCGCGGGCGCACCACGCCGTGCCCCAGCGAGCGCGACTGCCGCGACCCGGTTTCGATCACCGCGAAACCGGTCAGGCGCGAACCGGGATCAATGCCGAGGATGCGCACCGTTTCAGCCCCGCCGCCGAATCCGGAGCTCAACCATCGCCGCCCACCCCTTCGGGGAAGTTGGCGTTGGTGTAGACGTTCTGCACATCGTCCAGATCGTCCAGCATGTTCAGGAGCTTCAGCACCGTCTCGGCGGTTTCCTCGTCCAGCGGGGAAAGGGTCTCCGGACGCATGGTGACCTCCGAATTTTCCGGCTCCAGACCGTGATCCAGCAGGGCCTGACGCACGTCCTGATAGGCGTCCGGGTCGGTGAGGACCTCGATGGAACCGTCATCGTCCACCAGCACGTCCTCGGCACCGCCCTCCAGCGCCGGCTCCATCACCGTCTCCTCGTCCAGCCCCGGAGCAAAGCTGATCACGCCCTTCTTCTCGAACAGATAGGCCACCGAACCGTCGGTGCCGAGATTGCCGCCCATCTTGTTGAAGGCATGGCGCACCTCCGACACCGTACGATTGCGGTTGTCGGTCATGCAGTCGACCATGATCGCCGCCCCCCCGGGGCCGTAGCCCTCGTAGCGCAGCTCCTCGTAGGCCTCGCCCTCGGTCTCCCCGGCACCCCGCTTCGCCGCGCGCTCGATGGTGTCGCGCGTCATGTTGTTCTTGAGGGCGTTGTCAAAGGCCAGACGCAGCCGCGGATTGGTCTCCGGATCCGGCCCGCCATGGCGCGCGGCGACGGTGATTTCGCGGATCAGCTTGGTGAACAGCTTGCCGCGCTTGGCGTCCTGCGCACTCTTGCGGTGCTTGATGTTCGCCCACTTGCTGTGACCGGCCATGGTGTTCCGCCTCCTCGTTGCCTGTGCTCAGGGAAACGCTGCTCAGTGTAACGGGGTTCAGAGGTCGAATTCCCCGTGCTCCAGGAAATGCGCGACGGCCTGCGCGACCGGATCGCTGAAGATCAGGCCCATGTGGGTGACCGGTGCCTGGAGATGCCGGGACACTTCCGGCCCCCGGGTCTCCTCCACCGCGACCAGGCCATCATGCGGTTCGGGCAGTTCGGTCAGCAGCGGCCCCGGAAAACGCCCGCGGGTACCGGCGATCATCCCCACCTGGCGCCCGCGCAGCACCGGGCTGCCGCCCAGCAGACCGCGATCCAGCGCGCGCCCCAGCCACCAGCGCCCGGCCCGGTTGGCGGCCAGCCGCGCGGCCACCCGACTGCCGGCGAGCGGGGAACCCAGCATCACCACGCGCCCCGGCCGCTGCACCGGCGCCACCGCGAACAGGTGCCGCAGGATCACCCCGCCAAGGCTGTGGCCGACCAGGTGCACCATGTCGTCCGGCAGGGTCTCCAGCCAGGCCGCCAGGGCGCGCGCGACTTCCTCGGGACTGGCCCGGCGCGACGGATAGCGAAACGCCCGCACCCGGTAGCCCGCCGCGCGCAGACGGCGCCGCAGCAGCACCATCTCCACCCCGGTCATGTGCCAGCCATGCAGGGTCACCACCGTGGTCCGCATGGCCGTCATCGCCGCGCTGCCCCCGGGCCTATTGCGCGCCGTCGCCGGCAACCCCGGCCCGCAGGCGGATGCCCAGTTCGCGCAGCGGCTTCTCGCCCACCGGCGCCGGGGCGTCGGTCAGCAGACAGGCCGCGGTCTGGGTCTTGGGGAACGCCATCACGTCGCGGATCGAGTGGGCGCCGCTCATCAACATCACCAGCCGATCCAGCCCGAACGCCAGGCCGCCATGCGGCGGGGCGCCGAAGTTCAGCGCATCCAGCAGGAAGCCGAATTTCTCGCGCGCCTCTTCCTCGCCGATGCCCAGCGCCTCGAACGCGGCCTGCTGCATCTCCGGGTTGTGGATACGGATGGAGCCACCGCCGACCTCAGTGCCGTTAAGCACCATGTCGTAGGCCCGCGACATGGCCTCGCGCGGGTTCTCGCGCAGAGCGTCGGGGCTGTCGGTGGCCGGGGCGGTGAACGGGTGATGCAGGGCGTACAGGCGTTTGTCGTCCGGATCCCACTCGAACATCGGGAAATCCACCACCCACAGCGGGCGCCAGCCGGGCTCGACCAGGCCGCGATCATGGCCGACCTGCACGCGCAGCGCACCCAGCGCCTCGTTCACCACGTCGGCGCGGTCCGCGCCGAAGAAGATCAGGTCGCCGGCGGCCGCGCCAGTACGCGCGAGAATCTCGCGGATCACGTCCTCGGGCAGGAACTTCAGGATCGGCGACTGCAGCCCGTTCGCAGGATCGGCGGGGTCGTTGACCTTGATGTACGCAAGACCCTTCGCCCCGTAGCGTCCGACGAACTCGGTGTAGCCGTCGATCTCCTTGCGGGTCAGCTCCGCCCCGCCCGGCACGCGCAGGGCGGCCACCCGCCCTTCGGGGTCGTTCGCCGGCGCGTTGAAGACCTTGAACTCCACCGCCTGCATCACCTCGGTCAGCTCGGTGAACTCCAGCGGGATGCGCAGATCCGGCTTGTCGGAGCCGAAGCGGGTCATCGCCTCGGCATGACTCATGCGCGGGAACGGATCGTCCAGCTCGATGCCCATGACCTCGCGGAACAGATGACGCATCAGCTCCTCGGTCACGCCCATCACGTCGGCCTCGTCGACGAACGCCATCTCCATGTCCAGCTGGGTGAACTCCGGCTGGCGGTCGGCACGCAGATCCTCATCGCGGAAGCAGCGGGTGATCTGGTAGTAGCGGTCCATGCCGGACATCATCAGCAGCTGCTTGAACAGCTGCGGCGACTGCGGCAGGGCGAAGAAGCTGCCCGCGTGGGTGCGCGACGGCACCAGGTAATCGCGCGCGCCCTCGGGGGTCGCACGCGTCAGCATCGGCGTCTCGAGATCGAGGAAGTCGCGCTCCTCGAGGAACCGGCGCATCGCCGCGGTGACCCGCCCGCGCAGGCGCAGGCGCTCCTGCATCACCGGCCGGCGCAGATCCATGTAGCGATAGCGCAGGCGGGTATCCTCGCCCACGTCCTCGTCATCCAGCGGGAACGGCGGCGTCTTCGCCGCGTTCAGCACCTCCAGCTCCAGCCCGAGGATCTCCACCGCGCCGGTGGTCAGCTCGGGGTTTTCGGTGCCTTCCGGGCGCCGGCGTACGCGCCCGGTCATGCGGATCACGTATTCACTGCGCAGCTGTTCGGCGCGCGCAAAGACCTCGGCACGGTCGGGATCGAACACCACCTGCACCAGTCCCGCGTGATCACGCAGATCGACAAAGATCACGCCGCCGTGGTCGCGGCGGCGGTTGACCCAGCCACACAGGGTCACTTCGGAATCGAGGTCGCGTTCGGTGACCTGCCCACAGAGATGCGTTCGCATTGCGCCGTTCCAGCTGCCGGGCGCGGCATGCCGGTGATGGCGGCCGCGCGGGTTGATCGGGGAAAACGGGCGCGTCACGCCCGTCAAAGGGCCGGAAATGTTACGGCCTGCCCCCGTCCCGCGCAACCGGAAGCGGCGCGCTGACGGGATCATCGGACGGTATCACCACCCCCAGCGACATCACGAACTTGAGCCCGTCCTCCACCGACATGTCCAGCTCGGTGACCTCGGTGCGCGGGGTCAGCAGGACGAAGCCGGAGGTCGGGTTGGGGGCGGTGGGCACGAACACCGTCACCATGTCCTCGCCGGTGCGTTCGCGGGTCTCCGGAGTGGCGGTACCGGTCAGAAACGCGATGGACCAGGTCCCCCGACGGGGATACTCGATCATCACCACCTTGCGAAACGACTCCCCGCCGTTGGTGAAGACCGTCTCGGTAACCTGTTTCACCGCGCCATAGATGGTGCTCACCAGCGGGATGCGCCGCACCACCGCCTCGCCCAGGTGCACCAGACGGCGGCCAACGATGTTGGCCACGATCATCCCGGTCACCAGCACGATCGCCACCGCCAGCACCACCCCGGCACCCGGCAGGTCGAAGCCCAGCCATGCCTCCGGGCGCCAGGCCTCCGGCAGCACCAGCACGCTGTAATCCAGCAGGTCCACCAGCAGCTTGATGACGTAGCCGGTCACCACCAGTGGCAACCAGACCAGCAGGCCCGCGATCACGTAACGCCGGAGCGCGGCCAGCATACGGCTCAGCCTCCGGACGCGGCAGCCTTGCCACCGCTGTCACCGGAACCCGAACTCCCCGAACTGTCCGCACCGGAACTCCCCCCGGAACCTGCACCGTCCTTCAGGTTGCGCTGCCCGCCCTGCTTGAAGTCGGTCTCGTACCAGCCGCCGCCCGACAGGCGGAACCCGGCGGCCGAGACCTGCTTGGTCAGGGCTTCGGCGCCGCACTGCGGGCAGGTGGTGGCGGGCGGGTCGGAGATCTTCTGCAGGATCTCGGAGACCTGGCGGCATTCCTGGCAGGCGTATTCATAGATCGGCATGACGGTATTCTCCCGAAGTCGGTTCATCGATCAACAGTGGATAGCCGTATTATGCGGGCGGCGGCCCGGATTAAAAGCATCCATGGCGATTGCTTCGCGCGGCCGGAGGTCGGATCATGCAGCGCATTGCGCAAACCGTATCCAACCCGCCCTGAAAAGCGAGAGAAGAGATGGCCGACAAGATCGTGATCATGCTCCTGAACCTGGACCTCGACCGCCCCGGCACCCTGGGCGCGCCGTTCTTCCAGGCCACCGTGGCCGCCGCCATGGATCTGGAAGTGGAGATCTACTTCGCCGCGCAGACCACCCGTCTGCTGCGCCGGGGCGTGGCCGAGCAGATGTACCCGGGCGAAGCGCAGGAAAAATCGGTCTACAGTTTCATGCAGGACGCCCACGAGGCCGGCGCGCGATTCTACGCCTGCGCCGGCGCGATGGACGAAAACGGCCTGACGCTGGACAACGCGGTGCCCGAGCTCGATGGCATGCGTGGCGGCGGGGCCTTCATCGGCGAGGTCGTCGAGGACGGTGTCGCCTCCCTCACCTACTGATTCCGGGGGATCCCTCGTGAGTGCCGCCGATACCGATGCCCGCGCCGTCCTGATCACCGGCTGCTCCTCCGGGATCGGGGCCCACGCAGCCCGTTCTCTGCGCGACCGTGGCTATCGCGTGTTCGCCACCGCGCGCGCCGCGGAAGACATCTCGCGTCTGAAGAACGAGGGTTTCGAGGCCCTGCAACTGGACCTCAACGACTCCGCCAGCATCCGCAGCGCGGCGCACGAGGTCCTGCACCGCACCGGCGGGAAGCTCTACGGCCTGTTCAACAACGGCGCCTACGGCCAGCCGGGGGCGGTGGAAGACCTCTCGCGCGCCGCCCTGCGCGCCCAGCTGGAGACCAACGTGCTGGGCTGGCTGGAGCTCACCAACCTGGTGATCCCGGCGATGCGCCGCGCCGGCGAGGGGCGCATTATCCAGAACTCGTCGGTGCTGGGCTTCGCCCCGCTGCGCCTGCGCGGGGCCTACGTCACCTCCAAGTTCGCGATCGAGGGGATGTCCGACACCCTGCGCCAGGAACTCCACGGCAGCGGCGTCCGGGTCTCCATCATCCAGCCGGGTCCCATCCGCTCCGAATTCCGCGCCAACGCGCTGAAGGCCTTCCGCCAGCACATCCACCGGGCACACAGCCCCTGGGCGCGGACCTACGAGGCCGCCGAGGCGCGCATGGCGAACGCGGAGGCCGACGCCCCGTTCACCCTCGGGCCGGAGGCCGTGACCCGCTGCGTGATCCACGCCCTGGAGGCGCGGCGGCCGAAACTGCGCTACCGCGTGACCTTCCCCACGCACCTGTTCGCCTTCCTCCGGGCAATCCTGCCGGCGCGCTGGATGGACGCCTTCCTGCGGCTGGTCTCGCGCGGCGAGAACCGCTGACGGTCGCGGCCCCCGGCGCATGAACGCGATCTTTCTTGCGCTGGTCGTCATCGCGTTCACCACCGCGGCGCTGCGCGAGCTGCGCTCCACCGATCCGGAGGAACGCCCCATGGCGGACCTCTCCGAAGGCGCAGTGGAGGCAGCCGGCGCCGCGGTGGAACTGGCGCTGGGGCTGGTCGGGGTGATGGCGCTGTTCCTGGGCCTGATGAAGATCGCCGAGGCCGGCGGCCTGCTCACCGTCCTCGCCCGCCTGCTGCGGCCGCTGATGGTGCGCCTGTTCCCCGACGTCCCGCCGGAACATCCGGCAATGGGCGCGATGATCCTCAACTTCTCCGCCAACATTCTGGGCCTGGGCAATGCCGCCACGCCCTTCGGCATCCGCGCGATGCAGGAGCTGGAGAAGCTCAATCCCCACCCGGGCACCGCCACCAACGCGATGGCGCTGTTCCTGGCGATCAACACCTCCAGCATCACCCTGCTGCCCACCGGGGTGATCGCGCTGCGTGCCTCGCTGGGCTCGGAGGATCCGGCCGCCATCCTGCCGACCACGCTGTTCGCGACGCTGTTCGCCACGGTCGCCGGAATCACCAGCGCGCTGGTCCTGCAACGCTGGTTCCGCCCCCCGGCGGCCACCCGCGAGATCCCGCCCGGCGGCCTTGACGACCCCGACGCCGAAGCCGACCCCGGGGACCGGCGTTCCGATGCGGACCGGGACACGGAGCCGGGCGAGCAGCCCCAGCCGATGAACATCGAGGTCCCGGCCGAGGGCTACCCCGCCTGGGTCTCGATCCTGGTCCTGCTGGGGGTGCTGGCGATCATCCCGCTGACCATCATCTACGGCCAGGCCATCGCCCCGTGGATCATCCCGGGACTGGTGGTGGGCTTCCTCACCTATGGCGTCATCCGCGGCGTGCCGGTATACGAGGTCTTCGTCGAGGGGGCAAAGGAAGGCTTCAACGTGGCCCTGCGGATCATCCCGTATCTGGTGGCGATCCTGGTCGCGGTGGGCATGCTGCGCGAGAGCGGCGCGCTGGGGATGTTCGTCGGGCTGGTCGGGCCGTGGACCACGCCCTTCGGGCTGCCCGCCGAGGCCCTGCCGATGGCACTGCTGCGGCCACTGTCCGGGTCCGGGGCCTACGGCATCATGGCCGGGATCATGCAGGACCCGGCCACCGGGCCGGATACCCACGTCGGCATGCTGGTGTCCACCCTGCAGGGCTCCACCGAGACCACCTTCTACGTGCTCGCGGTCTATTTCGGCGCGATCGGGGTCAAGCGGGTCCGCCATACCCTGGCGGCCGCGCTGAGCGCCGACGCGGTGGCGGTGGTCGCCGCGGTCGCGATCGTCGCCTGGCTCTACCTCTGAGCGCTGCCCGCGAACGCCTGGCGCACCCGTTCACGCAGTCCGGCCGGATCCACCGGCTTGGTGATCACCTCAGCGAAACCGGCCGCCAGCGCACGCTCACGCGTCGGGTCGGTGGCATCGGCGGTCACCGCCAGCACCGGGACGCCGGCCAGCAGGTCGTCGGCCCGCAACGCGCGCAGCACCTGATAACCGTCCATGCCGGGCATCGCCAGATCCAGCAGAATCAGGTCCGGCGCCAGCCGTGCCGCCTCCTCCAGGCCCTTCAGGGGGGTCTCGGCCACCACCGTTTCCAGGTCCGGCTCCGGCCCCAGGACCTCTTCCATCAAGCGCAGGTTGGCCGGCTGATCATCGATGCACAGCACCGTGCGCGGCGTGCCGGACGCCGGCAGTTCCGGGGCGCCGGTCGCGGCCGGGTGATCGGGCCCGCCCCCGGGTGTTGCCCCGGGATCGCTGTCCGCCGCCAGCGGCAGTTCGAACCAGAAGCAGGAACCCTCGCCCGGCGTGCTCGTCACGCCCAGCCGGCCGTCCATCATCTCCACCAGGTGCCGGGTAATGGTGAGTCCCACCCCGCTGCCCTCCACCCCGCTGGCGTCCGCCTCCAGCCGGTCGAAGGGCTGGAACAGCCGTTCCTGCTGCTCGGCGGTCAGTCCGGGGCCGGTGTCATGTACCTCCAGCTGCAGCCCCTGTTGCCCCGGGGCGCCCAGCAGCGTCACCCGCCCGCCTTCGCGGTTGTACTTGATGGCGTTGGACAAGAGATTCAGCAGGACCTGTTTCAGCCGGGTACGGTCGGCCTGCACGCGGGGGGCATCCGCGGTGGCCGCCCGCGCGCCTTCCAGGCGAACCTCGCGCTCCTGTGCCAGCGGCCGCAGCAACGACAGGCACTCGTCCACCACGTCCGCCACGTCCACCGGTTCCGGCATCACCTGCAGCCGCCCCGATTCGATGCGCGCGAGGTCCAGGATCTCGTTGATCAGCTCCAGCAGGTGCCGACCGGCGCGGGCGATCTCGTCCAGCTGACTCTGCTGGCGCTCGCCCAGCGACGTGTCGCGCTGCAACAGCTGGGCAAAGCCCAGGATGGCGTTCATCGGCGTGCGCAGCTCGTGGCTCATGTTGGACAGGAAGTCGGACTTCGCCCGGCTCGCCTGCTCGGCCTCCTCGCGGGCCCGCTGCAGTTCGGCGCGGCGCTGCAGTTCGGCGGTGAAGTCACCGAAGATGTTGAAGATGTACTGCGGCTCGCTACGGCTGTCACGCACCACGCCGATGGTACTGCTGGACATGAACACCGCGCCGTTGCGGCAGCGGATCGGCAGCTGACCGGTCCAGGCCCCGCCGGCCTCGCGGATTTCGTCGATCTCGCGCGCCGACTGTTCCGCCTCCGCCGGGATCAGTTCGCGATAGGATCGGCCCGCCAGATCGGCCTCCTCGAAGCCGGTCATCTCCAGCACCGCGGGGTTGTTGTACACCATGCGGCCTTCCCGGTCGGCGACCGAGATCGCCTGTTCCGAGGCCTCGAAGATGCGCCGGAACAGCGACAGTTCTTCCTGGGCCTGCTGCAGCTCGGTGACATCCTGAACGGTTCCGGTCAGCCGGCCGTTCTGTTCCCGGCCCCCGGTGCTTTCGCCATGGGCAATCAGATGCAGGTGCCGCAGTTCGCCGTCATCGCGCCGGATGCGCAGAAACACCTCGCCCCGCCCCTCGGCCAGCACCCCGGCATATTCGCGGTCGAGCCGCTCGCGATCCTCGGGGTGCACGAACGCACGAAAGCCCTCCATGCTCACCGGGGCGTCGCCCGGGGACAGGGCGAAGATCTCGTAGACCACGTCGGACCACCACAGCGCCCCGGTCACCGGATCGTGTTCCCAGTGCCCCACGCGCGCAAGGCGCTGGGCTTCGCGCAGCCGCGTGGTCTGACGGGTCAACGCCAGCTCGGACTGCTTGCGCTTGGTGATGTCCTGCGACACACCCAGCATGTGCAGCACGCCGCCACTGGCGTCGCGCTCGACGTCACCGCGCTGCAGCAGCCAGCGAACCGTGCCATCCGGCCAGACCACCCGGTGCTCCAGTTCGAGATAGGACCCGCGACGCAGGGAACTGCGGATGGCGTTTTCCACCCGCTCGCGATCCTCCGGGTGCACGGCACCGAGAAAGTTTTCCACCGTGGGCTCGAGGTCTCCGTGAGAGTGGCCCAGCAGGGGCGCGATACGCTCGGACCACTGCAGTTCCTCGCGTCCCGGGGTCCATTCCCAGGTCCCCATGTTGGCGAAGCGCTGGCTGCTGCGCAGGCGATGCTCCTGACGCTTCACCGTGGTGATGTCGGTGCGGATCGACACGTACTGATACGGCAGGCCGTCGCCATCCAGATAGGGAACGATGGTGGTCTCGACCCAGTACAGCGAGCCGTCCCGCGCGCGGTTGCAGAGCTCGCCCTGCCAGATGCGGCCCGCGGCAATGGTTTCCCAGAGTTCCGCATAGACCGAGGGAGTGTGCACCCCCGATTTCAGCAGGCGATGGTTGCGCCCCAGCAGCTCGGATACGTTATAGCCGCTGACCCGCGCGAACCGCTCGTTGGCATAGATGATGTCGCCGGCCACGTCGGTGATGCTCACCAGCGCGTGCTCGTTGACCGCCAGGTGTTCCCGCTCGCGCTCGTACAGCGCCTGGCGATAAGCACGCGTCACCCCGTCCATCTGCCGCTGCTGGCGGGCGCGCGCCACCACCGCATCCGCCAGGCGGCGCGGTTCCACCGGTTTGAGGAACACCCCGCTCGCCCCGGGGTGCAGGGCCATCAGCTCGTTCACCCGTCCGGGATCGGCGGTCAGGACCAGCATGGGGATGGAGGAACCGTTGTCGCGGGTGCGCAGCAGGGCCGCGAACTCCTCGGCACTGCACCCCCCTTCGTCCAGATCCAGCACCAGGACCTCGACCTCGCCGCCGTGGAGGCCGGCCAGCGCCGCATCGGGGTCCGGCTGGACCTCCACCGTCAGTCCGGCCTCCCGCAGACCCGCCACCAGGGTGTCGTCGGCAGCCTCGGGGCGGGCACTCGCCAGGAGAACCCGATACCCCGTATCCGCGACCACCCCGCCGATCTGCACCAGCTGCTCCAGCAGAGTATCGTCCGCCAGCGGGTAATCGAGGCAGCGGGCCGCTCCCTCGCGCACGGCCTGCAGGCGCGCCCCGGGGCTCCAGGAGCGCGCCACCACCAGGGTCGGCAAAAACCCGCGTCCCGGTTCCTGCAGTCGCGTGAGCACCGCGGACTCCGGGGTTACCTCGCCGACGCAGACCACCCGCGCGGTGACCCCGCCGGCGCCCGCCGCGTCCGGTTCGGCGCCGGTCAGCACCACGGCGAAGCCGTGATCACGCAGCATGCCCGCCACTGCCTCGCCGACTTCCGGGACCTCCGCGACCACCTGCACCCGGCCGCCACCCGCATCCGCCGACACCTGCGGCTGGAGGCGCGTCTCCGGCACCCCCTGTTCCTGACGCGCCCAGGCCTCCGCGGCGGCCTCCAGGCGCGCGAGGCCCAGACGCAGCAGTTCGCGATCGGCAGTGTTCGGACGGGCCCGCAGCCCGGCCAGGGTCGCCTGTAGTGACTCGGCCAGGCGCAGGATCTCCTGCACCCCGTGAGTCCGGGCCACGCGGGCCAGGGCGCTGACCTCGCGATACAGCCGGTCCACGCAGTCCCCGGAGCATTCACCCTGATCGAGCTCGCCCGCGGCGTCGCGCAGGCGTGCGAGGCGCTCGCTCAGAAAGGCCGGAAAAGCGGCCCGCGAGCGCCCGCCGGACACGGTGTCCGGGGTCTCGATACCGGCTGCCTGCTCCCCCGTCCGGGGGGCATCAGTTCGGCGGTCCACCGGGCGTTATGTCCTTGTCCTTCACGATGAAGTACACCCCCGCCGCAGCGAGGACCATCCACAGGAACAGGGCCACCACGCCGATCCGCTCCCACAGCGGAACGAAGAAGAACAGCATCAGGGCCGCCAGCCCCAGCAGGATATTGCCGATGACGAAATTCGAGGGGCGGCCGCCGGACGGATCGGACATGACAGTCTCCTGCAGTGGCTTACTGCTTCTTGTACTGACTGAAATCGAATTGACCCGCGGTCATCTCGTCCCACAGATCGCTTTGCAGCACGGCGAGCAGCTTGAACAGCTTGCGCAGCTCCGGATCCTCCATGAAACTCTGATCACTGCTGGCCTTCAGGGCCTCCACCAGGGTCGCGCACTGTTCGCGGCTGATCCCGGTGACATCCAGGCCCTCGTCTCCCATGTCCACATTCATCGAGCCACTCCGGTTCGTTCGGGCCCCCAATTGTATGCCGGTACCGTCGCCCGGCGAAAACGCCGGACTCCGGTCGTGCCATTGCCATGCAACAACGTGCCGGGGCCGCTACTCGCCCCCGCCTGCGTCATTGCGAGGAGCCGAAGGCGACGTGGCAATCGGTTGCTGCCCGCAGTGCACCGGGGCCGGGGGTCGCCATGGCGATTGCTTCGTCGCTACGCTCCTCGCAATGACGGGGCCGGCTTACGCCTCCTGTTCGCGGATCTGGTCCACCCGGTTGCGCACGTAGAGGTAGTACAGCACCGGGATGATGACCAGGGTCAGCACCGTGGAGACGAACACCCCGAAGATCAGCGAGATCGCCAGCCCGGAGAAGATCGGGTCATCCAGGATGAACCCGGCCCCGACCATCGCCGCCAGGCCCGTCAGCACGATGGGCTTGGCGCGTACCGCACCGGCATGCACGACCGCCTCGATGGTATCCACCCCGCGACGCAGCTCATCGTTGATGAAGTCCACCAGCAGAATCGAGTTGCGCACGATGATCCCGGCCAGCGCGATCATCCCGATCATCGAGGTCGCCGTGAACTTGGCGTCCATGAAGAACGCGTCCACCAGGGCGTGTCCCGGCATCACCCCGATCACCGTGAGCGGGATGGGTGCCATGATGACCAGTGGCACCATGTACGAGCGGAACTGCGCGACGATCAGCAGATAGATCAGGATCAGCCCCACGCCATAGGCGATGCCCATGTCGCGGAAGGTCTCGTAGGTCACCTGCCACTCGCCGTCCCATTTCAGGCTGTAGTTATACGGATCGCCCGGCTGGCTGATGAACCGCTGTTCCAGCGGCTCGCCATGGACCATGGGCGTGTCGCGCAGCCCGAAGAACATGTCGAACATGCCGTACAGCGGACTGTCCAGACCCCCCGCCAGGTCACCCTGGACATAGACCACCGGCAGCAGGTTCTTGTGATGGATGGAGTGCTCGCGACTCGAATCCACCACGGTCACTACCTCGGACAGCGGCACCAGCTCCCCGCTCTGCGAGCGGACCTTGAGTCCCAGAACCGGCTCCAGGCTGCCCTTCTCCGCGCGATCGAACTCCAGACGGACCGGTACCGCGTACTTGATGTTCGAGCCGTAGAGGTAGGTGACATCCTCGCCCGACAGCGCAGTATCGATGGCCTCGACCACGGCCATCTGCGGCACACCCAGGTGCGCGGCGCGCTCGCGGTCCACCTGCAGGATCTTCTTCGGCCCCGGGTGTTCCACCGAGTCATCGATGTCGGTGAGACCCTCGGTGTCCTCGAACACCTCGCGCACCTGCTTCGCCACCTCGATCTGACCGTCGTAGTCCGGACCGTAGATCTCGGCGACGATCGGCGACATCACCGGCGGTCCCGGCGGCACCTCGACCACCTTGACCGCCGCGCCGTCATAGCGCCCGGCGATGGCATTGATCTCGTCGCGCACCGACAGCGCGATGTCGTGGCTGCGTCGGTCGCGCTCGGAGGCATGCGTCAGGTTCACCTGGATGTCGCCGACATGGCTCCCCTCGCGCAGATAGTACTGCCGCACCAGGCCGTTGAAGTTGATGGGCGTGGCCGTGCCCGCGTAGGTCTGCACGTCGTGCACCTCGGGCACCGTCTTGAGGTAGTCGGCCATCTCGCCCAGCACCTGGCCGGTGCGTTCCAGACTGGTGCCCTCGGGCATGTCCAGCACGACCTGGAACTCCGACTTGTCGTCGAATGGCAGCATTTTCAGCACCACCAGCTGGTAATAGGCCAGCGACACCGAGCCCAGGATCAGCACGAGCGTGCCGCCCCAAAGCACCATGCGATTCACCTTCTTCCGCCCGCCGGTTCCCAGGAACGGAAGCAGGACGAAATTGAACAGGCGCATCAGGCCGGCAGAAGCAGCTTCGCCCTCGTGCGCACCATGGCCGCCGCCGGCCTCCAGCTGCTCGCCCTGACGCCGCAGCACCTTGTAGGTCAGCCACGGAGTCACCACGTAGGCCACCGCCAGCGACAGGACCATCCCCATGGAGGCGTTGATCGGGATGGGGCTCATGTACGGCCCCATCAGCCCGGTAACGAAGGCCATGGGCAGCAGCGCCGCGATCACGGTAAAGGTCGCGAGGATGGTCGGGCCGCCCACCTCGTCCACCGCCAGCGGGATGGATTCGAGGAACTTGCGCCCGCCCTGGACCATGTGTCGGTGGATGTTCTCCACCACCACGATCGCGTCGTCCACCAGGATGCCGATGGCGAAGATCAGCGCGAACAGCGACACCCGGTTGAGGGTAAAGCCCCAGGCCCAGGACGCGAACAGCGTGAGCGCCAGGGTAATGATCACCGCCACGCCGACGATGAAGGCTTCACGCCAGCCCAGGGCGATCCATACCAGAATGATCACCGATGCGGTCGCCAGCATCAGCTTCTGGATCAGCGTGGACGCCTTGTCCTCGGCCGTCTGCCCGTAATTGCGGGTAATCGAGACCTCCACGCCCTCGGGAATGTAAGTCCCCTTCAGCTGATCCAGACGCTCGATGACCTGGTCGGCGATGTCAGGGGCGTTGGTGCCGGGCTGCTTGGCCACCGCCACGGTCACCGCCGGGTGACTCTGGCCGATGTGCCCGCCGCCCTCGGCCGCGGCACCATGGGCGAAGCGTACGTGCTCGCTCGGATAGCCGGGGCCCTGTTCGACCTCGGCCACGTCTTCCAGATGCACCGGACGTCCGTCATGCATCCCCACCACCAGCCGCGCAAACGCCTCGGGCTCGGTGATGAAATCGCCGGCCTGGATCAGGATCTCCTCGTCGTCCTGATACAGATGCCCGGCATCGCGCGAGAAGTTCGACACCGCCAGGGCCTCGCGCAGGTCGTCCACCGCGAGGTTGTGCGCCGCCAGCATCTCCGGCTTGAAGCGCACGTGAACCACGTGATCGGGCCCGCCCACGGTGTAGATGTCGCGCGTGCCGGAGACGCGCTTGAGCTGCGTTTCCAGCCCGTGGGCCACCCGCAGCAGGTCGTGTCCGCCGCGCTCCTCGTCCTCGGTCCACAGGGTCACGTTGACGATGGGCACGTCGTCGATGCCCATCGGCCGCACCATCGGCTCGCCGACCCCGAGGTTCTGCGGTATCCAGTCATCGTTGGAGAAGATCTGGTTGTACAGCCGTACCAGCGCCGCGGTGCGGTCCTCGCCGACCTCGAACTGCACGGTGATGTGCGCCATGTCCGGACGCGAGGTGGAGTAGATGTCATCCATCCCCTCGATCTCGGACAGCACCTGCTCCGCCGGCGTGGAAACCAGGTGGGCCACCTCCTCGGCGCTGGCTCCGGGGAACGGGATGAACACGTCCGCCATGGTGACGTTGATCTGCGGCTCTTCCTCGCGCGGGGTCACCAGGATGGCGAACAACCCCAGCAAAAGGCCCACCAGCGCCAGCAGGGGCGTGATCTGGGTCGTCAGAAACGCCTTCGCGATGCGCCCGGAGATCCCCATGCGCTCCGGGGCCGCTTCCGCGCTGCCGCCGCTCATCGCGTCACCTGCTGGTGTTCCTTCATGAAGATCGCGGCATGTACCGGATCCAGGGCGACGCGTTCACCCTCGCGCAGACCACCGAGGATCTCGATCATGCCGTCATGCTCGCGCCCGGTCCGGACCTGACGAAAGCGCACCCGGCCCTGTTCGTCGATCACGTACACCGCGATCACCTCGGAGCGATAGGCCACGGCCTCCTGCGGCACCATCAGCCGCTCGACCTCGTCCAGCACGAAAGCCGATTTCACGAACATGCCGGGAAACAGACCACGATTGTTCTCGTCCTCGGGCAGGTTCACGCGCACCCGGAAGGTGCCGCTCCGCGGATCCGCGTAGGGGAAGAGGGTCAGATTCTCGGCGGCGATCCGCTCACCGGAATCCAGGATGACCTCGGCTTCGCGGCGATCCCGCAACCCGGGCATCAGACGCTGCGGGACGTCCACCTCGACCCGCAGGCGATCCAGGCTCAGTCCCGCCAGAAGTGGCGATCCCGGCGACACCGATTCCCCGACCTCGACCATGCGCTCGGTCACGATCCCGGAGTACGGCGCATACACCTCGGTGTAACCCAGCTGTTCGCGGGCTTCGTCCACCCGCCCCTCGGCCGAGCGCAGGCGCGCACGGGCCGATTCCAGCTGGGCCTCGGCGCGCTCGAACTCCGAGCGCGACACCACGTTCTGCTCGAACACCTCGCGAATGCGCTCGAACTCCGAACGCGCCTCGCGGAAACGTGCCCGCGCATCGGCCAGGTCACCCTCGGCCTGACTCAGACGCGCCTGCTGCTGGACATCGCTGATGCGCAGCAGGAGCTCGTCTTCCTCGACAAAGTCATCCACGTCCACGTAGATCTCGCGGACCCGCCCGGAGGTCTGGGCCGAGATGGTGGAGCGCTGGACCGCCTCGACACGGCCATCCAGCACACGCTCCTGCGGCAGGGTCAGACGCTCGGCTTCGGCGGTTTCAAAGGGCAGATCATCGGCCTGGGCCGTCAGCGGCAGAGCCAGCGCAAGCAGCGCGGCCCCGAGGATCGGGAGTCGTGTCATGGTGTGGTCCTTCCGGATATTCGGCCCTCTCCTGCCACCCTTCTTGCGGGGCGGTCAGCCGTCACGGGGCCGTTCTTTAATATATTAGTTTTCCCTAATGTAACGGAGCCGGCCACGGGCAGGCAAATCCCCGACCGCAACCCCGGTAACTGCCCGGAGTATAGCTTTCCCCGTCGGTTTTGCAGCAAAGCCCTGCAACCCCCTGCACCGCGCCGCGTCTGTCCGTATCATGTCGGCACCCGCACGGGGACGTTCCCCGACCGCCGTTTCATTCCCGGGAGACCGCCATGCCACTGCTGCGTATCGAGACCAACGTTGCCCTGCCCGCCGATCCGGATGCCGTCACCGCCCGCCTGTCGACCGCGGTCGCCGAATGGCTGAACAAGCCCGAGGGCTACGTGATGGTCGCCCTCGGCCACAACGCCCACATGCGTTTCGGCGGCAGCACCGAGGCGCTCGCCTACTGCGAACTCAAGAGCATCGGTCTGCCCGAGGGCCTGACCCGCGAGCTGTCACGCAAGCTGTGCGACGCCCTGCAGGCCGAACTGGGCGTGGAGCCGGCGCGCGTCTACATCGAGTTCGCCGATGCCCCGCGCCATTTCTGGGGCACCAACGGCACCACGTTCTGATCCCGAACTCCGTCCGCTCAACGACCACCGACCACAAGGCCCGAGCCCCATGCGCGTCTCGCAATTCCCGCTGAACACCCTGAAGGAAACCCCGGCCGACGCCGAGATCGTCTCCCACCAGCTGATGCTGCGCGCCGGCTACATCCGCCGGCTCGCCTCCGGGCTGTACACCTGGCTGCCGCTGGGGCTGCGCGTGCTGCGCCGGGTGGAGAACATCGTGCGCGAGGAGATGGACCGCGCCGGGGGCCTGGAGGTGCTGATGCCGGCCATCCAGCCGGCCGAGCTGTGGCAGGAATCCGGACGCTGGGACTTCTACGGGGCCGAGCTGCTGCGCATCAAGGACCGCCACGAACGCGATTTCTGCTATGGCCCGACCCACGAAGAGGTCATCACCGACCTGGTCCGCCGCGAGATCCGCAGCTACCGCCAGCTTCCGGTCAACTACTACCAGATCCAGACCAAGTTCCGCGACGAACGCCGCCCGCGCTTCGGCGTGATGCGCGCGCGCGAATTCCTGATGAAGGACGCCTACTCCTTCCATCTGGATGCCGACTCGCTGGGGCAGACCTACCAGCAGATGCACGATGCCTACTGCCGCATCTTCCAGCGCTGCGGCCTGGATTTCCGTGCGGTGGAAGCCGATACCGGCGCGATCGGGGGCAACGCCTCGCACGAATTCCACGTGCTGGCCGCCTCCGGCGAGGACGCGATCGCCTTCTCCCCGGGCGGCTTTGCCGCCAACGTCGAACTCGCGCCCTGCCCCGGCCCGGCCGCGCCGGCCGCCCCCGCCGAGACGCTGCAGAAGGTCGCCACCCCGGACATCCACACCATCGCCGATCTCGCGGCCTTCCTCGACGTGCCGACCGAACGCACGGTCAAGACCCTGGTGGTGGCCGCCAGCGACGCGATCGACGCCGATCTGGTCGCCCTGGTGCTGCGTGGCGACCACGAACTCAACGACGTGAAGGCCGAGAAGCACCCCTGGATCGCCGAGCCGCTGCGCATGGCAGAGGCGGCCGAGATCCGTACCGTGTTCGGCACCGACCCCGGCTCCCTGGGCCCGGTGGACAGCCCGATCCCGGTGCTGGCCGACCACGCCGTGCTCGGCATGGCCGACATGGTGGTCGGCGCCAACGAGGACGGCCACCACCTGACCGGCGTCAACTGGGAACGCGACCTGCCGCGCCCGGAGGGTGCCGACCTGCGCAACATCACCGAGGGCGAACCCGCGCCCGACGGCTCCGGCCCCATCGAGATCCGCCGCGGCATCGAGGTCGGCCATATCTTCCAGCTCGGCGACAAGTACTCCGAGGCCCTGGGCGCCCGGGTACTGGACGAGGACGGGCGCGAGCAGATCGTCACCATGGGCTGCTACGGCATCGGCGTCTCGCGCGTGGTCGCCGCCGCCATCGAGCAGAACTCCGACGAGCGCGGCATCTGCTGGCCCACCGCCATCGCCCCGTTCGACATCGCCCTGTGCCCGATCGGCGCGAAGAAGTCGCAGCGCGTGCGCGAGGCCGCGGAACAGCTGCACGACGAGCTGCAGGCGGCCGGCTTCGAGGTCCTGCTGGACGATCGCGAACAGCGCCCCGGCGTAATGTTCGCCGACATGGAGCTGATCGGCATCCCGCACCGGATCGTGATCGGCGAGCGCGGCCTGGACGCCGGCGAGCTCGAATACCAGGCCCGCACCGCCGGCGAGGCCGAACACCTGCCGATGGACGGGCTGGTGGCGGCCCTGCGCGAACGCACGGGGCACGGCGCGTAGGCGCCACCCGCACCGGCGCCCGGATGCGGCTGCAGGAGCTTGCAAGCAAGCGATCGGGCTGCTGGTGCCCGTGCTTGACCGCTGCCGCCAGGCCTTGAGCTGACGCTGCGGAGTCGGCGGTTTTCGGCTGCCGCCGGGGGTGTTGCGCTCTCTCGCGAGCGCGCCGCGAGGTCCTTTCTTGTGTGAACAAGAAAGGACCCAAAGAAGTCACCCCGACTGCCGCATCCCGGTCCGCTGACGCGGCCCGGGATTCCCTCGCTCCGAGGCCGGGCGCGGGCGGCGCTGAACTCGCGAAGCTGCGCTTCGCTCAGACAAGCAGCGCCTTTTCTCCCGCACCCGACCTCTGCGCTCGGTGCGGCAAACGGGGCCGCCGGCCCACCGCCCGTTCCTTTTCCGCCAGGCGGGCAGGCCGCGGCTGTGAACGGCCCGGCCGAGAACAGGATCGTTGGCGACCGATCATGCCGGATCGGCGAGAGGGCTCGCCTCCCACAGCCACCTTTGCACACCCGGCACCGGGAGGGTGCCCGGGTAGGGCCATGGGCATGCCCTGCCGAGCCGCATGACCTTCTTCCATCAGGGCTTGGGGGTGGGTCCGGCCCCTGCCCGCAGGCGATTCCTTTGCAAGGATGGACGGAAATGAGCTCTGCGAAGGGCCCGTACCAAAGCTTGAACCCGTTGGTGCACCGGGCCGCCCTTGCATCAGGAACCAGGAAACGCACGATTCGAGCGCCCCGCGATGAAGCGGGCCGGGACCCGGGCACCAATGGCCGGAACGCCTCCGGTTTACCCCCTCCCGTTGCGAGCCCCTTGCGGAGGGTGCCTCGCGCCGGAAACAAGGCGCCGGATGTCTGAGCGAAGCGCAGCTTCGCGAGTTCGGCGCCGCCGGCGCGAGGTGCCCGGAGCAAGGTTCCCGGGCGAGCTCCGGGTGCCCTTCTTTGGGTCCTTTCTTGGGCAAGCAAGAAAGGACCTCGCGGCGCGCTCGCGAGAGAGCGCACCCCCCGGCGGCAGCCGAAAGCCCCGGACTCCGCAGCGCCAGCTCAAGACCCCGCGGCAGCGGTCAAGCACGGGCATGGCCGTTCAGCCGCCACTCAGGCAGCCCCGGCAGGATAGACTGACCGAGCCGCCCCGGCGGCCATCGTGTTCCATCCGACAGGGATTGCCGCCATGACCATGACCCGATCCGTTGCCCGTCTCATCCTGATGTCCGCCGTGCTGAGCCTGGCGCTGATGCTGGCCGCCTGTGCCCCGCGTATCTACGGCGTGCCGGAGGAGCACTGGGAGCAGATGAGCGAATCCGAGCGCCAGGAGGCGATGCGCGCCTGGGAGTCGGTGCAGAAGGAGCGCGAGCAGACCCGGCGCGAGCAGCAGAAGATCGAGGCGCGCGAGCGGGCGGAACGCCAGGCGCGCATCGACCGCATCCACCGCGGCGAGGAGGGGCACTTCGGTGACCTGATCCGCGTAAGCCTGGAGCGCGGGCGGATGCGCATCGGCGGCCGCGAACGGCGCTATGCCCCGCTGGCCTTCACCCTGGCGGATGGCGAGACACGCACGGTGGAGGTCCACGGCGAACGACGTTCGGGGGAGATGAAAGTCGCCTACCGCGAAGGTCTGCTGCTGCTGGATCTGCCGTCCCGTGGCCGCAACGAGTACGGCGCGGCCCGCCTGCCGTGGCGCTCCGGCTGGCGCCGGGGCGAGACCCGCCGGGTGGATTCCGACGGGCCGCTGGAGCTGCGCAACGTGCGCGTGCACGTGGAGGCGGTGCCCCTGCCCGGGCATGGTGCCCGGCGGTTCTGATCATGCGGCGCCGGCCCGGCCCTGTTCACCTGCAAGCAGGCTCCCACAGGCATCGGGGCAACCCTGACCGCGAATCAGTACCCCGGGCGGGTGCCCGGACCCGGTACCCGGTGGGCCGGCACCGGGTCGTCGACATGCTCGGCGGTGCGCAGTCGGCGGCTCTTTTCCACCATGCGCCAGCAGGAACGATTGTTGTTGTAGCGCGAGACATGCTGCAGCGGGACCCACAGCACGGCGTGCGATTCGTGGCTGCCGGGGATCTCCAGGCGGTCGTCGATCTCCACCAGAAAGCGCACGTCGATGTGATCGTGCTGCGGGAACTCGGGGCTGGCGGGGATGGTGTGGATATCCAGGTCGAATACGTCTTCGGTGACCAGACGGATGTGCTCGCGCGCCAGCCCGGTCTCCTCGTGCACCTCGCGCAGGGCCACCTGGAGGATGTCGGCCTGACCGTCCGCATGGCCGCCGGGCTGGAACCAGCGGTTGTGCTTGCCGTGCAGCAACATCAGCGCCCGCTCGCGGTCGGGGCTGAGAACCCAGGCGGAGCCGGTGACATGCGCCGGCAGCAGATCGCAGTTGAAGCAGTCGGGGTGCCGACGGACGAAATCCAGCGCGCGGCGGCGAAAGCCCGCCTCCTCGATGAACGGGGCCTGGTGACGTTGCAGCAGATGCAGCAGCTGTTCGCGATGCATGGCGCTCAGGTTCCCGCAGGGCGTTCCAGGGCGGCGCTGGCGGCGCGCGCGGCTTCGTCGATGTCGGCCTCGCTGCCGGCCAGGATCAGACGGCCGAAGGCCCCCACGGCACTAACGTCGATCAGGGTCACGTGCGCCGCCTTCAGGGCCTGGTTCGCCGCATAGATAATATAGCCCGCCGGCTCGGCCTCGAGGATGAACATGCTCTGTTCCGGCAGGATCATCGAACCGCGACGGTTCTGGCGGTTGATCAGCACCGTGTGGTCGGGCGACATCCCGCGGATGATCTCCTGCCACGGGATGTTGCACTGCTGGCGGTCGGAGACCTCGGCCCCCATGCGCGAGAGCAGCACGCGCCCGGCCTCCTGCACGTCGGAGTCGTCGCGCTGGTGCACCACCATGGAGCCGTATTCGCGTTCCACCACCTGTTGCGACAGGTGCACGCGGGTGGACTTGAGCGCGATGTCGGTCAGGCGGTGCACGGCCATGCCCGGCGAGACCTCCACCCACAGGCAGGAGTCTCCCGGCACCGGCGGGAATCCCTGCGAGACGGTCGCCATGTAGGCCGCCAGCTGCGGCTGCAGGGAGTCCATGTAGACGTAGGTACGGAGCTTGATCATCGATTTCGTCGGGAAGGTCGCCGGGGCCGGCCGCAGGGGGCGTATTCTGGACTGCGGGGCGACGCCGATCAAATCCGCGGGCACGCGGTCACCGAGAACGAATGATAAGCTTCGCGCCATCATCCGGAACCCAGCCCGAATACCATGTCGCAAGCCGATGACCCCGCAGACCTGCTGACCGCTCTCGAAAACGACCCCGACATCGACCTGGCGGAGATCCTCCGGCGCCTGGTCGAATGGCTGCGCCCGGACGACCCGCGCAATGTGGCTCCGGTGATCGCGCGCCTGGAATCCCTGGTACTGGCCCTGCAGGACCAGCCTGCGCTGCGCGAACGCCTGCGTGAACGCCTGGAAGCCGGGCTGGAAGACGCCCGCCACCTGACGCTGTACACCGGGATCGGACTGTTTTCGCGCCGCGGCTTCTTCCGCGAGGCCGCGGAACTGCTGTACGAGCGCATCAACCCGTCGCCGATGGATCGCACCGACCTGCGCGACGTGCTCTATCACGTGTTCCACGATCCGGACGACGCGGTCTGGGTGGCACGCCTGCCGGACGATGCCTGGCTGCGCCTGCTGAGCGCGCTCGGCTGTCTTTCCGGCGAGCACCCCGGGGTCCTGGAACGGGCCCGCGAGGAGATCCTCTACGCCCTGGAGATGCTCTCGATCTGGATCGCGGCGGAGGAGCTGGAACCCGAACTCCTGCGTCTGGATCCGTCGATCGCCGAGCGCAATTCGGCCTTCGTGGCGCAGGAACGCGAGATCGCGGCCTACGTGCGCGAGTACCGCGCCTGGCTGCAGGACCCGACCCGCGAGCGCCGTGACGACCGCCATGCGCGGGTCCTGCTGGAGCAGTGCGCCGAGCAGATCGAGAAGCTGCGCACGCTGTCGCACAGCCGTGGCAACAGCCTGTCGCTGACGCACCTGCTGGAGCGGCTGAACCAGACGCTGGCGCGCATCCACAAGCTGCTGGATCTGCTCGAGCCCGAAGACGCCGCGACCACCCGGGCCAGCGGCGTCGGCCTGTTCCGCGAGCTGGTGACCACCAGCGCCCGGCGCCACGGCGTGCGCGCCCTTTGGCAGGACAACATCCGCCAGGTCTCGCGCAGCGTGACCCAGCACGTCTCCGACACCGGGGAGAAATACATCACCCGGGGACGCCAGGAATACTTCGGCATGCTCGGGTCCGGCGCCGGAGCCGGGGTCATCATCGCGTTGATGGCCCTGATCAAGATCCAGATCGGCCACCTCGGACTGTCGGAAGGCTGGTACGCATTCTGGTCCAGCCTCAACTACGGCCTGGGCTTCGTACTGATCCACATGCTGCACCTCACGGTGGCCACCAAACAGCCCGCGATGACCGCGGCGCGCATGGCCGCGGCCATTGAACAGACCGAACGCGGCACCGCCGACCCGTCGAAACTGGCCGATCTGCTGGTCCGGGTGGGACGTTCGCAGTTCGCCGCCATCCTCGGCAACGTGGGCGTGGCGCTGCCGATGGCCCTGTTCATCGGCCTGTTCGCGCTGTCGGTCTTCGAACAGCCGGTGCTGGACAGCACGAAGGCCGGCTATCTGCTGGACGGTCTGCGCCCGGTCGCCGGGCTGGCCCTGCTGTTCGCGGCCATCGCCGGGGTGTGGCTGTTCGTCTCCGGGCTGGTGGCCGGCTGGCTGGACAACCGCTGCGCCTATCTCGACCTGCCCGGGCGCCTGCGCGAACACCCGCTGCTGCGGCGCCTGCTGCCGCAGCGGGCGCGCCACGGCCTGGCGAACTGGGTCGGCTACCACTATGGCGCCGTGCTCGGCAACATGGTGTTCGGGGCCCTGCTGGGGGCGACCGGCTATGTCGGTTATCTCACCGGGCTGCCGCTGGATATCCAGCACGTGGCGTTCGCGTCGGCCAATCTGGGCTACGTCACGGTGACCGAGGGACTCGCCCTGACCACGTTCGGGCTGTTCCTGGCGTTCGTGCTGCTGATCGGCGCGATCAACCTGTGGGTGAGCTTCGGCCTGGCACTGTACGTGGCGCTGCGCGCCCGCGGCGTGCGCATCGGCTCCCCGGCGCGGCTGCTGCGCGCTTACGGCCGCCACCTGCGGCGCCACCCGGCGGAATTCCTGCTACCACCCCCGCGCTCGCGCGACTGAGCTATCCTCGGGGCATGAGCGATTCGAAGCGCCTGGACGAACTGGTCGCGCGCACCCAGCGCGAGCGTCAGGAGCGCGAGCGCGGCTACCGCGAGCGCGCCCTGGGCATGTACCCCTGGGTCTGCGGACGCTGCGGCCGCGAGTTCACCCGCGCCAACGTGCACGAACTCACGGTCCACCACCGCGACCACAACCACGATAACAACCCGCCGGATGGCAGCAACTGGGAACTGCTGTGCCTGTACTGCCACGACAACGAACACCAGCGCCATGGCGAGGCGCGCGCGGCGGGGCCGTCCGCCGGGGGGACCGGCGCTGCGGCGTCCGGGGGCGCCACCTGGAACCCCTTCGCCGACCTCGCCGAACGTCTGAAGGACCCGGGCAAGGACTGAACCGGGCCGCCCCGCGCCTCCCGGGCGATCACTCCGGCGTAGCGCGCGCCACGCCCCGCAGCAGCCGGCCGAGGATATCGCTGCCACTGAGGATGCGCCGGTGCTCTCCCCACAGCAGGATCACGTCCTCGCCCAGCACGGTGTCCCCCTCGTGCGCCGGACGCACGCGGAAATGCGGGATCAATCCGCCCAGCCGCCGGTTGCCGTCGCGCACCACCACCGGATGCAGGCAATGGTGCAGCGGATCGAATCTCTCGGGCGCGAACAGGGCCTCGCGGGTGAAATCCGCAGCGCGCAGCACCCGGCGTGGCTCGCCGGTCGAGTCGGTGAGGATGACCCAGGAGCAGGCCGCCCGGTTGATGCTGCGCAGGAACGGGTCGTCCACCCGCGGTTCGATGTGCGGAAACCGCGGCCGGTCCCCGTCGAACTCCAGAGTCAGGATGCTGGCCGGATCCACCGGCTCGCCCTCGTGGCGCACGGCGATGTCATCCAGCTCGAGAAAGTTCCGCGCCCCGCGCCCTTCCACCCGCGCGATCTCGCTCTCGCCCGAACGCATGTGCAGATCCAGCACCTGGTGCAGGTCGCGTTCCGGGAAATAGCGGATCTCCTCCCCGCCCAGCCAGCGGTCCAGCACCCACGCGGTGGGCCGCGCGACCGGATACATCAGGAACTGATAGAAACGCAGTACCGGGTACAGCACCGAGGCCACGCGCAGGGCGTGGCGGGAAAAGTACGACTGCGGGATGATCTCGGCGAAGATGGTGATCACCACCGTGGAGAACAGGAACGCCGCCACGCCGCCCATCACCGAGCCGGAGAGCAGCGCCAGCAGCACGTTGACGCCCACGTTGCCCCACAGGATGGTCACCAGCGCGAAATTGGAATCCTCGCGCAGATGCAGCACCCGCTGCGCCCGGGCATCCCCCTTGCTGGCCTCCACCTTGAGCTCCAGCTTGCTGCGGGCGAACAGCCCCAGGTTGAGTCCCGAAAGGATCGCCGACTGCGACAGGCACAGCAGCACGCCGATCCAGGTCAGCGCGGTCGTCATCCTCGCCCCCGGCGGTCGCTTGATACCGCCAGTATCCCACACCCGGACGGCCCTGCGATCCGGCGCCCGCCGGACTGTACCCGCCGCGCCCGGCGGTGTAGCGTATGCGGCGATCAAAGGAGGGGCCGCCAGAGCACAAAAAAGCCACGCGGTCCGTTAAGGAAACGCTGATCCATGTGTGCGTTTCCTGAAGGGGGAAAACATGCAAAAGCATCCGGATTGGCGGGACACCTGGCCGATCTATCTGCGCTATACGGCGCTGGCCGTGGCGATCGTCGCCGTGCTGGCGGTGGTCCAGGTGCGCTTCGTCTACGCGGTCGAAGGCTTCCCGCCGCAGCTGTTCGTTATCCCGTCGGCGGTCGGGCTGCTGTTCGGCATCATGCTCGCGCGCATCCGCGTACTCGCGTCGCACACCCACGTGCTGCGTGCCTTCGCGGCGGTGACGGCCGGGACCCGCGAGCCGGAAGCGGAGGACGACGCCCGCGCCTTCCACCGTCTTCTGGAGGCCGCAGCCGGCGAGCTGGACAGTGACGAGATCGCGCTGTTCCGGCAAGGCGACACGGGCATCGAGCGTCTGGCCCACTGGGCGCGCGATCCGCAGCGCCCGGCCTGTCTGATCGAGGAGCGGGCCACCGCGCTGTGCACGCGCGGCGTCGAAGAACCGGTTCCCCGGAGCGTCCCCGGACAGGAACTGGAGCTGCCGGCGGCCGGACGGGTGGACCTCGTGCGGGTGCCGATCGATCCCCCGGAGCCCGTGGTCCTGGCCGCCTGTCGCCGCGGCCACCGCACCCGCCGCCCGCCCGACCCGGTGGTCCGCGGCTTCCTCGGGCTGTGTGCCGAATGGCTGGGCATGCGCCTGGAACGCCGGCATCAGCAGGCGATCATCGAAGAGCAGCGTGCCCGCCACGCGCGTGAACAGCGCCGCGCGCAGACCACCCTGGCCTCCATTGGCGACGGCGTGCTGACCGTGGACACCACCGGTCGGATCGACTACGCCAATCCGATGGCCGCCCGACTGCTGCACCAGCCGGTCGAAGAACTGACCGAACAGCCGCTCGAACGGGTGCTGCAGCTGGAAGACGAAAACACTGGCCGCCCCCTGGACCCGCTGCCCCCCGGGGCCGGCCCCCCGGCCAGCGAGCGCGGCGCCGGCGCCGACGAGCAGGTCCTCCGGCGCTCCGACGGGACCCGCCTGCCGGTCCAGCTGACCGTCACCCCGGTGCAGGACACCGACGGCACTGCACGCGGGCACGTCATCGTCCTGCGCGACGTGTCCGAAGTCCGCGACGCCCTGCAGCACATGGCCTACTACAGTTCGCACGACGACCTGACCGGCCTGATCAACCGGCGACGTTTCGAGCGGCTGATCGAGGATGCCCTGCACGGCGCCCGCCGCGACGGACGCCCGCATGTGCTGTGCTATCTCGATCTCGACCAGTTCAAGCTGATCAACGACACCCGCGGCCACCAGGCCGGCGACGAGATGCTGCGCCAGATCGCGGGCATGCTGCGCAGCATCATGCGGCCGCAGGACCACCTCGCGCGTCTGGGCGGCGACGAATTCGGCATCCTGATGCAGGACTGCGACATCGAGCAGGGCAGCCAGATGGCCGTGGGCATCGCCAGCGAGATCGCCGGCATGCGCTTCTTCTGGGAAGACAACGTCTTTGCCCTGTCGGCCAGCCTGGGCGTCGTGCCGGTGGACGGCGAATCGGAGTCCACCCAGCAGCTGCTGCGCCACGCCGACACCGCCTGCTACGCGGCCAAGGATTCGGGACGCAATCAGGTCCGCGTCTACACCCCGCAGGATGTCGATCTGGCCGATCGCGCAGGCGAGATGCACTGGGTCAGCCGCATCCCCCAGGCGATCGAACGCGGGGAATTCGAACTCTGGGCTCAGCCGGTGCTCGCACTGGGCGACGGACCACCCGCCTACCAGGAGCTCCTGCTCCGGCTGCGCGACGAACACGGCAACCCGGTTCCCCCGGGGACCTTCATCCCGGCGGCCGAGCGATACGATCTGATGTGCCAGCTGGATCGCTGGGTGGTGGAAACCGCACTGGAATGGATGCAGGACTGCCAGGCCCGCGGGGCCGAACTGCCGGTCATCGGGATCAACATCTCCGGCACCGCCCTCAACAGCGAGGCCTTCCCCGAGTTCCTGCTGGAACGGGTACGCTCGGCCGGCATTCCCGGCCACCGCCTGTGCTTCGAGATCACCGAAACCGCCGCCGTCGGCAACCTGACCCGCACCGCCCGGTTCATGCAGGAGCTGCGTGGCGAAGGCTGCCTGTTCGCGCTGGACGATTTCGGCAGCGGCCTGTCCTCCTTCGCCTACCTGAAGAACCTGCCGGTGGACTTTCTCAAGGTGGACGGCAGCTTCGTCAAGGACATCGAGCACGACCCCATCGACCTCGCCATGGTACGCGCCATCCATGACATCAGCGGCATCGTCGGCCTGACCACCATCGCCGAACATGTCGAGAACGAACATATCGGCAACCACCTGCGCGCCCTGGGCATCCCCTACGGCCAGGGCTACGGCCTGGCCATGCCCGCCCCTCTGGCCGCCTGTACGCCGACGCAGGCCCCGGCCTCGGTCGAGTGATCCGGATCACACACGCGGCGAACTCACCACCCGAAGGACCGTGCCGGCATCTACACTCCTGAGTGGGGCCGACCCGCGGGCCCGGGATGCGCCCCGGGCCGCCGCTGGCACCCGCCACGTCAATCTACGGGAGGAAATGCATGAACAACGTCTGGATCGTGGTTGCCGATGCCGCCCGCGCGCGCATCCTGAGTTGTGAAGGCCGGGCCTGCAGCAACATGCAGGATGTCGAGGCCCTCAGTCACAGCGAATCCCGGGCCCACAATCAGGACCTGGTCTCCGACCGCCCCGGACGCAGCTGGAGCAGCGCGAGCGGAGATGGCCGCCATGCGATGCAGGACACTACCGATCCCGGAGCCCAGGAGCGCGACCGTTTCGCCCGTCAGCTCGCCGAGCGCCTGCGCGAGGCTCACCACGCGGGCAGTTTTCAGCATCTGGTGATCGTGGCCGCGCCCTCCTTCCTGGGCGCCCTGCGCGAACTCCTGGACCGGCAGGTGGCGCAGACCGTGACCGCGGAGGTGGCCAAGAACGTCACCAAGGTCGAGAAGCCCGCCGACCTGCGCAAGCATCTCCCGGACTTCCTGTACTGAACCGGTCCACGCACCCCGCCGCCCCCGTCCCGGGGGCGGCTCACCACACCAGCATCAGCAGCCCGGCACTGGTACACACCACCAGCACGGGGATGATCGTCTCGCGGATCACCTGACCCTCGCGCGCCTCCAGCCCCGCCGCCCCGGCGGCCATGGCGATGTTCTGCAGGGAAATCATGTTGCCCACGCCGGCACCGATCAGCTGCAGGGCAAGGATCGACGGGAGCGCCAGCGCGAGGGCCTCCGCGGTATCCACCTGCAGCCCGGTGAACAGCAGGTTGGAGACCGTGGCACTGCCGGTCATGAACGAGCCCAGGGCACCGACGAAGGCACTGAACAGCACAAAGCCCCCGCCCAGCAGTTCCGCCAGCCCCTGCCCCAGAACCTGCGGCATGGACGGCAGCCCGGCACCGTTGTCCGCGGAGATCAGCAGCAGCTGGGTCAGGCTGATGATGAACACCAGAACGATCGCGGCGATACGTACCCGCTGCCAGGTCGCCACGGCCGCCCCGCCCAGGGTCGCGCGATCCACGCGGAACAGGAACATCGCGGTGATCAGGGCCAGCAGGAAATAGAAATACGGGGTAAACAGCGGCTGCAGGGTCTGATCCGGGCTGACGCCCGGGAGCCCGGCAAACCCGATCTCCACTCCCGCCAGCCATTCGCGCAGGGGGCCCACCGTACGCGACAGGATCAGGGCCACGGCCATCACGAAAAACGGAACCAGGCCACGCAGCACCCCGCGCTTATCCACCGGCTCGGCCGCCTCGCGCCCCCCGCGCACCGGCAGCAGCCAGCCGCGGTGCGCCGCCCAGGCAATCAGGGCCATGGCAGTCACCCCGCCGATGATCGCCGGCAGTTCCGGCCCCACCAGCCAGGCCACCAGGAAATACGGCAGCCCGAAGGCCAGACCGGAGAACACCGCGAACGGGATGAACTCGCGAAAACGGCCCTTCTCCTCGCCGAGGGTCGCGACCCAGGCAATGAACACCGTGATGAACACCCCCAGGGTCCCGTGGATCGCCGCCGTCTGGAACACCGCCTGCCCGATGGTGTCCTCGCTCAGCCCCAGCCCGGAAAAGCCGATCACCACCGGGGTCCCCGCGGCCCCGAACGGCACCGCGGTGGAATTGCCGATCAGGGCGATGGCCACCGCCTTCAACGGGGGCAGGCCGAAATACACCAGCAGCGGCGCGGCCAGCACCGCCGGGGTCCCGAAACCGGCGATCCCCTCGACAAAGCCGACCAGGCCCCAGCCCAGCAGCATGGCCAGCACCCGGCGATCGTCCGAGACCCGCGCGATGGCACACTGGATGGCATCCAGATGCCCGGTCCGGATCAGCACGTTCAGCATCAGCAGGGCGACGGTGATGATCAGCATCACCTCCAGGAACACGACCCCGGCGTTGGCCAGACTGGTCGCCACCACCATTCCCGGCAACTGCCAGACGAACAGCCCGATCAGCAGCGTGGCCAGCCAGGCCAGCGGCGCCGCCTCGTACGCCGGGCGGCGCAGGAACACCAGGAGCACGAACAGCAGTGCGAACGGAACCAGCGTTACCCAGAACAGCGTCATGTCCTCTCCCGCGGACGGCCTGCGCAAAGCCCCGAGGGTACACGGATCCGGCGTAGCCGCGCAGACCCGGCCGCCCGACACCCCGAACACCCCGAACACCCCGAACACCCGATGATTATGAGCCGAATCACTGTCAACGGTGTCCGCATCCCGTATCCTTGCATCACGACATTCTCACTCTCAAATCCGTGGCCCGGAGCAACGAATGGCACACATGGAATGGACCAGCGATCTCGACACCGGGATCGAGGTCATCGACAACCAGCACAAGCGCATCGTTGACTACATCAACGAGCTCCACCACGCGATCGAGAACAGCGATCGCGACGAGGTGGGTGACGTCATCAACCAGTTAATCGACTACACCCAGTCGCACTTCACCTTCGAAGAAGAAATGATGGAGGAGGCCGGCTACCCGTTCCTGCGCGCTCACCAGCGGGTGCACGGCCTGTTCATCCGGCGGGTGGAAACCTTCAAGGAACAGTTCGAGAACGGCGAGGACATCGCCCGCGAACTGCACACCGTCCTCAAGACCTGGCTGGTCAATCACATCAAGCACGACGACGCCGATTACGCCGAGCTCGTGCGCCAGCACACCGGGGCCGACACGGCCCACAACCGGGGACTGTTCAGCAAGCTCTTCGGCCGCTGAACGCCCCGGTTTCTCCCGTGTGGCGGAGGAGGGCCGCCGCGCTGAGGGCACGGGATACCGATAAAACCACAGGAGATGGAGCCATGCCGTACGTTCACTGGTCGGACGATCTGGATACGGGGATCCCGGTCATCGACAACCAGCACAAGCGCATCGTCGAATACATCAACCGCCTGTGCGAAGCCGTCGAGGGCCAGGCGACACGTGAGCAGGTTCACGAAGTGCTCGATCAGGTGGTGGATTACACCCTGACCCACTTCGCCTTCGAGGAGGAGATGCTGGAGATCGTGGAATACCCCGACCTGGAGCAGCATCGTAAGTCGCACGAGGCTTTCAGCCAGCGGATCCGTCAGTATCAGCAGGATTTCGCCGACGGCCACGACGTAGCCAGCGAGCTCGGCGAGACCCTGCGGGACTGGCTGATGAATCACATCCGCAAGGATGACCATGAATACGGGCACATGGTCCGCGACTGGATGCACGCCCACGCACCCAACGGCGTCCTGCAGGACTGAGAAGGCGGGACCGGCGGCCCGGTGGTGCCGGGCCGCCCCGCGTTGACGCACCCGCCGGCGGCGCCTAGTATCCCGGGACTCCGCCCTGCCCGGATGGCCCCGATGACCTACTGTGTCGCCATCGATCTGGACGACGGTCTGGTGTTCGCCTCCGATTCGCGCACCAATGCCGGCGTCGACCAGGTCAGCACCTACTCCAAGATGCACACCTTCGAGATCGAAGGTCAGCGCCTGTTCGTGGTCCTCGCCGCCGGCAACCTCGCCACCACCCAGGCCGTGGTCAATCGCCTGCAGCGGGAAATGGAGGAAGCCGGCCAGGAAGGGGCCGCCGAACCGAACCTCGCGACCGTCGCCCACATGTCGGAGGCGGCGGAATACCTCGGCCGAATCAACCGCGAGGAGCAGGAGAAGCATTCCGAGGCGCTGTCGAAGTCGGGGATGAAGGCAGATGCCACCCTGATCATTGGTGGCCAGATCGCCGGCGAGCCCCCGGCAATCTACCTGGTCTACCCGCAGGGTAACTACATCACCACCTCGCAGCACACCCGCTTTCTGCAGATCGGCGAGAGCAAATACGGCAAGCCGATCCTCGACCGCATCATCGAGGCCGAGACCCCGCTGGGCAACGCGGCGCGCTGCGCGCTGGTCTCCATCGATTCAACGGTGCGCTCCAACCTCACCGTAGGGCCGCCGATCGAGGTCCTGGTGTACGAGCGCGACACCCTGGAGATGGACCACTACCTCTGCCTGGAGGCCGAGGACGAATACCTGCGCTCACTGACCCATGCCTGGGACGAGAACGTCAAGAAGGCCTTCACCGACCTGCCTCGCTTCGACTGGGAACACCGCCACGGACGCAAGGACCGCGGCACCCGAGTGAGTCGCCGGGCGAAGAAGAAGTCCTGAAGCGCCCGGGCCGTCTCAGGCGACATCCGGCGCGGGAGCGTTTTCCGGAAACTGGAACCAGGTCCGCACATTGGCCCCGTGCAGCTCGGCCACGTCCTGCTGCAGCGTCTCCAGAAATTCATGCAGGGTGTCCTCGCCGATCAGCTCGTCGATATCCGCGTTAAGGGCGTGGCGGCGCGCCTGGGTGACCAGACGCAGCGGCATCTCGTTGCGCGGCAGCCGCTCCAGCGCCGCCTGGACCTCGGTCAGGGCATGCGCCACCGCCCGGGGGAATGCGGTGTCCTGCAACAGAAAACGCACGACATCCGGCCCGTTGATACGCCGCTTCACGTGCAGCCGGTACATCTGGAACCCGCCCTCCGAACGCAGGATGGAGGTCCACAGCAGCCCCTCGTAGGGCCGGGCCGTCTCGTCGTCTTCACGCTTGAGCAGCCTGAGGGCGCCCACGTCGACCTGACGGGTGGTCATGTCCGCGCGTTCCAGATTGCGTCCCAGACGGATGAAATCGTAGGCCGCATCGTGGCTCATGCTGCCCGCCAACAGGCCAGTAAGCATCTGGCAGCGTTCGATCACCTCGGACAGAAATTCGAAACGGCCGCGCTTGGTGATGCCCTGGTCGATGTGATCACGCGCGAACAGGAACAGCTCGTTCATCACCTCCCAGGCCTCGGAGGGCACCAGGTCGCGCGTGGTACGGACGTTCTCGCGCGCCTTGCGCAGCGACGACAGCACCGCCCCCGGGTTGTCGGCATCCGCCAGCAGGAACTTCACGCAGTTGCGCTCGTCCTCGCGCTGGTAATGCGCCTCGAATTCGGCGTCGTGGCCGGTGACCGACACCAGCCCCCGCCACGACAGCTGCGCCGATTTCGGCATGTCCAGCGCCAGCAGGCTGAAGGCCCGGACCATGCGTGCGGTGTTCTCGGCGCGCTCGACATAGCGCGCCATCCAGTACACCCGTTCTGCCACTCGCGAGAGCATCTCAGTCCTCCTCGTCCACGATCCAGGTGTCCTTGCTGCCGCCGCCCTGCGACGAGTTCACCACCAGCGAACCCTTGCGCATCGCGACCCGCGTGAGGCCACCGGCGGTCACGTCGGTGCGCACCCCCTGCAGGATGAAGGGCCGCAGGTCCAGATGGCGAGGCTCGATCGCTTCGCCACACAGCGTGGGCGCCACGGACAGATCCAGCGTGGGCTGGGCGATGTAGTTGCGCGGATCCTTGCGAATCAGCCTGGCGAACTCGGTGCGCTGCTTCTTGGTGGCGTGGGGACCCACCAGCATGCCGTAGCCGCCCGATTCGTTGGCGGGCTTCACCACCAGCTCGTCCAGGTGCTCCAGCACGTACTTGCGATGCTCCTCGTCGGAGCACAACCAGGTCGGCACATTGGGAATGATCGGGTCCTGATCGAGGTAATAACGGATCACCTCGGGGATGAAGGCGTACATCACCTTGTCGTCCGCCACGCCCGCCCCCGGCGCATTCGCCAGGCCGACATTGCCCTTGCGCCAGGCGCGCATCAGGCCGGGGACCCCCAGCAGCGAATCGGGGTTGAAGGCTTCGGGGTCGAGGAAAGCGTCGTCGATGCGGCGGTAGATCACGTCCACCCGTTCGGGGCCGTCGATGGTGCGCATGTACACGCAGTCGTCGTCGCCCACCATCAGGTCGGCGCCTTCCACCAGTTCCGCCCCCATGCGCTGGGCGAGAAAGGAATGCTCGAAGTAGGCGGAGTTGTAAATCCCCGGGGTCAGCACCGCGATCTCCGGGTAGTCCTGCGGGCGCGGCGAGATCGAGGCCAGCATGTCGAACAGCTGCGCCGGGTATTCGTCGACCGGCAGGATCGAACTGTTCTGGAACAGCTCGGGCAGGACCCGCTTGGTGACCTGGCGATTCTCCAGCATGTAGGAAACCCCGGAGGGTACCCGCAGGTTGTCCTCCAGCACGTGAAACTGGCCGTCACCCGCACGCACCAGGTCGCTGCCGCAAATATGCGCCCAGACCCCGTGCGGCGGGTGGATGCCGACGCATTGCTCGCGAAAGTTGCGCGACTGTTCCAGCACGTAGCGCGGGATCACCCCGTCGCGGAAGATGCGCTGTTCGTTGTAGATGTCATCGATCAGCAGATTGAGCGCGGTCATCCGCTGCTCCAGCCCGGCCGCGACCCGCTCCCATTCGCGCCGCGGGATCACCCGGGGAATGATGTCGAACGGCCACGCGCGGTCGATGTTCTCGCCCTCGCTGTACACCGTAAAGCTGATGCCCATCTCGAGGATCGCACTGTCGGCCGCCTGCTTGCGCCCCTGCAGTTCGTCGTCGTCCAGGGTAGCGAGGTATTCCGCCACGGCGCGGGCCGCGGGCCGTGGCTGCCCCGGGCCTTCCATCAATTCATCGAAAAACGGGGCGGAATCGTAATGCTTCCAGTCGATGGGCATCCGGCGGGGCTCCTCTGCTCGGCGGCGTCGCAGCCCACAGCATACGTCCGCCCGCCACCGGGCAGGAACCCCCGCGTGTAGGAGGCCAGCCCCCTGGCCGATCGGGGCCTGACGAGCCACCGGGGCCGAATCGGCCGGAGGGCCGGCCTCCTGCGCGCGGGTGCAACCGTGGGAGGCCAGCCTCCTGGCCGATCGCGGCCTGACGAGCCACCGGGGCCGAATCGGCCGGAGGGCCGGCCTCCTACGCGCGGGTGTCGAAACGGTGGATCAGGGATCTCAGCTCGCCGGCCAGGCGTTCCATGTCGGCGCTGGCCTCGCGCGCGTGTTCCGCCACAGTCCCGGTTTCGGCGGCCACGTCGTGGATGGACGTGACGTTGCGGTTGATCTCTTCGGAGACCGAGCTCTGCTCCTCCACCGCCGTGGCGATCTGGGTGTTCATCTCGGTAATGCGCCCCACCGCCTCGCGGATGCGCCCCAGCGACTCGCCGGCCGACTGCGCCTGTTGCACGCCGTGCGCAGCCTGTTCCTGGCTTGCGCGCATCGCACTGACCGCCTCGCGCGAACCGTTCTGCAGGGTCTCGATCATCTGGCGAATGGTCACCGTGGATTCATCGGTGCGCTGCGACAGCCGCCGGACCTCGTCGGCCACCACCGCGAAACCGCGTCCGTGCTCGCCGGCACGCGCCGCCTCGATGGCCGCGTTCAGGGCCAGCAGGTTGGTCTGTTCGGCGATCTCGCGGATCACGCCGAGGATGTTGTCGATCTCCGCAGCGTCGGTCTCCAGCCGGTTGAGCTTCTCTGCGGTGGTCTCGACCTCGCGCGCCATGCGATTGATCGCTTCCACGGTGGCGTTCACCACCTCCTCCCCGGAGCGGGTCTCCTGCTCGGCGTGATGGGCGCTGTCCGCGGCCTGCGCCGAGTTCTGCGCCATCTCCTGGATGGTCGAGGTCATCTCGTTCATCGCCGTGGCGACCTGATCGATCTCGCCCTGCTGGCGGGTGACCCCGCTGGCGGTCTGCTCCACCGCACCCGCCATACTCCGGGCGCCGTCGCTTACCGCCCCCGACTGCTCCTCGATGCGGTCGAGCACGGTGAACAGCCGCGCCTCGTGGAAGCGCTGGAACAGCTCCAGCGTCGCCGAACCGTCGCGCCGGCCGCAGTAGATGGTCTCCATCGCCGGGTTGTCGAAGATCCGCCGCAGTCCCCGCATGGTGCGCTGCAGCGGCTGCATCAGCCCGACCGTGGCCGCGCCCCCCAGGGCGAACACCAGGGCCAGACCCAGCCCCTGGGCCAGTACTCCCCAGGGCGCCAGCAGGACTCCCAGCGCCAGCGCAAAGCCGAGACCCCAGACACCCAGCAGCCGGAACAGCAGGCTGTCCCAGAGGTGGCGCCGGAACTGGCGCCCGCGCTTCATCGCGGCATAGACCTTCTCCGCGCGCTCTACATACTCGCGCGACGGCACCCGACGAACCGATTCGTAGCCCACCTTCTGGCCGTTCTCGTAGGCCGGGGTCACGAAGGCATCCACCCAGTAGTGGTCGCCGTCCTTGCGCCGATTCTTGACGATGCCCATCCAGGCGCGGCCCGACTGCAGCGTGGACCACATGTCGGCATAGGCCGCCTCGGGCATGTCCGGATGGCGAACGATGTTATGGGCCGAACCCCGGAGTTCTTCCCAGTCGAAACCACTGACGCGCACGAAGGCGTCGTTGGCGTCGCGGATCCGGCCCTTCAGGTCGGTGGACGAGATCAGGTCCTCGCCCTCGTTGAGGGTGTATTCGGTCCCCGTGACGGGAAAATTTTCGCGCATGCTGCTCGGTCTCCACGGGCGCGCCGGCCGGCGCGCCCCTTGCTCGTCGCGTGAATGTCGTTGTACGGGGTAACGGCCGCCGCGCAGGCGGCTTGAGCCTCAGCGCCGTGCCGCCGCCAGCAGCCGGGCGAAGCCGTCGAGGGTCCGGGAATCCAGCGCCAGCGCCGGCGAGCGCCGGTCGGCGTAGATCATCCCGATGCAGCGCCCGTGCTCCAGCACCGGCGCCAGCAGGCAGTCCACGCCGCCGGTCAGCTCGGCCACGGCCCCGGGCAACGGGGTGTCAGGATGATCGCGCGACCACCAGACCGGATCGGTCTGCTCCAGCACCGCACCCATGGCGCCCAGGTCATGCCGGCCGATGCCAAAATGGCTGAACTCCGGCTCGTGCAGCGTACCCACCAGATCGACAGCCTGCAGCCATTCACCGTCATGGGCCAGCTCCGTGAACACCACGCGGTTGAGCCCCAGGCCGAACTGGCAGGCGCGCAACAGGCGCCGCAGGCGCACGCCCCGGTGCGGCTCGCGCTGCAGTGCGAGCTCGCCGCTGACCGCGATGTCGCCGCGCGGCGCCAGGCCCAGCGGCACCGGCGAGCAGTCATCCCGCCAGACGCGCGCGACCGCCGAGGGATCCAGGTCGTCCATGGCATACAGCCACGCGTCCCGGTTGAAGCCCTCCATCAGTCGGCCAAGCCGATCCGCCGCCGCCTTGTCGGGCTCGCCCAGCAACCCCGCCAGCAGGCGCAGATCGCGGTCCTCGCGCAGGGTGTCCATGCCGTGGAAGATCTGGCCGGCCACTGCGGAGGCCACCATCACTTCCATGGCGCGCGGGTGAGCGGCATTTTCCGCGCGCAGGGTACCGCGCACCAGCTCCGGGAGGTGCATGTGCTCGGCCATCCCGCGCGACAGATCGTCGGTGGCATAGCCCAGGGCCACGTAACTGGCCTCGTCGGGCACCGCCCGCAGCTGCAGCATCGAGCGCAGTCCCGGCAGTTCCGGCGCGCCGGTCATTTCCAGCGCCAGCATGCCGAGGTCGTTCAACAGGGCGGCCAGCCCCAGCTCGCCCGGTTCGCTGTCGTGGCGCACCCGTCCCAGCTCCTCCACGATCAGTGCCGCCAGGCGCGCCTGGGCCGCTCGCCGCCGGTACGGCTGCGGGTCCCCCAGAAGGTCTTCCACGCGGGGGGCCCGTTCGATCTCCTGATGCACCGCGCGCAGGCCGAGCATGGCAATGGCGTCCGGAACCGAATGGATCTCCTGCTTCAGCCCCGGGCGCGGCTCGTTGGCCCGCAGGATCAGGCGCAAAGCCAGCCCGGGGTCACGCTCGGCATACTGCCCCACCTCGCGCAGCGAGCGGTTCACCAGTTCGTCGGTGTCGGCGAACACCGCCTCGCTGGAACCCAGCACCGGCCAGTCCGTCTCCGCCAGCCCGCGCGCGCGGGCGGCGTAGGGCGCCGTTTCGTCCATGACCATCGCTGTACCTCGCGTGCGGTTCTCGATTAAGGTATCGCTGCCGACTATAGCAACGCAGGGCCTGCGCGCGTGAAGTTCATCCTCGGTTTTCTCGTCGTACTGGGCGCCGTCTTCGGGGGCTACGTGGCCCACGGCGGCGACATCTTCATCATCTGGCAGCCCTACGAATACATCATCATCGGCGGCGCCGCGCTGGGCGCGTTCCTGATCGCCAACCCGCCACACGTGGTGGTCACGGTCTTCAAGTCGATCCCCAAACTGATGCAGGGGCGCAAGTATGCGCAGGCCGACTACCTCGACCTGCTGGCGCTGATGTACAAGCTGTTCGTCAAGGCCCGCAAGGAGGGCCTGATGGCGGTCGAAGTCGACATCGACGATCCGGAAAACAGCGAGCTCTTCCAGGCCCACCCGCGGGTGCTGAAGAATCACCATGCCGTCGAATTCATCACCGACTACCTCCGGCTGATCATCTCCGGCTCGATGAACCCCCACGAACTCGACGCCCTGATGGACGTGGATCTGGAGACCCACCACGAAGAGGTGGAGCGCCCCAGCCATGCGGTGAACAAGGTGGCGGATGCCCTGCCCGGCTTCGGCATCGTTGCGGCCATCCTCGGCATCATCAACACCATGGGCGCGATCGGCGGCGACATCGAGACCATCGGCATGAACGTGGCCGCCGCGCTGGTCGGCAGTTTCCTCGGGATCCTGCTGGCCTACGGCTTCGTCGGCCCTACCGCCTCCGCGCTGGAGGCCCGCTCGCACGAGGACACCAAGTACATGCAGTGCATCAAGGCCTGCATCCTCGCCAACGTGCAGGGGTACAGCCCGCAGGTCTCGGTGGAATTCGGCCGCAAGACCATGGAAAGCGACGTGCGCCCGGGCTTCACCGAACTCGAGGAACACGTGAAGGCGGCCTGAGGCCGGCCGGACACCGCTCATGGGCGTCGAGGACAAGACCCAGCCGATCATCGTCAAGAAGAAGGTGGTCCAGGGCGGCCACCACGGGGGCTCGTGGAAGGTCGCCTTCGCCGACTTCGCCCTGGCGATGATGGCCTTCTTCCTGCTGCTGTGGCTGCTGGCCGCGCTGGAGGCGGACGAACGCGCCGCGCTGTCGGAGTATTTCCAGAACCCGTCGGCCTTCGAGGGCCGGGCCATGGCACCGTCGCAGGCCATCGGCGACGGCACCGGCGCCGCCCCCTCGATCATCGATTTCGAGGGCCTCCCGGACCGTCACGACGTCCCGCCGGAACCCTCCGAAGCGGACGAGACCCTGCTGGAAGAGGACCGCGAGCGCCTGGAATCGCTGCAGGAAGCGCTGGAAGAAGCCATCGACCGCAGTCAGGCCCTGGAGCCGTTCAAGGATCAGCTGCTGATGGACATCACCCCGGAAGGCCTGCGTATCCAGATCATCGACGCCGAGAATCGTCCGATGTTCGCCACCGCCAGCGCGCGGCCGCTGGACCATGCCAGCGGCATCCTGCGCGAGCTCGCGGGGCTGATCAACGAGGTCCCCAACCGGATCTCGATCACCGGCCACACCGATGCCCGCCCGCTGCAGCGCGAGGACTACACCAACTGGGAGCTGTCCACCGACCGCGCCAACGCCGCTCGGCGCGAGCTGATCGCCGGCGGCACCGAGCCGGAACAGATCGCGCGCGTGGTGGGGCTGTCCGACACCGTCCCCTTCGACCGGAACAACCCCGAAGCCGCGGTGAACCGGCGCATCACCCTGATCGTACTCAACCAGGAGGCGGAGGAAGCGATGCGCGAGGGAATCGAGACCGAGGGCACCCCGCCGGCGGATGCACTGGACGCCCCGGAAGACTGACCCCGCACGGCACCATCAGCGCAGGAACAGCGAATAGGCCGGGTTGCCGGTCTCCTCGTGCCAGGGATAGCCGACCTCTTCGAGGAATTCGCGGAACCGCTTGCGGTCTTCCTTCGGGATCTGCATCCCTACCAGCACCCGGCCATGGGCCGACCCGTGGTTGCGATAGTGGAACAGCGAGATGTTCCAGGTCTCGCCCATGTGGTTGAGGAAGTTCAGCAGAGCGCCCGGGCGCTCCGGGAACTCGAAGCGATACAGCCGCTCGTGGCGCACCTCGCCACCGTGCCCCCCCACCATGTGCCGCAGATGCAGCTTCGCCACCTCGTTCTCGGTCATGTCGAGAACCTCGTAGCCGCGCTCGCGCAGGGTCGCCAGGATCTCCGCGCGCTCGGCGTCCCCGCCTTCCAGCTTGACCCCGGCGAAGACATGCGCGGTGCTGTCGTCGGCGTAGCGGTAGTTGAACTCGGTAATGCCGCGCTTGCCGATCGCTTCGCAGAACTCGCGGAAGCTGCCGGGGCGTTCGGGAATGGTCACCGCGAACAGCGCCTCACGATGTTCGCCGATCTCGGCGCGTTCGGCCACGTGACGCAGGCGGTCGAAGTTGATGTTGGCCCCGCTGAGAACCGCGGCCAGGTGCGCCCCGCGCAGCCCCTCGCGCTGGGCATACTGCTTCATCCCGGCGACCGCCAGCGCCCCGGCCGGTTCGGCCACCACGCGGGTGTCGTCGAAGATGTCCTTGATCGCCGCGCAGATGGAATCGGTGTCCACAAGCAGCACCTCGTCCACCAGCTCGCGGGTCAGGCGGAAGGTCTCCTTGCCCACCTGACGCACCGCCGCGCCGTCGGCGAAAATGCCCACCTGTTTCAGGCTGACCCGCCGGTTCTGCTGCAGCGCCTTGTACATCGACGGTGCATCATCCGGCTCCACGCCGATCACCCGGATCTCCGGGCGCAGGCGCTTGATGTAGGCCGCCATGCCCGAGACCAGGCCACCCCCGCCGATGCACACGAACACCGCATCGAGAGGCCCGGGATGCTGACGCAGCAGCTCCAGGGCCACCGTGCCCTGGCCGGCAATCACGTCCGGATCGTCGAACGGGTGGATGAAGGTGTAGCCGTGCTCCGCCTCCAGCTCGCGGGCATGCGCTGCGGCCTCGTCGAAGGAATCGCCGAACAGCACCGCCTCGCCGCCGAAACGGCGTACCGCATCGACCTTGATCTGCGGCGTGGTGACCGGCATCACGATAACCGCGCGGATACCGCGGTGGGTCGCCCCCAGCGCCACGCCCTGGGCGTGGTTGCCCGCCGAGGCCGCGATCACGCCCTTCGAACGCTGCTCCTCCGAAAGCTGCGCGATCTTGTTGTAGGCGCCGCGCAGCTTGAACGAGAACACCGGCTGCAGGTCCTCGCGCTTGAGGCGGATATCACAGCCCAGCCGGTTCGACAGCGTGGGCATGACGTCCAGCGGCGTCTCCCGCGCAACGTCGTACACGCTGGAGGTGAGGATCTTCTCCAGATAGGGATAGTCTTTCATGACTTCGCACGATAGCACGCGCACCGCATACCTTGTGAGCTCTTCGCGCTGCGCGGCGCTTGTCCCGTCAACGTCGGGATGGTTATGCTCGACAGGTTATATCAAGAACATGCGAGACGAAGCGATGACTCAGGACGAAATGAAGAAGGCGGTGGCCGAAGCGGCCCTGTCGAAGATCGAGGACGGCTGGGTGGTCGGTGTCGGCACCGGATCGACCGCCAACTATTTCATTGATGCCCTGGCGGGCATGAAGAACCGCATCGACGGGGCCGTCGCCTCCAGCGAGGCGAGCGCGGAGCGCCTGCGCAAACATGGCATCGAGGTCCTGGACCTGAATTCGGCCGGCCCGCTGCCGATCTACGTCGACGGCGCCGACGAGGCCACCACCCACCTGCACCTGACCAAGGGCGGTGGCGGCGCGCTGACCCGCGAGAAGATCGTGGCCGCGGCCTCCGAGACCTTTGTCTGCGTGGTCGACGACACCAAGATCGCGAACTATCTGGGCAACTTCCCGCTGCCGGTGGAGGTCATCCCGATGGCCCGCAGCCACGTGGCGCGCGCGCTGTCGAACCTGGGCGGCAATCCGGAACTGCGCGAAGGCTTCGTCACCGACAACGGGAACGTCATCCTCGACGTCCACAACCTGCGCATCATGAACCCGGTGGAGCTGGAATCGGAGATCGATCACATCGCCGGGGTGGTGACCAACGGGCTGTTCGCGCGGCGCCCGGCCGACGTGATGCTGATCGGCAGCGAGAAGGGCGTGCGCGAACTGCACCACCACTGAGGCACGATGAACGAGACCGGCAAGTGGCTGATCATCATCGGCGGCGCGATCGTCCTGATCGGGCTGCTGTGGCCCTGGCTGGGAAAGATCCCCTGGGGGCGGCTCCCGGGGGACATCGTGATCGAACGCGGTGACAGCCGCTTCTACTTCCCGCTGACGACCATGATCATCGTCAGCATCGTGCTGTCACTGATCCTGAGCTTCTTCCGCCGCTGATCCCCGCTCTCAGCCCATCACCTCGTCGTAGAACGCCTCCATTCCGCCCTCGAGGAAGTAATAACGCTCGTCCTCGATGCCCAGCTCGCGCAGGCGATACTGCAGCCAGCGCACCTGCTGTCCGTGCTGATCGAAGATCAGCAGGGTGTCGCCGTCCGCGGCGGCCGCCCGCAGGGCGTCGTCCAGGGCCGCCGGCTCATTCACCGGCATGACCCGCTCGCGTCCGCCGAACAGGGCGATGTCATCCTCGTCCCCGGCACCACTGATGTCGAGCAGCAGGCTGTCGTCTTCCTGGGCCCGGCGTGCGAACGTCTCTCCATCCAGCAACCGCGCCGCGAACGACGCGTCGGGGATCAGATCGTCGTCCTCGACCGCTTCGCCGAACAGGCGGGAGAAGCGCGGATAGCTCCGCGCCCAGTCGTTCATGCCGGCGTCATACGCCAGCACGGCATCAAGCCCGGCATCACTGGCCCGCGCCGCGGCACGGTACGCCCGATGGCTGTCGCGCCCGTTGCAGTAGAACACCAGCGGGCTGCCCTCGCGGGCTTCCAGGTCGCGGACACGCTCGTCGAAATCGGGGGCGTGCAGATTCACGTGATGGGCGTCGCGCATCCGCATCACGTCGAATTCCGCGCGCGGGCGCACGTCCACCAGGGTCGAGCCGCTGAACTGACCACGCAGGTCGAACAGTTCGATGGCCTCCACCCCGAAGCGTTCGTAAAGATGACGCCCCGGAAACTCCGCCAGCTGGGCCGAGACGATGACAGGGGTGGCCAGCAGGCCGGCGGCAAGGGCGAACACACCCGAACGAACAGCGAAATGACGAAAGCTCATGCGATCTCCGTTGACGTCAGCAGGGGGCCGCGGGATACGGCCTTCCCTGCGACGCCCTGTGAACTCCGTTTATTCCACTGCGCAGTGTACGGGAAACCGTCGTTCAGAGCAGGACCTTCTCGATGCCTCCTTCACGCGCCCGGTCGATGAAGCCCTTCTGCCAGTCCTCGCCCAGCAGCCGGTTGGCCATCTCCACCACGATGTAATCGGTGTCCAGGCCGGTATCCTCGCGGTAGCGCGACAGCCCCTGCTGGCAGGCCGGGCAGGAGGTCAGCATCTTCACGTTGCCGTTTTCCGCCTTCTCCTCGCCGGTCAGCTGCTTGATGCCCTTGTGCAGCTCCTCCTGCTTGCGGAAGCGCACCTGGGTCGCAATGTCCGGGCGGCTGACCGCGAAGGTCCCGGCCTCGCCGCAGCAGCGGTCGGACTCCAGCACCGGCTGGCCCAGCAGGTTGCCGGCCACCTCGGTCGGCTTGTGCGACTTCATCGGCGAGTGGCAGGGGTCGTGGTACATGTACTGAACCCCCTGGAGGCCTTCCAGTTTGATGCCCTTCTCCATCAGGTACTCGTGGATATCCAGCAGCCGGCAGCCCGGGAAGATCCGCTCGAATTCGTATTTGAGCAGCTGATCCATGCAGGTCCCGCAGGAAACCACCACGGTCTTGATATCGAGGTAGTTGAGCGTGGTCGCGATGCGATGGAACAGCACGCGGTTTTCGGTGCTGATCTGCGAGCCCTTCTCGAAATCGCCACCGGCATTCTGCGGATAGCCGCAGCACAGGTAGCCCGGCGGCAGCACGGTCTGCGCCCCCGCATCGTAGAGCATGGCCAGGGTGGCCAGGCCGACCTGGCTGAACAGGCGTTCGGAGCCACAGCCGGGGAAGTAGAACACCGCATCGGAGTCCATATCGGTCTTCACCGGATCGCGCAGGATCGGGACGTAGCGCGAGTCCTCCAGCCCCAGCATCTGGCGCGTGGTCTGGCTCGGCAGCCCGGCCGGCATGGGTTTCTTCACGAAATGCACGACCTGCTCGTGCACCGGCGGCTTGCCGGTGGTCGAACGCGGGGTCTTGCCCTCGCCGGTCAGGCCGAGCTTCTTGAACGACCAGTGGCCCAGGCGCTGGGCCGCGTACCCCATCTGGATCGCGCCCTTGCGAATACCCTTGATGGTGGCGGGATCCTTGGTGTTCAGGAAGGCCATGGACATCATGGTCGCCGGCGATGCCTTGCGCTTGCCCTTCTTGTTCAGGATCGAGCGCATGTGCATGGTCACGTCGCCGAAGTCGATATCGACCGGGCACGGGTTCAGGCACTTGTGGCAGATCGTGCAGTGATCGGCCACGTCGTTCATTTCCTCGAAGTGGTTGAGGGACAGCCCGCGCCGAGTCTGCTCTTCGTAGAGGAAGGCCTCGACGATCAGCCCGGTCGCCAGGATCTTGTTGCGCGGCGAGTACAGCAGGTTGGCCCGCGGGACGTGCGTGTTGCACACCGGCTTGCACTTGCCGCAGCGCAGGCAGTCCTTGATCTCGTCGTTGAGATCCCCCAGCTCGCTCTGCTCCAGGATCAATGCCTCCTGCTTTACCAGGCGCAGCGACGGCGTGTAGGCATTGTTCAGGCCGGAGCCTTCCATCAGTTTGCCGGCGTTGAACACTCCTTCGGGGTCGATCTGCTTCTTGTACTTCGCGAAGGACGTGATCGACTCCGGGTCCAGGTACTGCATCTTGGTCAGCCCGATGCCGTGCTCACCGGAGATCACCCCGTCCAGCTCGCGCGCCAGGCGCATCACCTCGTCCACCAGGCGCTCGGCCTGATGCATCATCGGGTAGTCGTTGGAATTGACCGGGATGTTGGTGTGCACGTTGCCGTCGCCCGCATGCATGTGCAGGGCGATGAACAGACGACTCGTCAGTACCCGGTCATGGATGGCGGTCAGGCGCTTGCGCACCGACTCCATCTGGTGGCCGTTGAAGATGTCGAACAGCGGCCGTTCGACCTCCGCGCGGTAGGAGATGCGCAGGCTGCGGCGCAGCAGCAGGTGGATCAGCTTGTCATGCGGACGCATGTCCGCACGCGCGGCGTCATCCAGCAGCTCGTCGCATTCGGAGGCCAGGGTGTGGAAGTTGTCGGCGATGCGCGACCAGCGATCGCGCACGGATTCCAGCACCTCGACCGCCCGCTGGCGCTTGGACTCGAACCACTGCTGGCCCTCGCCCTCGGCGTCTTCCAGCAGCTCGCGCAGTTCGGGATGATCGCCGCGCATGCACTCCAGCATCTCGTCGATCATCGCCAGCTTGTTCTTCAGCGATTCGCGGACGTTGAGGGTCTCCACCCCCTCGGTGTATTCCGCCAGCCGCTCCAGCGGGATCACCACGTCCTCGTTGATCTTGAACGCGTTGGTGTGATGGGCGATAGCCGCGGTGCGGGCACGATCCGCCCAGAAGCGCTTGCGTGCCTCGGGGCTCACGGCGATGAAGCCCTCGCCGTTGCGGGCGTTGGCCGCACGCACCATCTGCCCGGCCAGCCGGCCCAGCGCGTCCTCGTTGTCGGAGACGATGTCGGCCACCAGGACCATCTTCGGCAGGTCGCCGCGCGCCCCCTTGGGGGTGTACTTCACCGCGCGCACGTAGCGTTCGTCGAGGTGCTCGAGCCCGGCCAGCAGGACCTCGTCCTCGGCATCCACCGCGTCCTTGATCTCGACGATCGCCGGGACCGCCTCGTGCAGGTCGGTGCCATAGAACTCCAGGCACACAGTGCGGATGTTGTCCGGCATGCGGTGGAGGATGAACTCCGCCGAGGTGATCAGGCCGTCGCAGCCTTCCTTCTGGATGCCCGGCACCCCCATCAGGGTCTTGTCGGTCACGTCCTTGCCGAGCCCCGTCTTGCGGAACTGCGCCCCGGGCATCTCGAGGATCTCGGGCTCGCCCTTCTGGGTCTTCCCGTCGGCCTCGTAGCGAGTCACGCGGAACTGCACCGTCTGCGCATCGTGGATCTTGCCGAGGTTGTGATCGAGGCGCTCGATGTACATCCAGTCGGCCTCGGGGGTGACCATGGTCCAGGCCGCAAGGTTATCCAGCGCGGTGCCCCACAGCACCGCCTTCTTGCCGCCGGCATTCATGGCCACGTTGCCGCCGATAGTGGATGCGTCCTGCGAGGTCGGATCCACCGCGAATACCAGGCCGTTATTGTCGGCCAACTCGGAAACGCGCTTGGTGACCACGCCCGCCTCGACATGCACCACCGGCACTTCCTTGTCCACACCCGGCAGCGTGCGCCGCTGCACGTCGCTAATGTTTTCCAGCTTCTCGGTGTTGATGACCGCCGAGCGCTTGGACAGCGGAACCGCACTGCCGGTATAGCCGGTACCGCCACCGCGCGGGATCACGGTCAGACCCAGCTCGATACAGGCCGCGACCAGCGGGCCCATTTCCTCTTCGGAATCCGGCGTCAGCACCACGAACGGCAGCTCCACGCGCCAGTCGGTCGCATCGGTCACGTGCGAGACGCGGGCCAGCCCGCCGAACTGGATATTATCCTTGTGCGTGAGCCCGTTCATACGCTTGCGAACCTTGTCGCGCAACGCCAGCGTCTTGTCGAACTCCTCCGCGAACGCGGTCAGTGCCGCCTGGGCGCGCCGGGCCAGGGTCAGGGCCTTCTCGTTGCCCTCGGCACGGGCCTCGATCTGATCGAGGCGGTGCTGCATCGCATCGATCAGAGAACGGCGACGCTTGCGGTCTCCCAGCAGATCGTCCTGGATATACGGGTTGCGCGTCACCACCCACATATCCCCCAGGACCTCGAACAGCATGCGCGCGGACACGCCGGTACGGCGCTCGCCACGCAGCTCGTTGAGCAGTTCCCAGGTATCGGAACCGAGGAAGCGGATAACGATTTCGCGATCGGAGAAAGAGGTGTAGTTATACGGTATTTCGCGCACGCGTTCGGCGGTCATTGAGGCGGGGCCTCCCGATCAGAGTGAAGCGCAAGGTTAACGGCCAGCCGGACCGAAAGCACGATCTCGCACTCGCGGTCCATTCTTTTGGCACCAAAGTAGTTGCGCAATATTAAGGAAACCCTGATCGACGTGCACGTCCGACCGGGCCCGGAACAGCCCGGGCCCGGTCGGCTGCGGAGATAATGCGGCGTCAGAACAGTTTGGATTCCATCTCCAGAAACACCGCATTGGCGTTGGAGCGGTTGGTCTGGTCGAACGCCGGCAGGTCTTCGTATTCGGACCAGTCCATGGCAGCGTAGGCCTCCTCGAAGGACATCATGTCCTCGACCGATTCCGCCATGTGCTCACGCAGCTTCACCAGGTAGTCCCGGGTGAAACGCACCGCGCGCCGGGCATTGGCGGTCGCGTCGCCATGCCCCGGGATCAGAAAGTTCGGCTCCATCGCCTCCACCTGCTCGAGGCGGTTCACCCAGTTGCCGGAATCCAGGGCATCATCGCCGAGGAACGGGATGCGGCCGTCAAACACGATATCGCCGGCAAACACCACGCCGTCTTCCTCGACCACCATGATGACGTCATCCGGTGAATGCGCCGGACCGGCATGCAGCAGGCGGAAAGTCTTGCCGCCCAGCTCGATGGCGTACTCGTCGTCGAACAGCTCGTCCGGCGGGATCACCTGGGTGTCTTCGTCCACCCACGGATAGAGCACGCCCCGGCGCTGTTCCAGCCGGTTTTCGGCCGCGGGCCCGCGCAGATAATCCTCGGCGCGCCGCTGCCCGATGATGCGTGCTTGCGTGTGATCGGCGAATGCCTGCAGACCGTAGATATGGTCCGCATGGTAATGACCCGCAATCACGTAGCGGATCGGTTGATCCGTGACTTCCCGGATCCGCCGGATCATCTCGAACCCCAGGGCCGGGGTACCCAGAGCGTCGTAGACCACCACGCCCTCGTCGGTCACCACGAAACCGGCGTTGGAGGTGTGGCCCTCGTTGTCGGGGCCCGGGATGCCCGACAGACCGATCATGTACCAGGCATTGGTCCCTTCCACCTGGCGGGCACGGGTATCGACAGTGACCTCGGAATACGGATTCTCGGGTACGGACATGGCTTCTCCTCGCTCGAAACCTGGGACTGACTATAGACCACAGACGCACGGAGAAGACCCGACATTCCGCAGAAGAGCCCCCGCGTGTGCGTTGCTCCGCTTCGCTCCGCCGAACCTTCCAGGTTCCCATCCTGGTCCGGGTCCATATCCATGAAAAAGGGCCCCGCGAGGGGGCCCTTTTCCATGGATGGCTGGGGGACCAGGGTTATTCGGCGCTGCGCGCCTCACCCTTCGGGCCGCACACGCTGCGCGTGTGCGTTGCTCCGCTGCGCTCCGCCGAACCTTCCAGGTTCTCATCCTGGCCGGTCATATCCATGAAAAAGGGCCCCGCGAGGGGGCCCTTTTCCATGGATGGCTGGGGGACCAGGATTCGAACCTGGGTTGACGGAGTCAGAGTCCGTAGTCCTACCGCTAGACGATCCCCCAATTCTGGCCAGTGCCCGAAACCTCCGGATACACCGGCGAAAACCGGATCAGCGCTTGGAGTACTGCGTCGCGCGACGGGCCTTGCGCAGGCCGATCTTCTTGCGCTCCACCTCGCGGGCATCCCGCGTCAGGTGACCGCCACGACGCAGCGTGCTGCGCAGGTCCTCATTATACTCAACCAGGGCGCGGGCGATACCCAGACGAATGGCACCCGCCTGACCGTTGCCGCCCCCGCCGGAGACCGTGGCCACCACGTCGAAGCCGTCGAGGGCTTCCGCCGCTTCCAGCGGCTGCCGGACAACCATGCGCGAGGTCGGACGACCAAAGAACTCGTCCAGCGGACGGCCGTTGACGGTCACGTTGCCCGAGCCGGGACGCAGAAAGACACGCGCGGAAGCCGTCTTGCGGCGACCCGTACCGTAGTACTGATTCATAGCCATTGGAATCGATTTCCCTGTTTCTGGTTGGCGGCGCCGCGGATCAGATGTCCAGCGGCTGCGGCTGCTGGGCCGCATGCCGGTGCTCGGTTCCGGCATACACCTTGAGTTTCTTGAGCATCGACCGGCCGAGCGGGTTGCGCGGCAGCATGCCCTTGACGGCCAGCTCGAGCACCTTCTCCGGATGACGTTCGATCATCTGGGAGAAGTTCGCCTCCTTGATGCCCCCCGGATAACCGGTATGGCGATAATACATCTTGTCGGAGGCCTTGTTGCCCGAGACCCGGATCTTGTCCGCATTGATCACGACGATGTAGTCGCCGGTATCCACGTGCGGCGTGTAGACGGGCTTGTGCTTTCCGCGCAGCCGACGCGCGATTTCCGTGGCGAGTCGACCGAGGGTCTTGTCACTGGCATCCACAAGGAACCAGTCGCGTTCGACTTCTGCCGGCTTGGCGCTGATGGTGCTCATGTATCGATGCTCCGATGTCGGGGCGATTCAGAAAGCGCGAAAGAATACCGTGTTGTACCCCGTCATTCAAGGGTCCCACGAGCGATCGCGCAAAAAGACGGGGCCGCCCCGAAGGACGGCCCCGTCAGCGCATGCCTGTCCCTTGCGGGCTTACATGGCGCTTTCGGCCTGCTGCTGGACCTCCTGCATCAGCTCGGGGTCGTTCTGCAGGGCCATGGCGACCTCATTGTACTCTTCAACGGTCATGCCGGCATCCTCCACGGCCGCGACCATCTCGTCCTGGGCCTCCTGCTGCATCTGCTGCGCCTCGGTCTCGTCCTCGGCTTCCTGCAGGCGCTGGGAGAAGTCCTCGCGGACCTCCTGCACACCGACAAAGGCTTCGACGAAGGTGTCGATGTCTTCATCGGACAGGTCGACCTCGGGGGCCTCCTGCTGCATCGGGGCGCCGCCACCTTCCGGCGGAGCACCCCCCTGGGCGCCACCTTCCGGCGGAGCACCGCCCTGGGCGCCACCTTCCGGCGGAGCACCGCCCTCGGCGCCGCCACCCATCTGGGCGGAGGCCACGCCACCGAAGGCGAACATGGAAGTCAGGGCGAAAGCCATTGCGGTCTTGCGAAAGTTCATCATTGCGTTTGCTCCTTGGTCTTTACGACGGTCTGTATTCACGAAAATCATGATCTGCGGGCCGGACTACCAGTCCCGCTCCGTGCCCTGCCGCGGGTCTTCGCCGGGCTCGGGCATCGCCTCGCCCTCGGGCCGCTCGCCCGGGGCCGGCATCTGCTGGCCGGTGGCACCGCCACGCGGATCCGTGCGCTCGGGTTCCATGCTCCCCGGCGGCGCGTCACGCGGCTCGGGGGGCGCACCTTGCGGCCGATCCGGCTGCCCCGGGCCGGTCTGCGGTTCGGGGGGCTGCCCGCCGGGCGGGAGCCCGCGTTCCTGTCCGGTCCCGCCCGGCGGAAGCCCCCCGCCCTGGCCGCTCCCGCCGGGTGGCGGGGCATCCTGCGGTGCCGGTGCGTCCTGCCGCGGCTCGGGCGGCTGGCCCTGCCCCGGGGTTCCGGCCTCGGGAGGCATGTCGCCGGCGGGGGCACCGCCCTGGCCCGCCTGGGCCGCGGCCACCCCGGAAAAGCCGAGGGTCAGCACCGAACCGAGCGCCATGGCCGTTGCGGTTTTGCGGAAAGTCGTCATGCGACCTCCTGTGGTTTGCGGATTTCGCTACGGACAAGTCACATGATGCAACCCACGGGCCAACATTCAGAACACAAAAAAATATCTTTTCAATCAGAGATATGAAGGCCGTCCGTGCGGCCGGGAGGAGAACAGAAAGAAGATCAGAACTGTTTCTTTTCGACACATGGGTCGCAATGAAACGTGTCACCGCGTCCGCATGACACACCGCGCAAGGGAAAGGGCTCAGTTCGTATCGGACTCGCCGAGCCGCCGATAAAGCGTCTTGCGGCCGATCCCCAGCATGCGCGCTGCCCGTTGCTTGTTGCCCTCGCAGTGTTCCAGCACGCGCTGGATGTAATCGGTCTCGAGTTCGGCCAGCGAAGGCCAGTGGGCGTCCCGGGCTCCGGGAGCGCCGTCACTTGGGGACGTACCGGCGGGTGTCCCGCCGGATGCCGATGCGTGCACCCGCTCCGGCAGGTCGCGCAATTCGATCTGGTCACCGGAAGACAGGGTCGCGGCGCGTTCCATCAGACTGGAGAGCTCGCGCACGTTGCCGGGAAAGGCATAGTGGAGGAGGGCCCGCATCGCCTCGGGACTCGGACGGCGCTCCGGCAGCCCGTGAGCCAGGGCGTGCTGGCGCAGGAACTGCAGGGCCAGGCGTTCGATATCCTCGCCCCGGTCGCGCAACGGCGGGATCTCGATACGAAAGGTCTCCAGCCGATAGTAGAGGTCCTCGCGGAACTCGCCCTGCGCGATGCGCCCCGGGATGTCCTGGTGGGTCGCCGCCACGATGCGAACGTCGGTGTCCACCTCCTCGTTGCCGCCCACCGGGCGCACGCGCCCGTCCTGCAGCAACCGCAGGAGCTTGCTCTGCATCGCCACCGGCATCTCGGCGATCTCGTCGAGAAACAGGGTGCCCCCGTCGGCCTCGCGGAACAGGCCGCGGCGCGCGCCCCTGGCCCCGGAAAAAGCCCCGGCGACATGCCCCAGCAGTTCCGATTCCAGCAGGCTCTCGGGGATGCCGGCGCAGTTCAGGGCAACGAAGGGACCGTCGCGGCGAGCACTCTCGGCGTGCAGCGCACGCGCCACCAGCTCCTTGCCGGTACCGGATTCGCCGGTGATGAGCACCGATCCATCGGAAGCCGCGATCCTCCGGATCAGGTCGAACAGCCGCAACATCGCCGGGCTGTTCCCCTGCATGCCGTGAAAGCCCTCCCCGGCCGCCAGCAGCTCGCGATACTGGCGCACCTCGGCCTTCAGCCGCCGGGCCTCGATCACCCGGTCGGCCGCCAGCCGCAGATGATCGAGGTCCACCGGCTTGGTCAGGAAATCATCCGCCCCCGCCTTGAGCGCGGCCACGGCCTGGTCGATGGTTCCGAAGCCGGTAAGCATGATGAAACCGGGCTCCGGCACCGCCTCGCGCGTGGCTTCCAGCACGCGAAAGCCATCCTCGCCCGGCAGCCTCAGATCGCTGACCACCAGGCCGAAGGGTTGCTGGCCCAGGGCCTGCATCGCCTCTTCGGCGCTGCCCACGGCCACCACGTCATGCCCCGCCTCGCGCAGCTCCTCCACCAGCAGATCCCGGTGACCGCGATCGTCCTCCACCACCAGCACCGACTCCGGATTGGTCATGCACCCTCCTCCGGCAATGTTCCATCCTCTCCATCCCGCGCGGCACTTCCCGCGGCATCCGCAGCCCGGGGAAACCGGATCACGAAACGGGTCTCACCCGGGGCCGAACGATCCAGCGCGATCGACCCGCCATGATCCTCCATCGCCACCTGGGCCACCGCCAGCCCGAGACCGGTACCCTTTCCGGCCGGCTTGGTGGTGAAAAAGGGTTCGAACAGGCGCTCCGCGGCCTCCGCATCGATACCGCCTCCGGCGGCCGGGCCGTCGTCGGCCACGGTGACTTCGACCTGCTCGTCCTCCACGCCCCAGGTGATCCGCACGCGCGACCGGGCTGCCTGCCCGCCGTTCTCGATCAGGTTTTCCAGCGCCTGGCCCAGTCGCAGCCGGTCCGCTTCCACCTGCAGGGGCGCGCCTTCCAGCTCGAATTGCACGTCCGGACAATGTCCCCGACCGCGCACGCGATCCACCAGTTCCCGGACCAGTTCATCCAGATTCACGCTGCGGCGCTGCAGCGGATTGCGCCGAGCGAAATCCAGCAGCTGCCGCACGATGGTCTCCACCCGTTCGGTTTCTGCCCGCAGCTCCTGCATTTCCTTGCGCGCCGGATCGTCCTCGGCCAGGCGGCGGGCGGCCCGCTGGGCGCGTCCGGCGATGATCCCCAGCGGGGTTCCCAGCTCGTGCGCCACCCCGGCCGCCAGCTGGCCGATCGCCGCCAGCTTTTCCGAATGCCGCAGTTTTTCCTCCAGCGCTCGCTGCTCGGCCCGCTGCGCCTCCAGCGCGGCTTCGGACGCCTCGCGCCGTTCCAGCATCCCGTTCATGGTCGCCGCGACATGGCGCAGCTCCGCCGGCCCGGCCTCGGGTGCCCGCACGCCGCGCACCCCTTCGCCGATGTCGTGCATCACCCCGGTCAGGCGCTCGACGTGGCGCCCCACGGCCCGGTGGTACCCCACCAGCACCAGGGCCAGGAACAGCACCGTCACCGCCCCGGTCAGCACCGCGCCCTGCCAGCGCAGCTGGGAGACGTAGGCACGAAACGGAGACACGTCACGGGTTACCTGGAGCAGGCCCACGATTCGTCCCGCATGGTCCGCCAGCGGCAGAAAGAACGAAAAAACCTCGCGCCCGCGATGTTCATCGAACGCGCCCAGGGTTCCGGTCTCGCTGATCGCCTGCGCCTCTCCCCGATGCCGCAGCGACGGGCTGGGCGGCCCGGAGGTCGCCACCAGCTCGCCGCGCGCGTCGTAGACGTACACCCCGAAGACTTCGTCGATCTGGAACAGCGAGTCCAGCGACTCCTGAACGGCGGCCACGTCCTGTTCAACGATCGCCGTGGACACCGGCAGACGGATCGCCCGCGCAACCAGCTCGATGTCGTCCTGCATGCGGTCTTCCATCTGCGTCTGGAATTCCTGCAGGCCCAGCGCGACCACCGCCCCCACCAGCAGGAGCAGCGGCAGCAGGATGAACATCACCACCACGTTGCGCAGGCTGTTCAGGCGTCGCGTCATGATCGATGGGAACCGGGGGCGGGCATGCCGCCATGGTAGGCGCGCCGGCCGGACGATGCGAACGGGCAAAAAAAAGCGCGGGACAGAGCCCGCGCCAAGAAAACCACCAAAGGAGGATGGAGGAGTCCGCCGATGCTGTCAGGGGGGACAACATTCAGCGTATGCAGATCTTCTAATATTAGGATTTTCCTGTCAAGCACTTCCCGCGAGCGACGAACAGAAAGCGGTCGCGCCGGACCGGTTTTTCTCCTAAGCTTGCGATCTGCACACCCGTAAGACGCATACGCCGCACAACTATTCCGTCCCGACGCGTTCGCCGCGAAGCGATACCCCGATGCTTGAACACTGCACCCTTCCGGTAACCCCGCTGGAGCAGAACGCCACCCTGATCTGGTGCAACGAAACCGGTCGCGCCGCCTGGGTCGACCCCGGCGGCGAGGCCCCGACCCTGCTGGCCCGCGTGCGCGATCAGGGCCTGGAACTGGACTCCATCCTGCTGACCCACGGCCACCTGGATCATGCCGGCGGCGCGGCCGAGCTGGCACGGCTGTCCGGCGCGCCCGTCATCGGCCCGCAGCGCGAGGACGCGTTCTGGCTCGAGCAGCTGCCGCAGCAGGCCGCGATGTTCGGATTTCCGGAAATCGCGCCGCTGACCCCGGACCGCTGGCTGGACGACGGAGAGACCCTGGAGCTGGGGAACGAACGGCTGCAGGTGCTGCACTGCCCGGGACACACCCCGGGGCATGTGGTGTTCTTCAGCCCGTCCGCGCGGCTGGCGCTGGTGGGGGACGTGCTGTTCAACGGCGCGATCGGGCGCAGCGATTTCCCCGGCGGTAACGGGCGCGTACTGATCGAGTCGATCACGCAGAAACTGTGGCCACTCGGAGATGACGTCCGTTTCATCCCCGGCCACGGACCGGAGTCCACCTTCGGCGAGCAGCGCCGGCGCAATCCGTTCGTCGCCGATCACGTGCTCGCCGGATGAACCCCGGCGCGGGGCCTGCCTCAGGCCCCGGCGCGCAGCGCGGCGATGCGCTGTTCGATCGGCGGATGGCTCATGAACAGCTTCTTCAGGCCCTGCGCCATGCCGCCACGGATGCCGAAGGCGGCCATCTGATCCGGCATGTCCACCGGCCGGCCGGATGCCCGCGCCAGCGACTCCAGCGCCCCGATCATCTTCTCGCGCCCGGCCAGTTCGGCTCCGGCCCGGTCGGCGCGGAACTCGCGCTGGCGCGAGAACCAGAACACGATGATGGAAGCCAGGATCGCGAGGATGATCTCGGCCACGATGGCGGTGATCCAGAACGCCGGGCCGTGACCGGACTCGTTCTTGAACACCACGCGATCGACAAAGTGCCCGATCACGCGCGACAGGAAGATCACGAAGGTGTTCACCACGCCCTGGATCAGGGCCAGGGTCACCATGTCGCCATTGGCCACGTGGCCGACCTCGTGGCCCAGCACGGCCTCGACCTCGCCCTGCCCCATGTTCTGCATCAGCCCGGTGCTGACCGCGACCAGCGCGTTGTTCCTGCTCATGCCGGTGGCGAAGGCGTTGGGGTCCGGCGAATCGTAGATCCCGACCTCGGGCATGCCGATGCCCGCCTGCTTCGCCTGGCGCTGGACGGTCTCCAGCAGCCACTGCTCGGTGGCATTCGAAGGCTTCTCGATCACCTGGACCTTCATGGTCTTCTTCGCCATCCACTTGGAGATGGCCAGGGAGATGAACGAGCCGCCGAAACCGAACACCGCGGCAAAGATCAGCAGGGCCGTCAGGTCGAGGTTGACCCCCTGCTCGTCGAGGATGCTCTCCACCCCGAGGATGCGCAGCGTGATGCTGAGCACGATCAGGATGGCGAAGTTGGTGGCCAGGAACAGCAGTATGCGTTTCATCGGATGAACTCGTTCTCCGTTGCGGGTGGAATCAGGCATTTCGGACGGTGTATTAGATAGGGGCGATACACGCGGGTTCAAGTCCCGGCCACACACACCGTCGCCTGCATGACGTATCATCCCTTCGTAGACAATCCTCCGCCCAGGTTCATGCATGCGGGCACCCCCCACCCCCGAAGACGAAGACCGGCGACTGGCCGGCGTGCGCCGTCTCCTGCTCGAGGAGACCGACGGCGAGCGCCTGTTCGCGCCGCTGCTGCGTCAGGCAGCGGCACGCCTGGAGGTCCCGATCACGGTGGTCTCGGTGATCGACCACGACCACCAGCGACTGCTGGGCGCCTACGGCGCCTGTCACCGCCGCATACCGCGCGAGGTCTCGTTGTGCGCCCATGCCATCGCCACCCCGCAGCACACCACCATCGTCGACGACGCGACCGACGATCCGCGCTTTGCCGACAACCCGCTGGTCACCGGCGAGCCGGGCGTGCGTTTCTATGCGGGGATACCGCTGACCCTGGAAGACGGCCTCGCGGTAGGTACCCTGAGCGTGATGGATACCCGGCCGCGCCGGTTCGATGCGGACCGGATCCGCGCGCTGGAGGACTTCGCCGGGCTCGCCGGGCACATCCTGCGTACCGAGTTCCTGCGCGGAGATTATGACGCCACCCGCTCCGCACACGAGCACCAGAGCCGCAAGCTGCACGCCGTGCTCGAGACCGCGGCCGCCGGCATCATCCAGATCGACGCCGGTGGCCTCATCGAGAGCTTCAACCCCGCGGCCGAGCGCCTGTTCGGTTACTCCGCGGCCGAGGTTCTGGGCCACAACGTGTCCATGCTCATGCCGGACCCCTGGGCGAGCCAGCACGACGACTACCTGCGCCACTACCAGGCTACCGGGGAGGCGCGCATCATCGGGATCGGCCGCGAGGTCCGCGGCCTGCATCGCGACGGGCACACCTTTCCGATGCAGCTCGCGGTCTCCTCCATCCGGATCGACGGCGGAGAACACTACATCGGCATCGTCAACGATCTGACCGAACTGCACGAGGCCCAGGAACGCGAACTGCGCGAAAGCCGCCTGTTCAACGCGGTGCTGCGCGGGGCCCCCAATCCGATCTACGCCAGCGACGCCGACGGCCGCTACGTGGTGGCCAACCCGGCCTGCGAGCCACTGCTGGGCTTCGCGCCGGAAAAGGCCCTCGGAAGCACGGCCCACGATCTTTTCAGTGCCGACGTGGCCGACTATGCCCGCGGCCTCGACCACGAAGTCATGACCACCGGCCAGACCCGCACCCAGCCGCTGCATTTCGAGCACAACGGCCGGAGCTGGGAACTGGAACTGATCAAGACCCCGCTGGTCGGCGAGGACGGGCGTTCCGAGGGCGTCATCACCGTCGCCCACGACCTCAGCGAGATCACCCATGCGCAGAATGCCCTGCGCGAGGCGGAACGCCGTCGCAGCCTGTCGCAGCGCTTTGCGCGCATCGGCAACTGGAGCGTGGACGCGGTCACCGGCGAGCTGGACTGGACCCCGGAGGCCGCCGCCCTGACCGAGGGCGCCGAGCATCCCGCGCTGCGGGATCCGCGTTTCCTCACCGACATCGTGCTGCCGGAGGACCGTCCCCGCGTCCAGGGAGCGCTGAACGAAAGCCTGGCCTCGGGGATCCCGCTGGACGTGGAATTCCGCATCCGCACCTCGCCGCCGCGCTGGCTGCGCGCCCAGGGCGATCTGGAACGCGACGACCGTGGCCGCCCGCGACACCTGCTGGGGATCGTCCAGGACATCGACGCCTACCGCAACGCGACCGCGCAGCAGCAGCGCCAGCAGCATCTGCTGGAGGCCATGCGCCTGGCCACCACGCAGTACATGGAGACCGACTCCGCCGAGGACGTCTGGCCGTTCCTGCTGGACACCCTGCTGCAGGTGACCGACAGTCACTACGGTTTCATGGGCGAGACCGAATGGCACGACGGCCAGCCGTGTCTCAAGATCCACGCGATCACCAACCTGGCCTGGAGCGATGCCTCCGAACGGCTCTATCAGGAACTGCTCAGCGGCGACATGCGGCTGTGCGGGGCGAACAGCCTGATCGGTCGGGTCATGCACGAGGGCCGCATGCTGATCTCCGACGACGTGATGACCGACCCCCGCGCCGGCGGCCTCCCCGAAGGGCATCCGGAACTCGGCCCGTATCTCGGCATGCCGCTCTACCACGGCGACGAGCTGGTGGGCATGTTCGGCATCGCCGACCGCCCGGGCGGCTACGACCAGGAACTGGCCGACTTCCTCGCCCCGTTCTCCGCGACCTACGCGATCCTGATCCGCGCCCTGCGCGACCGCGAGGCGCGCCGCCGCGACCGCAAGGAGCTCGAACGGGCGATGCACGAGGCCGAACGCGCGAGCCGGGCCAAGTCGCAGTTCCTGTCCAACATGTCGCACGAGCTGCGCACGCCCCTGAACTCCATCCTTGGCTTCGCCCAGCTGCTCGCGGAGAGCCCGCGCGAGCCGCTGAGCGAACGCCAGGCCCGCCAGGTCGGCCACATCCGCGAGAGCGGCACCCACCTGCTCAGTCTCATCAGCGATGTCCTCGACCTCTCGCGCATCGAGACCGGCCGCCTGACCCTGTCGCCGGAGGCCACCGCGATCGGCGCGGTACTGCGGGAAGCCCTGGACATGGTCCGGCCGCTGGCCGAGGAACGCAGCGTGGCGCTCCACCACCCCGACCCCGACGCCGCATTGCCAACGGTCCACGCCGACCCTACCCGCGTGCGCCAGATCCTGATCAACCTCCTGACGAATGCCGTCAAGTACAATCGCGATCATGGCCGTGTCGACGTGCTTGTCCACCCCGAAAACGGTGGCGAAGAATCGACGGAGCACGGGAGCCTGACCGTGGAGGTGCAGGACACCGGCCCCGGCATCCCGGAGGAACACCAGGAACGCCTGTTCCAGCCGTTCGAGCGCCTGGAACAGGAAGGCACGGGGATCGAGGGAACCGGTATCGGACTCGTGATCTCCCGCGAGCTCGCGGTGCGCATGGGCGGCTCCCTCGATTTCTCCAGCACCGAGGGCGAGGGCTCCAGCTTCCGTGTCCGCCTGCCGCGCAGCGGCCACGCGACCCGGAAGCCGCCCTGGGCCACTGCGGGCGCGAATGAAACGCAAACGGCGGAGCCGGAAGCAGCCCCCGAAACGGACACCGACGCCGCGCCCGCACGGCCCCGGCGGATCCTGTACATTGAAGACAACCCGACCAACATGGAGCTGATGCACGAGCTGGTCCGCCAGCGCGGCCAGGCCGAGCTCCGGGTGGCCACCAGCGCCGAGGAAGGCCTGGTCGCGGCCCGCGAATGGAGACCCGACCTGATTATCCTGGACATCCATCTGCCCGGAATGAGCGGCACCGCCGCCGCGCGCGTGCTCAAGTCACGGCCGGAAACCCGCGACGCGCCCCTGATCGCGCTGAGTGCCGACGCGACCCGCAATCGAGCCGGCGAAGGGAACCAGAACCCGGATTTCGAGGACTACGTCACCAAACCGCTGGACATTCCGGCCTTTAACCGCATCCTCGACCGGCTGCTGAACCCTGCCGACTGACCGACCCTACGACCTGCCATGCTGACCCCCGACCAGAGCCAGAGCGACGCCCGCATCCTCATCGTGGATGACAACCCGATGAACGTGGAGCTTCTGACCACCATCCTGGAGGACGCCGGCTTTCAGCATGTCCGGGGCGAGACCCGCCCGCAGCAGGCCGTGGAGTCCTGGCGCGAGGACCCGCGCGACCTGATGCTGCTGGACATCCGCATGCCGGGCATGGACGGCCATCAGGTGATGGAGACCCTGAACGCGGAACTGGGCGAAGGCGACTGGCTGCCGGTGATCGTGCTGACCGCGCAGATCGACCCCGACACCCGCCAGCAGGCCCTGGCGGGTGGCGCCCTGGATTTCATCACCAAGCCGTTCGACGCCTCCGAGGTGGTCCAGCGCATCAGCAACCTGCTGCGGGTGCGGGCCCTGCACAACGCCACGCACAACGAGGTGCAGGACCTGTCGCAAAGCCTCCAGAAGCAATCCCTGACCCTGCAGCGCAAGGATCGCGATCTGGAATACCTGGCCCACCACGATCTGGCCACCGACCTGCCCAACCGCGCGGCGCTGCTGGAAACCCTGGAGCAATGGCTGCAGGACCCGGCGATCCCGGTGATCGATCTGGTGATGCTGCGTCTGGGGGGACACGAGCCGCTGGAACGCCTGGAGGGCCACGCGGCCGCCGACCTGATGCTGCGCGAGACGGGCCAGCGCCTGCAGGGATGTCTGGATGCCGCCGTCGGCGGTCGCGCCGGCATGACCGGCGGCATGTGCGGATTGTGGGGCGGGTCCACCTTTCTGCTGCTGGCCGGCAGCGAGCACGGTCTGGCCGACGACACCCTGCAGGCCATGCTGGAGAGCGGCACCCGGACGCTGCGCATCGGCCAGTACGAGGTCCGCCCGGAGATCGTGGCCGGACATGCCCGAACCACGGAAGCCGGCCACGACACCGGCGAACTGATCCGCCGGCTGATGCTCACGCTGTCCAGGGCCGACCGGCGGCAGCTACCCTGGCTCAGCTACGTCCCGGAGCTGGAGCAGGCCGCGCGCCGGCGCCACCGGCTGGAACACGACCTGGCCGACGCCCACAACGGGGATGGTCTGTCCCTTCTCTACCAGCCCAAGATCGACCTGGCCATGGATTCCGTGGTCAGTTTCGAGGCCCTGATGCGCTGGGAACATCCCGAGTTCGGACCGGTCTCGCCCGGCGAGTTCATCCCGGTCGCCGAGACCACCGGCGCGATCGTCAACCTGGGCGAGTGGGCCCTGCAGGAGGCCCTGGCCGCGGCCGCCCGCTGGCGCGCCGCCACCGGCGAGTGCTACCCGGTCGCGGTGAACGTCTCCACGCGCCAGTTCGAGGCCCTGACCGCCCGTGGCCACACCCTGACCCAGGCCGTACGCACGGCGCTGGAGCACACCGGCACCCCGCCCGGCTGCCTCGAGGTCGAGATCACCGAGACCGCGATCATGCACAACCTGGAGGATGCACTGGACGAACTGCACGCCCTGCGCGACCTGGGGGTGTCCATCGCCATCGACGACTTCGGCACCGGCTATTCCTCGCTCGCCTATCTGCGCCGGCTGCCGGTATCCACGGTCAAGGTGGATCGCGCGCTGGTCGACGGCATTGCCAGCGACCCCGGCATGCGCGGCCTGTTCGAGGCAATTCTCGCGGTGAGCCGCGGCTTCGGCCTGCAAACCGTCGCCGAAGGCATCGAGACCGCGGAGGACGCCGCCCTGCTGCACGAACTCGGCTGCCCGGTGGGCCAGGGTTTCCTCTACCATCGCCCCCTGCCGGAGGCCGAGGCCTGCGCCCTGATCACCCCCGCATCAAGCCATCGGGCCAGGCCCTCCGAAGAACGGAGCGAACGCAGCGCCCGGGGCTCCTGACCCGGAGCCGCCTGCCCCGGACCGGGAACTCTCGGCCGCGTCCGTCAGCGCCGCACCTCCAGCCGGTCGACGTTCTGGTAGCCGCGCGGCAGCTGCCGCCCGCGGCGCGTGCGTTCGCTGACGTATTCGCCCCACTCCGCCGGCGCCAGCGCCTTGAAGCGCTTGCCGGCATGCACCACCAGGGTATCGCCCGGTGCCAGGGCCACCACCTCCTGCACCCGCTCCGAGCCGTCCTTGAGCGACGCGGCCGGGATCCCGGCCAGCTTGTTGCCCTTGCCGCGCGCCAGCTCCGGCAGCGCAGCCGCCGGGAACACCAGCAGATAGCCGCGCGTGGTCACCACCGCCAGATGGTCGCTCTCCGGATCCGGCACCGCGACGGGCGGCAGCACCGCCGCCCCGGCCGGCACGGTCAGCACGTTCTTGCCCGCCTTCTGCCGTCCCAGCAGCTCCTCCAGACGGGTGATGAAGCCGTAACCGTGATCGGTGGCCAGAAGCCAGCGGTCCTCGCTGCCGCCGGTGGCCATGCCGACGAAATGCGCCCCCTCCGCCGGGTTCACCCGCCCCGACAGCGGCTCGCCCTGACCGCGCGCCGAAGGCAGGCTGTGCGCCTGCAGGGTATAGGCACGTCCGGTGGAGTCGAGAAACGCCACCGGCTGATTGCTGCGCCCGGCGACCGCGGCGCGGAAGGCATCACCCGCCTTGTAGTTCAGACCGCGGGCGTCCACGTCGTGGCCCTTGGCGGCGCGCACCCAGCCTTTCTCCGAGAGCACGATGGTCAACGGCTCCGCCGGCACCAGCGCGGATTCGTCCAGCGGCCGCGCGGCTTCGCGTTCCACCAGCGGGGATCGCCGCTCGTCACCATAGTCGGCGGCGTCCTTCTCGATCTCCTGGCGCACGCGGGTCCGCAGGCGACGCTCGGACCCCAGGGTCTTCTCCAGCTGGTCGCGTTCCTGCGAGAGCTCGTCCTGCTCGCCGCGGATCTTCATCTCCTCCAGCTTCGCCAGATGCCGCAGCTTGAGTTCCAGGATCGCCTCGGCCTGGGTCTCGCTGAGGCCGAAGCGGCTGACCAGTTCGGGCTTCGGCTCGTCGTATTCGCGGATGATCGCGATCACCTCGTCGATGTTGAGATAGGCGATCAGCAGGCCTTCCAGCACGTGCAGCCGCGCCTGCACCTTCTCCAGGCGCCACTGCAGGCGCCGGCGCACGGTCTCGATGCGAAACTCCAGCCATTCGCGCAGCAATCCGGGCAGATCGCGCACCTGCGGGCGGCCGTCGAGCCCGATCACGTTCATGTTCACGCGGTAGTTCTTCTCGAGGTCGGTGGTGGCGAACAGATGCGCCATCAGCGCCTCGATGTCCACGCGGCTCGAACGCGGGGTGATCACCAGGCGGGTCGGGTGCTCGTGATCGGATTCGTCGCGCAGGTCCTCGATCATCGGCAGCTTCTTCGCCCGGATCTGGCTGGCGATCTGTTCCAGCAGCTTCGCCCCGGACACCTGGTGCGGCAGCGCGGTGACCACGATATCGTCGCCCTCGCGCTCGTAGCGCGCCCGCGCACGCACCGACCCCTGGCCGGTGGCGTAGAGCTTCTGCAGTTCGGCGCGCGAGGTGACGATCTCCGCCTCGGTGGGGAAGTCCGGCCCCGGCAGGTGCTCGCACAGCTCGTCCACCGTGGCCTTCGGGTGTTCCAGCAGGTGCACGCAGGCCGCGGCCACCTCGCGCAGGTTGTGCGGGGGGATGTCGGTGGCCATGCCCACGGCAATCCCGGAGCCGCCATTGAGCAGCACGTTCGGCAGCCGCGCCGGCAGCATCTTCGGCTCCTCCAGCGCGCCGTCGAAGTTCGGCACCCAGTCCACCGTGCCCTGCCCCAGCTCGGAGAGCAGCAACTGGGCGTAGCGCGACAGGCGCGACTCGGTGTAGCGCATCGCGGCGAAGGACTTGGGATCGTCCGGCGAGCCCCAGTTGCCCTGCCCGTCCACGAACGGATAGCGGTAGGAGAACGGCTGCGCCATCAGCACCATCGCCTCGTAGCAGGCGGCATCGCCGTGCGGATGGAACTTGCCGAGCACGTCGCCCACGGTACGCGCCGACTTCTTGTACTTGGCGGTGGCGGACAGCCCCAGTTCGCTCATCGCATAGATGATGCGCCGCTGCACCGGCTTCAGCCCGTCGCCGATATGCGGCAGGGCGCGGTCCAGGATCACGTACATGGAGTAATCCAGGTACGCCTTCTCGGTGAAATCCTTCAGCGGCAGCTGCTCGCCATTGGCGAACGATTCGGGAGTCAGGGAATGGCTCATGCGCGATTCTCGGCCGGGGAGCGAAACGGAGGGCGACAGGGCTGGATTCCCGCGGGCCACCGTGGCGGGCACCGGGGAAAATCTTTAAGCTGCCGCCCGGCCCGCGTACTGTAGCGGGCCTGCGGCGGTTCATCCACAACGCCGCCACGCCACACCGTCACCGGGAGACCTGCTGTGCTCGACAGCGGCTGGGCCGCCAGTGTTTTCGCCGTCGTCTCGCTCGCGATCGCCGTCGCCACCGCCGCGCACGCCCTGCTGCAGCGGCGCGACACCGGCATGCTGATCGCGTGGGTCGGGCTGATCTTCCTGCTGCCGCTGGCCGGCTCCATCCTCTACTGGCTGTTCGGCGTCAACCGCATCCGGCGCCGTGCGCATGCCCTGCGCGAGGGGCACCTGCTGTCCGGGCTGCAGCCGCACGAAGGGGCACGCCCCGCGCCGCCGGCGCGCTGGGAACGCCTGGTACACAGCGGCGACCGCCTGAGCCCGTTCCGCCTGACCGGCGGCAACGCGATGGAACCGCTGTTCGACGGCGACCAGGCCTTCGGCGCGATGCTGGAGGCGATCGATCGCGCGGAACATTCCATCACCCTGGCCACCTACATCTTCGATTACGACACTCAGGGCCAGCGTTTCATCCGGCACCTGCAGGCGGCGCGCGAACGCGGTGTGGCCGTGCGCGTGCTGGTCGACGGCATCGGGGTGCGCTACAGCCGCCGCAACACCCTGCGCCATCTGCGCCGCGCCGGGCTCGTCGCCGCCCCCTTCCTGCCCGTGCACCACATCCCGCGCAGCCTGGCGGTCTTCAACCTGCGCAATCACCGCAAGCTGCTGGTGATCGACGGGTATCGTGGCTTCACCGGCGGCATGAATATCCGCCGCGGGCACAGCCCCAGCGACCCCGGACGTCACCCCATCCAGGATCTGCATTTCGCCGTGCGCGGGCCGGTCTGCCGCCAGCTGCAACGGGTGTTTGCCGAGGACTGGGAATTCACCACCGGCGAACAGCTGAAGGGCGAGACCTGGTTCCCGCCGCTGGACGCCGACGGCGGTGCCCTGCTGTGCCGCGGGCTGCCCGACGGCCCGGACGAGGATTTCGAGGTCCTCAACTTCACCCTGCAGGCGGCGATCGCCGAGGCCCGCGAGCGCATCGTGATCGCCACGCCCTATTTCCTGCCCGACCACGCCCTGGTGGGGGCGCTCAAGGCCGCCGCACTGCGCGGGATCCGCGTGGACATCCTGCTGCCAGAACACAACAATCTGCGGCTGGTGCAATGGGCCAGCCAGCCGGGCCAGGCGGAACTGCTGGAACGCGGCTGCCGCCTGTGGCTGACCCCGCCGCCGTTCAACCATTCCAAGATCATGCTGGTGGACGGCGAGTGGGTGCTGGCCGGCTCCGCCAACTGGGACCCGCGCAGCCTGCGCCTGAACTTCGAGTTCAACCTGGAATGCTACGACCCGGGGCTGGGCGGACGCCTGACGCAGTGGGCCGACGAGCTGCTGGAAGACTCGCGCGAACTCACGCTTACCGAGGTCTACCGCCGCCCGCTGCCGATACGCCTGCGCGACGGCGCCGCCCGGCTGCTCACACCCTACCTCTGATCCGACAGCACCAGTTCCTGGCCGGAACCGTTCTTGGCGACGTACATGGCGTGGTCCGCCTGCTGCAGCAGCTCCTCGGCCCGTTCGCCGTCGTCGGGATAGATCGCCGCCCCCAGACTCAAACCCACGCGTACCGCCTCCTGATTGATCTCCAACGGCTCGGCGAAACGCTGGTGCAGCTTGCGTCCCACGGCGCGCACGTCCTCGGGTCCGCCCACGGCCTCCAGCAGCAGGACGAACTCGTCGCCCCCCACGCGGGCGACCACGTCACTCTCGCGCACCCCGCTGCGCAGGCGCGCGGCCACGGTCACCAGCACCACGTCACCGGCATCGTGACCCAGACGGTCGTTGACCGGCTTGAAGCCGTCCAGGTCGCAGACCAGCAGCGCCAGACGGGTGCCGTTGCGCCGCGCCCGGCTCAGCGCCTGACGCAGGTGCTCCTGCAGCAGGCTGCGGTTCGGCAGTCCGGTCAGCGAATCATGATGGGCCTGATGCCACAGGCGTTGTTCGGATTGCTTGTCGCGAGTGATGTCCCGCACCATGCCCAGCACCCGCTGCGGGCGCCCGTCAGCATCACGCGATATCTCGCCCTCCACCCGCACGTGCCGCAGCCCGCCGTCGGGCAGCACGACCCGGTGCTCCAGGTGATAATGGCTGCCCTCGGCCAGCGCGGCGTTGATGCCCTGGCGCACCCGGACCCGGTCGTCCGGATGGATGGCGTGCATGTAGGCCTCGAAACCGGCCGTGTCCCGTTCGGGATCCAGACCGAACAGCTCGAACACATTGGTCGACCAGTTGAGCTGCTCGCCGCGGATGCCCCAGTCCCAGTACCCCACACCGGCGATGCGCTGGGCCTCTTCCAGACGCGCGGAGGCATCCTCAAGCTCGGCGGTACGCCGTGCCACCGCGGCCTCCAGCCCGGCCTGGGTCTCGCGCAGGCGCGCTTCGGCCCGGCGGCGCTGCACCAGCTCCTCCTGCAGCGCCGAATGATCCTGGCGGATGCGCCGGCGCACCTGAAAACCGATGCCGGCGATCAGCAGCATGGCCACGCCCGAGGCCATCACCATGACCTGCTGGGTATCCTCGTGCTGGCGCACCATCGCGCGAATGTCCGCCGCGTTCTGCTGTTCCAGGGCCGCGAGAAGGCGCTCGATCTGCTCCAGGGTGCGCTCCTGCGCCGGCATGATGCGGGAATACAGGGTCGGCAACGCCTCCTGACGGCCGCCGGCAAGGGCCAGGTCGATCATCTCGCTCATCAGCGGCGCCCCCACCGCGGTCATCTCGCGCAGTTCCGCCAGCAGACGCGCATGGCGGGGATCGTCGATCGTCCGATCCACCTCGTCGCGCGCCTCGATGAAGCGGCGGGCGAGATCACGGAATTCCTGGCGGTACTGGTCCTGCATGGCGGGGTCATCGGTGCTGAGGACCAGCGTCGCGCGCAGCGTCCGCTCGCGCACCAGCGCGCGCATGCGGTGGACACTGTCCACCCGCTGCACGTATTCCGCGGCCAGAGACTGGACCTCCTGCTGCAGCTGCTGCACGCGCAACCAGCTGACCACCGCCACCGCCGCCACCAGCAGCAGGACCAGCAGAAAGGCCCCGGTCAGATGCGAAGTCCGCCCGGGGAGCCGACCGGGGGCCGGCCCGCGGCTCACGTCCCGCCCCGCTGGATCCATGGCTTGACCGACATCCCGCTCCCCCTGTCGAATCGCCTGCCGTGCAGGTGCAACCTCGAGAGTGCCGCGATATGACCGAACAGACAAGCAGCGGGGGATCGTCTGCCCCCGGAGACAACGCAGAGATCCGGCGTCTGGAGCAGGTGTACGCCGCGGCGCACTACCGCGTGCAGCTGCCGCCGGGCCCTACCGGCAGCCTGCATACCGCCGCCACGACCCTCGACCTGCGCATTGGCGAGCCCCACGCGGAACTGGCGCGCCAGCTGAGCGCACGGGGCCATGCACGGATCACGCTGATCACCGCACACAACCCCTTCAGTCGGCCGTCCGGTGCGACGGAGAACGCCCGGCGCCAGGAACAGCTGCGGGCCACGATCACCAGCGCGGGACGGCCCGCCTGGCCGGCCACCAGCGGCGATCCGGACGGAGAATGGCCGGAAGAACCCGGCTTCGGCATCCCCGACCTCCCGCCGGCGATCCGTGACCACTGGCTGGAAAAATTCGAGCAGAACGCAGTGGTGGAGTGCGAACCGCCGCGGGCGCCGGAACTCGTCTGGCACCCGCGCCTGCGCTCCGGGCCGGGCCCCTGAACGCGCTTTACAGCGGCAGCCGGCCGCCGGAGCCCACGGCCACGGTGACCAGGCCCAGCACGGTATTGATCGCCACGAACAGGCGGATCTGGCCGATGCGGCGCAGGCCTTCTGCAACGTCCCCGGCCTCGGCGGCCTGCTTCAGGCGACGATACGGGGCAAAGAAGATGTGCGCGAAGATCAGCATCATGATGATGCCCAGCAGCAGCATGGTGTGCACGCTGGGATGCACCCCGCCCATGCCCCCGAGTACACCGAAGATCAGGTAGAAGCCCGTCACCAGAACCACCGCGATGGAGGCCCACACCCAGGGGAAGAACCGCCCCAGCACCGCCGGCCACAGGCGCAGACGCGCGGCGTCATCCAGCTCCGCGTTGGCCGCCGGGCGCAGGATGGCCCAGGCGAAGAACATGCCGCCCACCCAGATCACCACGGCCAGGACGTGGAGCACGTTCGCCAGTGCGTATCCCGTCATTATCGTCTCCTTTCGTTGCATTGCGTGAATGGGCGGCAGTGTAGCCGCTCGCGCCGGGCAGTGCCGAACCGCCACCCGCACTGGTCGCTCTTGCACCCGCGCGGCACACAGCGAAGGATGGACTCATGGCAAGCGACATACTTCAGGCCACCCTGCAACTCGCGCTCGCCGCCGCGCCCTGGCTGCTGGCGGGGCTGGCGGTCGCCGGCCTGGTGCGCGCCCTGTTGCCTCAGGAACGCCTGCAGGCCTGGCTGGGGGGATCCTCGGTGGGGGCCACGGCGCGCGGGGCGGTGGCCGGGGCGCCCTTGCCCCTGTGTTCCTGCGGCGCCATCCCGGCCGCGCTGGCGCTGCACCGTGGCGGCGCCGGACGCGGCCCCGCCACGGCCTTCCTGATCGGCAGCCCCGGCATCGGGATCGAGTCGCTGGCGATCAGCTACGTCCTGCTGGGACCGCTGATGGCCGTGGTCCGGGGGCTCGGCGCGGTGGTCACCGCGCTGGCCACCGGTCTGCTGGTCGGGGCGGGAAGCCTCGCCCGCCAGTCGCCGCCCGACCCCGGCCCGGACAATGTCGGCGGCGACGCCTGCGGCAGCAGCTGCGGGAATGGCTGCGAAGACGCCTGCGACACGGAGGCCGCGCCGCCCGGCGCCGGCCCCGGTCGGCTGGCCGAACTGCGCGGCGGCCTGGCCTACGCCTTTGGCGACATCCTCGACGACATCCGCCTGTGGCTGGTGCTCGGACTGCTGGTGGCGGGCGTGCTGCTGGCCACCGTACCGCCGGATGCGCTGGCCGCGTACGGCAGCGGGCCGGCCGTCATGCTCCTGATGGCGCTGGTGGGCATCCCCATGTATCTGTGTGCAACGGCGGCCACGCCCATCGCCGCCGGCCTGCTGGTGGCCGGCGTTTCGCCCGGGACCGTGCTGGTGTTCCTGCTGGCCGCGCCGATCACCAGCATGGCGACCCTGGGCGTCTATCGTCGGGAGATGGGCAATGCCGCGCTGGTTCGCTACCTCGTCGGGATCGTGGTATCGACCGTCGCCCTGGGGCTGCTGCTGGATCTGGCCCTGGCGTACACCGGATTCGATCCGCTGACCGGGGTCGAGGCCGCCACCGAATGGCTGCCCCACTGGCTGGAATGGGCGGCGCTGATCGCCCTGACCGTGGCCGCCATCCACCCGCTGCGTGGCCTGCAACGCCTGCGCGCAGTGTTTCCTTGACCCGGAGGTTGCCATGTCCACCCGCTCCATCGGCCTCGACGACGAACTCCACCCGTATCTGCTCGACGCCTCGCTGCGCGAATCGCCGCTGCTGGCGGAACTGCGTGCGCAGACCTCAGCCCTGCCCGAGGCGCGCATGCAGATCGCCCCGGAACAGGGGCAGTTCATGGCCCTGCTCGCCCGGCTGACGGGTGCCCGGCGCTACCTGGAGATCGGCACCTTCACCGGCTACAGCAGCCTGGTCATCGCCGAGGCCCTGCCGGCCGACGGCCGGATCGTGACCTGTGATCTCAGCCGCGAATGGACCGACATCGCCGGCCGCTACTGGCGCCGCGCCGGCGTCGAGGACCGCATCGACCTGCGCCTCGGACCGGCCGCGGACACCCTGCAGGCCCTGCGCGAAGAAGATCCCGCGGTCGAGCCCTTCGACCTGGCCTTCATCGACGCCGACAAGACCGGCTACCGCGAATACTACGAACACTGCCTCGCCCTGCTGGCGCCCGGGGGCCTGGTGATGATCGACAACACCCTGTGGCACGGCACCGTGGCCGACCGCAGCGATCAACGCGAGGACACGGTAGCGATCCGCGAATTCAACCGGTTCGTTCACCGGGACGAGCGGGTGGATCTGTCGCTGGTGCCGATCGGCGACGGCCTGACGCTGGCGCGCAAACGGGCCGCGTGACCCGCTGCACGACGCGCCTTGTCCCGGAAAATCGGGGATGCCAGCGCGAGCGTGCACATTGAACGGCGTTTCTCTAAACTTGAACCATGCACGGTTTTCCATCCCCGTTCCCGCCCCCGCCATGAGCCTGCGCAGCCGCTTCCTGGTGCTCGCCGGCGCCCTGCTCCTGGTCGGGCTGGTCGGCGTCTGGTTCGCCTTCGAGCGCATTGCCGAAGGCATCATCGAGCAGTGGGGGAAGCACGTCGCGGAGATCCAGGTGCGCTACGACAGCGCCCGCCTGCAGCAGCCGCTGGAACGCGAGATCGCCCTGTCGCACCAGCTGGCCGACTCCACCGCCATCCTCCGGTTCGCCCGTGAACCCGACAACCCCGACAGGGAGGCGGCCGCCATCGAGGAGATGGAGAGCTTTCGCGGCAATTTCCGCGACGAAAACTACTTCGTGGCCCTGCGCGAAAACGGCGCCTACTACCACAACAACGCCGACGACGAATTCGCCGACGACCCGCTGCGCTATCACCTGGACCCCGACGACCCCGATGATGCCTGGTTCTTCCGCCTGATCGAGGAGGAACGCGACTTCCATCTCAACGTCAATCCGGACACCGAGCTGGGGGTCACCAAGCTGTGGATCGACGTGCTGATCCGCGACCGCGACGGCTCCATCCTGGGCATGACCGGGACCGGCCTGGAACTGGACGGCATCCTGCGCGACATCGTCGACATCGAGCAGCCGGGGATCACCACGGTGTTCGCCGACTTCAGCGGCGCCATCCAGCTCTACCGCGATCCGGAGTTCATCGAATTCGCCAGCCTGGTGCAGCCGGAGGGCCAGAAAAGCACGGTGGAACGCCTGGTCGACCGGCCCCGCGACCACCAGCGCATCCGCTCCATGATGGACGAACTGCGGGATCTGTCCGACCCGGAAGGCGAGGTGCGCACCGACTTCGTCCAGATCGACGGGCAGCGCCAGCTGGCGGGCATCGCCCGATTGCCGACTCTCGACTGGTACGAAATCACCCTGCTGGATCTCGACGAGGTGATGCCGGTACGACATTTCACGCCGGTGCTGGTGGTCTTCGGCTTCACCCTGGCCCTGGTCCTGGTCCTGCTGCACATGGCCCTGCAGCGCCTGATTTTCCGCCCGGTGGCCGCGCTGGAACAGGCGATGGCACGCATCCAGTCCGGCGACCTGCGCCCGGTGGAACTGCCCGAGGCGCGCGGCGAGATCGGCCGCCTGATGCGGCACTACCAGAGCATGGCGGAGGCCATCCGCAACCAGACCCGCAACCTCGAGACCAAGGTCCGCGAGCGCACCGAGGCACTGCACGAAATGGCCCGCAAGGATCCGCTGACCGGACTGGTGAACCGGCGGGGCATGGACGAGCTGCTGGATGACCATGCCCAGCGCGCGCGGCATTCCGGCGAGCCGTTCGGGGTCATCTATCTGGACCTGGACCACTTCAAGCCGCTCAACGACACCCACGGGCATGCCGAAGGCGATACCACCCTGACCCGGGTCGCCGAACGGCTGCGCGAATTTCTCGGCCCCGACGACCGGGTGGCGCGCTGGGGCGGCGACGAATTCCTGGTCCTGCTGCATCCCTGCGACCCGGAACGCCTGTCCGCCATGGGTCAGGCCCTCATCGAGGCCGCCGCCGGAGTGGAAACCCCCGAGGACACGCCCGTGACCTTCAGCGCCGGGGGCCACCTCGCGCAGCCCGGAGAACCCGTCGACGAGACCCTCGAACGCGCCGACCACGCCCTGTATTCGGCCAAGGAATCCGGACGCAACCGCTTCGACGTGCTCTGAGTCAGGGTTTGCGCGGGGGACGCGTGTACCAGAACCAGCTCAGACGCCGCGAACGCAGGCTCCAGGGCAACAGCAGCACCTGCAGCACCACCAGGACATGGCGGGCCGGATGGAACCAGTCCTCTTTGCGCCCGGAGGTCAGCACCGGCGTCTGCAGGATCTCGAAGCGCTGACCCTGCGCGCGTCCCCGGCGTTTCAGTGCCCGTGACAGGAACACCTCCTCGCCCGCATAGACCGCCTCGCTGAAACCGCCCGCGGCCGCGAACGCCTCGCGGGTGCAGAATACGTAGCAACCCGCGGCCAGCCCCAGGCGCGCGGAGAGGGCGTTCCATGCAGCCGCGCCCCAGCGATAAATGCGATGGTCGAGATGATCAAAGGCGACCCGGGCGCCACCGCCGCACACCGTTCCGCTGTCGAGCGCGTCCAGCGTGGCCTGCAGCAGTTCGGCATCGGGCCAGGTGTCGGCATCGACGAACAGCAGGTACTGCCCGCGAGCCGCCCCGGCACCCGCATTGCGCGCCCGGCTGATCCTGCGCTCCGGCTCGTACACCACCCGGCAGCCCGCGCGCTGCGCGATCTCCGGGGTGGCATCCGTGGAGGCATTGTCGACCACGATGATCTCGCTGGCCCGTTCGACACCGGCCAGCGCCCCCTGGACCGCGGCCAGGGTCCGCGGCAGCCATTCCGCCTCGTTCCACGCGGGGATGATCACGGACAGGCCCGGAGCACCGCGGACAAAAGCGTCGAAATTCACGGATTCACCTCCTGGTCGGCCGTCGCGCACGGAACTGGGGAAACTACACCGGGCCGCACTCGTCTACCATGGTGGACAAATCGAGGCATCCGGAGACTCCTCATGACCCGCAATCCAGCCACCCGACTGTTACTCCTGGCCGTGCTCGGGCTCCTGCTGGCGCTGCCACCGGCCACCTGGGCGGAATCCGGCGACGGGACCACCGCCGCCGCAACCACCAGCGAGTCGATGAAGAGCCTGCGCGAGGACTGGCAGCAGCGCCGCGAGCAGCTGCAGCGCGATGCCGAAGAAGGCGACGAGACCGCACGCGAACGCACCCGGGATACCCTGGACGCGATGGATGACACCCTGCAGCGCCTGCACCGGGAGGCCAGCGAGACCTGGGACGATCTCGCCGACGCCACGCGCGAAAACCGCGAACGGGCCTTGCAGGCCCTGGACGACGAACGCGATGCCCTGGCCGCCTGGTACGACGACATGGAGCTGCGCAGCGGGCGCGCCGGCGGGTCGATCCGCGAAGGCTCGCGCAAGGCCTGGGAAGGCGTGCGGGACGGCTCGCGCGAGGCCTGGGGCGGCGTCCGCGAAGGTTCCCGCGAGGCCTGGGATGGCGTGCGCGACGGGTCGCGGGACGCCTGGGGCCGCATCCGCGACGGCTCGCGCGACGCCTGGGACGGGGTCCGTGATGCCTTCGGCGGGGACGACGCGCCGGACGAAGGAGAAGCCGAATGACCGCGACCCTGCGAACGTCCCCGCTTCTCGCCCTGGCCCTGGCCCTGCTGGTGACCGGCTGTGACGGCGGCTTCTGGTCCGGCGAGCCGGAACACCGCGAACGCACCGACAACCCGGAGATCCTCGCGCGCGGCGAGCACCTCTACCAGCAGTACTGCGCGGCCTGCCATGGCGAGGACCGCGAGGGGGCGGAGAACTGGCACCAGCCGGACGAAGACGGCAACTGGCCCCCGCCGCCGCTCGACGGTTCGGCCCACACCTGGCACCACCCCTGGTGGCAGCTCAAGGACATGATCCGTTACGGCGGCCAGGCCCGTGGCGGCACCATGCCCTCGTTCGAGGAACAGATCGACGAAGAAGACGCCGAGGCCATCATCTACTGGCTGCAGTCGCACTGGCCCGACGAGGTCTACGAGGCCTGGCTGGACTACGACCGCAACACCCCCACGCCCGCAGACTGGGAAGAGGCCACCGGCCGCGAGTGGGTCACCCACACCGACTGATACCGGGCGGGGCGGGAACTGACCGGACCCGACCGGCGCGGTCAGTTCCCGGCCCAGCCCATGCGCCGGAACACCAGCTTCTCGCCCTCCACGATCAGGAACACCGCCAGCCCGAACAGCAGGATGCGCGTCCAGTCCCCGGCATCGATCGCAGTGGTGCCGAACAGGGTGTGCATCACCGGCACGTAGGTGAACGCCAGCTGCAGCACGACCAGCACCCCGATGGCGATCCACATCGCCCGCGAGCGGAACAGCTCGCCACCCGCCAGCACCGGCTGATGGATCAGGCGCAGGTTCAGCAGGTAGAAGGCCTGACCGGCCACCAGGGTGTTGATGGCCACGGTGCGGGCGAGGTCATCGGCCACCCCCAGCACCTCCTCCATGTACACGAAGTGGCCGAAGGTCCCGAGCCACAGCAGGATCGCCACGAACGGGATGCGCCACAGCAGAAACCCCGACAGCAGCGGGGTGTCCGGCGCACGCGGCGGACGGCCCATCACCCCCGGCTCGGTGCGCTCGAAGGCCAGCGCCATCGCCAGGGTCACCGAGGTCACCATGTTGACCCACAGCACCTGCACCGGGGTCAGCGGCAGGGCCAGGCCCATCAGGATCGCCATCATGATGGTCAGTGACTGCCCGGCATTGGTGGGCAGCATGTGCAGGATGGCCTTGCGGATATTGTCGTAGACCGTACGGCCCTCTTCCACCGCATGCGCGATGGAGGCGAAGTTATCGTCCGCCAGCACCATCTCGGAGGCCTCCTTGGCCGCCTCGGTCCCCTTGTGCCCCATGGCCACCCCGACATCCGCGCGCTTGAGCGCGGGGGCGTCGTTCACCCCGTCCCCGGTCATGGACACGATACGGCCGTTGCCCTGCAGCGCCCTGACCAGCCGCAGCTTGTGCTCCGGCGTGGTGCGTGCGAACACGTCGGTATCCTCCACCGCGCGCGCCAGTTCGGCGTCATCCATGGCTTCCAGCTGCTGGCCGGTCAGCGTGCCGCCCTCGCCGCGCAGGCCCAGCTGCTCGCCGATCGCCCGCGCGGTGGCCGCGTGGTCGCCGGTGATCATCTTGACCCGGATCCCGGCCCGCTGGCACTCGGCCACCGCGGCGATCGCCTCGTCGCGGGGCGGATCGATGATCCCCACCAGCGCCAGCAGGATGAATCCACCCTGCTCCACGTCACCATAGGTCAGCTCGCGCTGCTCGGCGGTGGTCTCGCGCCGGGCGATGGCCAGCAGGCGCTGACCGCGTGCCGCGATCGCGTCCATCGCCGCATGCCATTCATCCGCCCGCAGCGGCTCGCGACCGTCGGCGGTGGCCTGGTGCTCGCACAGCTCCAGCACCCGTTCCGGGGCCCCTTTCAGATAGATGCGCCCGTGGCCGTCGTGGTCGTGATGCAGGGTCGCCATGTAACGGTGATCCGATTCGAACGGGATCACGTCGGTTCGCGGCAGGCACTCGTGCTCGTGGCGTGTGCTCAGGCCGGCCTTGAACGCCGCTGTCACCAGCGCCCCCTCGGTGGGGTCGCCCTGCATCACCCACTGGCCGTCCTTTTCGAAAACCTCTGCGTCGTTGCACAGCAATCCCGCACGCAGGACCTCTTCCAGACACGGGGCATCGGCCGGCTCCACCTCCACCCCGTCACGCGTGAAATCGCCGTGCGGCGCATAACCGACCCCGCTGACCCCGTATTCGCCAGCACCGGTCATCAGCGCCTGCACGGTCATCTCGTTGCGGGTCAGGGTCCCGGTCTTGTCGGAACAGATCGCCGACACCGAACCCAGCGTCTCGACCGCCGGCAGCTTGCGGATGATCGCGTTGCGCCGGGCCATCTTCTGCACCCCGATGGCCAGGGCGATGGTCAGGATCGCCGGCAGGCCCTCGGGGATGGTGGACACCGCCAGGCTGGCGGCCGCCAGGAACATCTCGTCCAGCGGGTAATCGCGCACCCAGAAGCCGAAGGCAAAGGTCGCCGCCGAGATCACGATGATGACGCCGGCCAGCCAGCGGCCGAACTGCGCCACCTGGCGCACCAGCGGGGTCTCGAGGCTCTCCACCTCGCCCAGCATGGTGGAGATGCGCCCGATCTCGGTATCGCCGCCGGTGGCCACCACCACCCCGGTACCCCGGCCGAAGGACACCAGCGTGCCGGAGAACGCCATGCCGCGCCGATCGCCCAGATCGGCGCCTTCGTCGACCGCGGCCGTATCCTTCTCGACCGCCACCGACTCCCCGGTCAGCACCGCTTCCTCGACCTGCAGGTTGCGGGCTTCGAACAGCCGCACGTCGGCCGGCACGCGATCCCCGGCCTGGAGATAGACGATATCCCCCGGCACCAGGGTATCCGCGGGAACCTCCCGGCGTTCGCCATCGCGCAAGGCCACCGCCTGCGGCGAGAGCATTCTGCGGATCGCGTCCAGCGCCTTTTCCGCCTTGCCCTCCTGGACGAAGCCGATCAGCGTGTTGATCAGCACCACCGCCAGGATCACCCCGGTGTCCACCCAGTGGCCCAGCAGGGCGGTCCCGATGGCCGCCAGCACCAGGATGTAGATCAGAATGTTGTGGAAATGACGCAGGAAACGCCGCAGCACCCCGGCCTTTTCCGGCGGCTTGAGCGCGTTGGGGCCGAAACGCTCCAGCCGTTCACGGGCCTCGTCGCCGTTCAGCCCCTCGCGTGCGGCGTCGTGGCGCCGCAGGGCCTCGTCGGCTTCCAGTGCATGCCACGGAGTATTGGCACCGGTATCGTCCCCCGAGCCGCCGGGCGTGTCAGGGGTGTCAGGGGCATCGGGACGGGATTCATCCATGGGCGGGCTTCATCCGGGTGGTTGGTGCGTCATGGTTCAATCCTGTCGGAGTTCGGCGCCGGCCACAAGCCCGCCGATTCCGTGACAGAACGCACAAAAAAGGCCGCCCCGGTCGCCCGGGACGGCCCTTTTTCTCAGTGAAGGCCCTGCCGGTTCAGAAATTGAAACCGACCTTGGCCATCACGCGCATGTTGTCCATGTCCTCGCGCGAGCCGGCGAAGCGATCGCTCTCGGTGATCTGGTAGCGCGCTTCCATGCCGACGAACAGGGTGTCGTCCACGTCGTACTGCACCGAGCCGCCGAACTGCCCGGCCCACAGACCGTTGCGGTCACCGTCCAGCTTGGTGTTCACATAGCCCAGCCCGGGCCCGAAGCCCATGGTCACGCTGTCGGCAACTTCAAACTCCCAGTGGGTGTTCAGTTCGGTGCTGGTCATCCGCAGCGGGCCGTCGTCGAACTCGGTCACGCTCAGACGATGGCGCAGCACGCCGTTGTCCGGCTGGAACAGCAGGCAGTCGGCGCCGATTTCCAGACCATAGGCCGGGTCATCTCGCAGATCGGAGTCGGTGGTCCAGAGGCCACCCCCCATCACCGCAAAGCTCGGGTTGAGCCCCATCCCGTCGGCGCTGGCGGTGCCGACCGCCAGGAGCGGAGCGGCGGCCATTGCGAACATCATCCTGCGTACCTGCATGTCGAACTCCCGGAAAAGCTTGTGTTTCACGGTAGTTTAACGCTGACACCCGATCCGTAAAACTGCCCGGGGCAGGTGCTGGTGCCCCGCAAGCCTGCCGGAGGCGGTACCGATCGACCGCACCGGCGGGAGCGGAAGGAATTTCCCGCGACCCCATGTCATCTACTCAGGCTGAGGCCCATGTGCAGACCGGAGCCCCGCGACACGGATCCCGGATCTGGCCGGGAACCCTCATCGTCTGTAACACTCGAAAGCAGCGTCCGGAATACACAGTAAAGAACACCGGACGTTGTCAGCGAAGAACATTCACAAGCCTACGCAAGTACGGAGGTTTTCCATGTCCGACAAGCACAACGCCAATCGCCGTGCCTTCCTGCGCCGCGCATCCGCCGCGGTGGCCGCCATTCCGGTGGTGAGCCTGATGGGCACGCAGTCCGTCCACGCCGCGGACGAGAAGGCCGAAGACGGTCACGCCCACGACTACGTCAACGACGCGGCCGATGCCGCGGATCACCCGCAGTTCCAGGAAGGCGCGCGCTGCGACAACTGCGCCTTCTGGAACGCCAACGCGGATGCCCCGGACGGCTGGGGCGGCTGCTTCCACCAGGACTTCCAGAACGTCCTGGTCAACGAAGCCGGCTGGTGCGACGCGCACGTGATGAGCTGATTCACGGGCACGTCCCGACCCCGCCGGTCACGCATCGGCGGGGTCTTCCCTCACGATCTCCGCGTCCTCCGACGCTCCGCCGGCATCGCGATAAACCACCCGCCGGTCGGTGATCTCGAATTCCCCCTCGGCGTGCCGCACGTCGCCCGCCAGCATGCGTTCGTCCAGACGTTCGAACAGGCGCTGCAGCGCCAGCGCAATCGCCTCCCGGGCCCGCACGTCCAGACCGTATCCTTCCCAGTTCGCGCGCGCGCTCGCCAGACGCGCGTACCCGGCCTGCACGAAACCCGCAACCAGCAGTGCCCGCAGGGCCCCCTGCCCCGCCCACTGCGCCAGCCCGCGCAGATGTTCCGGATCGGGGCGCGTATCCGTGCCGGGCCGCAGGGCTTGCGGCAACAGGGCCGGCCAGTCGTCCGCGACCGGACGCCCGGGCAGCAGGTCCTCGTCGATCATCTGACGATAGTCCTCCACCGGATCCGAGCCCGTGCGCAGCGCCAGCTGCATCAGCGCCCCCGCCTCGTCGAGGTAACCGGACAGCGCGAAGCCGCACAGATGGTGATCCACGATGTCATGCACGAAGACCGAGGTGGGGATGCGTTCGCCGGTGAACGGCGTCGCGGCAATCACATCCTCGCCCAGTCCGGGAAGGGCCAGCTTCCAGCCGCGCGCGCCGAAGCCATCCTCCCATGTCCTGCGATACCGCACTGGCACATGCACCGGCGACGTGGCCGATCCACCGGAGGTACCCGGGGCCCCGTCATCCGAAACGCCGCCCTCAAGGCCTTTCGCTTCGTTCGTTGGATCTCCCATTGGATTCCCTCCCCTTGCGTTTACCGATCGGTCAACTAGACTGTAGATCATGACGACCGGAGACCAAAGCCGACAGGCCCTGATGGATGCCACCCGCGGTCTCGTGCTCACCCGCAGCTACGGTTCGGTGGGCATCGCCGGCATCTGCGAGCGCGCCGGCGTGCGGCGGGGCAGCCTGTATCACTTCTTCCCGGGCAAGGAGGATCTGGTCATCGCCACGCTGGAGGCGCTGTATACCGAGTTCACAGCGGAAGTCCTGGAGCCCGCCCTGCGCGGCCCCGGTGGACTGCGCGAGCGGGTCACCGCCTTCGTCGGCGCGATCCACGCATTCCAGGCCCGCATGCAGGCCGCGGAGGGCCGCCTGCCGGGCTGCCCGTTCGGCAGCCTGGCGGTGGAAACCGGCACGCAGAGCCCACGCCTGCGGGCAGCCATGCAGGGCCATCTGGACGCGATCCGCGCGCAATTCCGCGCGGCCCTCGACGCGGCCGTGGCGCACGGCGAACTGGACGCACGCACCGACACCGCCCGCCTCGCCGATCACTGGCTCGCGCTGATGGAGGGCATCCTGCTGATGGCACGGGCGGAACAGGACGCGGACACCATCCTGCGTCTGGCCCCGGCGCTGCAGGACCTGCTGCTCACCACCCATCCCGACGGAGACGCGCCATGACGACCGAATCCGATTTCCCCCTGCATGACCGCGCATCGGCCCCCGCGGCGGCCGCCAGTTTCGACCGCGCCGAGGCCACCTTCGGCATGGTCCCCAACCTGATCCGCAAGATGGCCACCGTCCCGGCCCTGGCCGCGGCCTATCTCGATCTCAACGAACTCCTGCAGCAGACCTCGCTGAGCGGCGAGGAACAGGCCGTGCTGCTGCTCACCGTCAGCCGTTTCCACGCCTGTGATTACTGCATGGCCGCCCACAGCATGACCGGCCGCATGGCCGGCGTCGCCGATTCGGTGGTGGACGCCCTGCGCGAGGACCGGCCGCTGGAGGACCCCGCGCTGGAGGCCCTGCGCGGGTTTGCCCGGGCCATGCTGGAACACCGCGGCTGGGTCGACGAGACGGCCAAGCAGGCCTTTCTGGAGGCCGGCCACACACCGCAGAAAATGCTGGAGGTCATCCTCGCCATCGGCCTCAAGACCCTGTCCAACTACACCAACCACATCGCCGCCACACCGGTGGACGAACCGATGCAGGGCGAACGCTGGACGGCCCCGGCCGGCGGCTGAGGCAGAGCGCAGTCCGAATGAACCGGGAAATGCGTCCACGCGTGCTGCTGCTGTCGGCCTATCGTGCCGACAGCCATGCCGCGTGGGCGGACGCCCTGGTGACCGCCTTTCCCGGGATCGACTGGCAGCGCTTCGAGCTGCCCGGGCGCCATTTCCGCTGGCGCATCCGCGGCAACCCGATCTCCTGGCTGGATGCGCTGGAAGGCGTGCGGGCCGACGCGATCGTTGCCACCTCGATGGTGGATCTGGCCACGCTGCGGGGCCTGCACCCGCCGCTGGCGGGCCTGCCCGCGCTGTACTACTTCCACGAAAACCAGTTCGCCTACCCGGTCGGCGAGCATCAGGTGCGCTCCATCGAGCCGCAGATAGTGCAGGTCTACGGCGCGCTGTCGGCCGGGCGCATCGCATTCAACTCCGCATTCAATCGCGACTCCTTCCTCGACGGCCTGCGAGCCCTGTTGCGGCGCATGCCCGACGCAGTCCCGCCCGGCGTCCCGGAGCGCCTGGCCGAGCGGGCGCGCGTACTCCCGGTCCCGGTCGCGCCGCCGCGGCGACCCGACGGGGGCACACCCGAACGTGACCCGGGGCTGATCCTGTGGAACCACCGCTGGGAATACGACAAGCGCCCGGAACTCTTCGCCGAGGCGCTGGAAAGACTGGCCGCGCGCGGGCGGGATTTTCGCCTGGCCCTGCTGGGTCCGCGCCCGGAACCGCCCCCCGACGCCCTGCAACGAATACGGCAGCGTTTCGGTGCATGCATCGTCGCCGACGGGCGCGTGCCACGGGAGGAATACGACGCCCTGCTGCGGCGCGCGGGCATCGTGGTCAGCAGCACCGCACACGAATTCCAGGGACTGTCGATGCTGGAGGCCAGCGCCGCCGGCGCCCGCCCGCTGGTCCCGGACGCCCTTTGCTACCCCGAACAGTACCCCTGCGAGTACCGCTATCCGACCGGCGACTCCGAGGCCCTGGCCGCGCGACTGGACGGCTGGCTCACCGACGGCCTGCCGCCACCGGTGGACGTCTCGGCGCTGGAAACCACCGCGCTGCTGCCGGCCTGGGCGCGGGCCCTGGAGGAGCTGACCGGGCGCGTGCTCAGTCCAGCGCCACCCGCGGCCCGGTGAGCGGCGCCGATTCGTCCTCGACGAACACCGGCCGGATCACGTCGCGGTAATTGCGGATGCGCTGGACGTAGTACACCGGCTGGTAGCCACGCGCATAGCCGTAACGCAGGTTGCTGTAGTAACGCTCCTCGGTCAGCAGCGGCAGCACCTCGCGCATGTCCGCCCAGCGGTCGGGATCGCGGCCCAGCTCGCGCGCCAGACGCCGCGCGTCCAGCAGATGCCCGCGGCCAATGTTGTAACTGGCCAGCGCGAGATAGGTGCGGTCCGGTTCCGGGATGTCCTCATCCAGGCGCTCGTGCATCTGACGCAGGTAACGCGCCCCGCCGCGAATGCTCTGCTCCGGATCCAGGCGATCCTCGATGCCCAGCTCCTGCGCGGTGCGCTGCGTGAGCATCATCAGGCCGCGCACCCCGGTGGGACTGCGGGCTTCCGGATCCCAGTGCGACTCCTGGTAGGCCAGCGCGGCCAGCAAGTCGGCGGGCAGTTCGTGCTCGTCCGCGGCCTCCTCGAACACCGGGCGGAAATCCGGCAGCCGCTGGTCGATGCGCCGGGTCAGCGCGCGCAGGTCGACGAAATCGAATTCGGGTACATAGGCGTAGTACAGCTCGTCCACCCGGGCGCGGGCCTGCGCCCCTTCGTCGGTGTCCATCCAGGCGCTCGCCTGTGCGGCCAGGCCCTCGAAATCGGGGTGCAGGTACCAGCCGATCGCGCGGACGTCACTCAGGTCGAAGGCCACTTCCAGATGCGGGAACATCCGCCGGTTGAGTTCGGCGATATGCGAATCCGCCACGGTGCAGTCCAGCCGGCCCTCTTCCACGGCCGCCAGCAGCCGCTCGGTACCCTCGGGTTCGGCACGGTAGGGCACGGGCTCCTCCAGCGCCTGCAGCGTTTCCACGTAGGCACTGCTGGCGCTCACCGCCAACTCCAGCCCGTCCAGGTCGGCGGCCGTCTGCGGCTGCGGGCGCTGGTCGCGATGACAGACGACCTGCTCGGTCACCTCGGTGTGCTGCGGCCCGCGGAGGAAATCAGCATCGCGCGACTCGAGGTGCGTGAGCCCGGCCGCGGCCATGTGGACCTCTCCCGAGGCGAGGGCCCGCAGCACGGCATCGACCGAATCCACCACCTGCCACTCGACGTCCCAGCCGCGGGCGTCGGCGAACGCCTCCACCAGATCGTGTTCGGGGCCCGCGGTCTCGGTATGGCGGTCGTAGAACCAGGCGGTGGGTGCGTTGCGGGTGACCACCACCAGTTCGCCCGCTTCCTCCGGATGCGCCAGCGCGGACGCCTCCACCCCGGGCACCTCGGACTGCCCTTCACCGGGGCTGCAGGCCATCAATATGGCCGCGCCGGCGGCCACCAGGCCCGACCGAAACCAGTGACGTGCGTGCTGCGAATGGTTGAGCAAGAACGATGACATGAGATCCCTCCCGATTGGCTGTCTCCTGACAACCCACTATCCTGAATGGTCATTACCACCTTCGAGCACTGAGACCCCGTTCACAACCAACCCCGGTGAGATCAGGGTTGGGATGCGAAATGGGGGAACGCAACGCATGATCCATGATGCAGGATCCGTCGTTCGCCCGGGAGCTTCATGGAATACGCCGCACTGCTGGACATCTTCGGCATCATCCTGCTGGTCGCCGGCGCCATCACTGCGCTGGTCGCCGTGCAGGATGCCTTCACCCGGCGCGAACGGGCACGCCCGGTGATCGGCCGCTTCACCGCCCGCACCCTGGGGCTGGCCGGTGGCGGCGCGGCGGCCGCCGGCATCGGGCTCGCCCTGCTGCTGATTTAAGGAAACACTGATCAATGTACACGCTCGCGTTGGCACCCCGGGTTTTCCGAGACAAGGCGCGGTACGCAGCCGGTAGTGGTTCTACCGGCAAGGGCCGCAACGCAGGATCGGGGAACCCGGGGTGCCAACCCCCACAAGTTATTGAATGCAGGGGCTCGACCGCTTTTGCGCGCGCACGGCGTTGCGGCTCCCTTGTGCAGAATGACTGCACGGCGGTCGCCGCGCCTTGTTCCCACGCAAAAGCGACTCGAGCGCGAGCGTGTACATTGATCAGTGTTTCCTTAAGCCGGCCCTTGTGTCCGGCCGGCGGCCTCGCTACCTTCGGCTGCCAGTCGGATCGCGAGAATCCGTGTCACGGGTGTGAAGGGGGGAACCATGCCTGTTCGAGCGCGCCATCTCGCGGCCGCGGCCATCGCCGCGCCGCTCGGTCTGGCCCCGGCCACCGTGCTGGCCGCCGGCTTCTACCTGCAGGAACAGGGGGTGACCGGCCTGGGCCGGGCCTATGCCGGCGAGGCCGCCATCGCCTCCGACGCCAGCACCATCTATTTCAACCCCGCCGGCATGACCCGCCTGGAAAGCGCCGAGGTGCAGGCCGGTGCGCATCTGCTGTTCCCGCGCTCCAGCACCCGCAACGACGGCTCGAGCTTCACGAATGCCAACGGCCAGACGCTCCCCGTGGAAGGCAGCGAGGGCGACAACCCCTACGACCCCACCCCGCTGCCCAATTTCTACTGGGCCGAGCCACAGTCGGATCGCGTATGGCTGGGCTTCGGCCTGGGCACCCATTTCGGACTGAAGGGCGAGTATGACGACGATTTCTTCGCCCGCTACGACTCGCTGGAGACCGACCTGCGGGTGCTCAATCTGCAGCCCAGCATCGCCGTGCAGGTCAGCGATCGGGTCTCCGTCGGCGGCGGCATCGACCTGCAGTACGCCGATGCCACGCTGCGTGCGGCCATCCCGGACCCGATTGGTCCGGACCCGGCACTCGACGGCGAATACCGCCTGGAAGGGGACAGCTGGGACGTGGGGTACAACCTCGGCGTGCTGATCGACCTCGCGGACACCACTCGCCTCGGGTTGCACTATCGCAGCGGGGTGACCCACACGCTCAAGGGCACGGCGCGCGTCGCCATGCCGGAGAACGGCCCGCCGCTGACCGGGCCGGTGGTGGCCACCGGCGAGGCCGACCTCAAGCTCCCGGACATCGCCAGCGCCGCGCTCAGCCATCGCTTCAACGAACGCTGGACCGGGCTGCTGCAGTACACCTGGTTCAACTGGTCGAATTTCGACGAGATCGCGGTGGAGTCCAACCACCCGCTGGCCGAACAGGAGCTGGAGCAGGACTATCGCAACAGCTACGCGCTGGCGATCGGGGCCGAATACGAGCTCAACCCGGCCTGGACCCTGCGCGGCGGCATCCAGTACGACCGCACCCCCACCCGCGACAGCCATCGCTCGACCCGAACCCCGGACGGCGACCGCACCTGGCTGTCGCTGGGGGCCTCCTGGCATCCGTCGGAACGACTGAGCGTCGACCTCGGTTACTCCTACGTCCACGTGTCGAGCGAGGACATCGAACTGACCCGCGAATTCGACACCGGCACGGTGGAATACAGCGGCAGCACCCGCGGGCGGGTGAACATCCTGTCGGCAGGGCTGCGCTACCGCTACTGACCCCGTGCGGGCCCGGTGGGCCCGGTGGACTCGGTGGTCACGTCGCAGGCCTGTTCCAGCGCACGCCGGTCGGCCTCCGCGAGCCGCTCGCGCCCCGCATTCTCGGCACCCAGACTGGCGTGCATCACCGCGGCCGGATCCGCGACGTGGCCGATGCCCAGCGCATGCCCCAGCTCGTGCGCCAGCACCAGCGTCAGCTGCTCGCGATCGGTAGCCTGATAGACGGTGATCGAACGCCCTTCGCCGGAGCGCTCGTACAATCCCACGTTGAATCCGCTCGCCTCGCGCGAGCGTTCGTTATGGCCGTCCGCACGTGCATTGTAGTCCGCGATCGCCGCGTCCAGCTCCGCTCGGCGGTCCTCCAGTTCATCACGGCGTTCGCCCAGCCGCTCGGCCCGGCGGTTCAGCTCGCGCCGCTGGCGCTCGATGGCCTCCGCTTCGCGCTCCAGCCGCGCACGACGCGCCTCGGTGCGGCGCCCTTCTCCGGCATTCCATGAGGCCACGTCGCGCTGGTGGGCCGCCTGACGTTCCACCAGCTCCTGTCGGTTTTCGTCATGGCGCCGGATATCCGCCTCCAGCGCGGAACGTGCGTGATCCAGACGCTCGCGCCGGCGCTCGATCTCCGCATACAGCTCCTCCAGGCCCGTCCGGGCCTGATCCCGCCGCAGGGCCGCAGCCTGACGCTCGTCGAACACCAGCCGCACCGCAACCCCCTTACCCTCTTCCTCACGGAACAGCTCCGCGTCAGTGGTCTCCTCCCACATCCCCCGGGCATCGCGCAGGGCCGCGCGCACCTCGCGCTCCGACAGTCCGAACTCGGCGTCGACCCGGTCGAGGTGAAAGCTCACCGGCAGCCGGCATCCCGGAGCGACCGGATGCTCCGCGAGGGTGGTGACCGGATTCCCCGGTTGCTCCGCCCCCTCCTCCACCAGTTCGCGCCACCCCCCGATCGCGACCAGCACCACGACCAGAGGCAACCACCAGCGTCCCGTCATTGCGTGCTCCTCTTCCCCTGCAAATGCAGAGTTGCCACACCTCCGGCCCCCATGCAAGATGGATCGGGAAAGCCCTTTTCCGCATCCGGAGAACCGTCATGCTTCGATTCCTGATCCCGCTGGCCCTGCTGGCCCTGCCCGTGGCCGCCCAGGCCGAGACGCCCAACATCGAACCCGGCGAATGGGAGTACACCCATACGACCACCATCGAAGGCATGCCCCAGATGCAGGACCAGGTCGAAGTCACCCGCGAATGCGTGACGCAGGAAGACATCGAAAAGGGCGAGGACGTCATCGAGGTTCCGGAAGAATGCACCCTGGATCACGTGGACGTCCGCTCCGACGGCGCCGACTTCGCCATGACCTGCACCGATCCGCAGGGCGGCCGCGCCACCATGGAAGGCGAGATGCGCTTCATGGGGACGCGCTCCGAAGGTACCATGACCACCGACGTCGACAGCCCCATGGGCCCGATGACGATCATCATGGAGATCGAGGGCGAGCGCATCGGGGACTGCTGACCCGCGGCTCGACCCGCGGGGCCTCTCCTCGGCGAGGCCCCGCACACCGCTTGCGGGACGAACGGACTACAGCAGTCCCAGATGTTCCGTCAGCAGGTACCAGACGACATACCCCCCGTACAGGATCAGGAAGATCACGCTGAGGATGGTGATCGGCCGATAACCCTTGATCCGCACCTCGTAGGAGATGTCCTCGCCGCGTGCCCGGCGCCGGCGCACCTCCAGCCAGCGCGACACCCGCCACCAGATGAACAGCAGGATCAGGATCGCGGTCAGGAACTTCAGCATCGGGGGAATCTTCTCGCAGTGGTGCTGAACGCGACACTACCCGAGAACGCCGCGCGCCGCATCGTGGACCCGAGCCGGAGCCGGACTCCGGGGGAGCGGCCCCCGCGATCACCGCCGCTTCGCATGCCGGGTCGCCGGCGCGTTCCACGGATCCTCCGGCCACGGATGCTTCGGATAGCGCCCCTTCAGCTCGCGGCGCACCTCCGGGTAGCCGTTCGCCCAGAAGCTTTTCAGATCCTGAGTGACCTGTACCGGGCGCCCGGCCGGTGACAGCAGATGCAGCATCACCGCCACCCGGCCGCCGGCGACCGTCGGGGTGTCGGTCAGACCGAACAGCTCCTGCAGCTTGACCGCCAGCACCGGCGGGTCGCAGGTGTAGTCGACCCGGTGCGCGGAACCGGAGGGCACTTCGATGCGCGCCGGCGCCTCGCGCTCCAGTTGCTGCTGCTGCGCCCAGTCCAGGCGTGCGCGCAGGATCGCCGCCAGATCGAGGCGTTCCAGATCGCGCCGCCGCGTGATCCCGGCGAGATACGGGCCCAGCCACTGCTCCAGGTCCGCCAGCAGCGCGGCATCGTCCATATTCGGAAAGCCCGCCTCCGGCATCGCCTCGTGCAGCACGCGGATGCGCGCGCGGAGCTGGCTCGCCGCCGCGTCCCACGGCAGCCGCTCCAGCCCCTCGCGACGCAGCCGCGTGCACCACGGGGCGATGGTGTCGGCGGGATCCTCCAGCGCGATCATCTGCCGTTCGATCACCAGCGTCCCGACCCGACGGATGCGCGCATTCTCCAGGCGCGCACCGTCCTCCACCCAGTCGCAGCGGGTCTCGCGGTGGAACAGCTCCGGCGCCTCGCGTTCCAGCTCCGCCGGATCCAGCGCCACCGCGCAGCGGATGCGGGCCTCGCGTTCGGCATCGCTGCAGTCCACGGCCACCAGGAATTCCGCATGCGCGAGGCGTTCGCGCTCCGGCATCACCGCGCCGCGGCCGTTGCCCATCACGAAACGCCCGGCCGCGCCGCCACGGCGCCGGGCGATGCGCTCCGGCCAGGCCAGCGCGGCCAGCACGCCCGGGGCGGCGGGATCGTCCATCGCCCCGTCCGCCGCCGCTTCGCCGGCTTCGGCCGCACTCGCAACCCGTTCCAGTCCCTGTTCCAGACGCCGCAGGGATCGCTGCCAGGCACGTCCGCCCGCGCGCCGCGCCCGCTCCAGCCGCAACTCCAGATCCAGGGGCATCTCCGGTCCGGCCAGACCCGGCTCCTCCACCAGCACCGCCAGCTCACAGGCCAGTCGCGACCACCCGCGTTCCTGCGCACGCAGCAGCATGTGCCCCAGCCGCGGATGGGTCGGCAGGCGCAGCAGCGCGCGTCCGTGATCGGTGATGCGCCCCGCTGCGTCCACCGCACCCAGTTCCGCGAGCAGCGCCTGCGCCGAGGCCAGCCCCTGCGCCGGGGGCGGCTCCAGCCAGTCCAGCCCGGCCACCGGCTCGCCCCAGCCCGCCAGCTCCAGCGCCAGCGGCAGCAGGTCCACCTGGCGCAGTCCCGGGGTTGCATAGTCCGGCCGGGCGACCTCCTCCGCCCGCGCCCACAGGCGGATCGCGACGCCGGGTTCAGTGCGTCCGGCACGCCCGGCACGCTGTTCGGCCGCGGCCTTCGAGGCCGCCACCGTCACCAGGCGCGAAAGCCCGGTGGCCGCATCGAAGCGCGGCTCGCGGGCCAGACCCGCATCCACCACCACCCGCACGCCTTCGATGGTCAGGCTGGTCTCGGCGATGTCGGTGGCCAGCACCACCTTGCGTTCGCCCGCCGGGGCCGGCTGCACCGCGCGCGCCTGTTCCTCCGCGGAGAGACGGCCGAACAGCGGCACGACCCGCGCATAACCGGACGGCGTATCCAGGCCGGCTTCCCCGCCCGCCTGCAGCCGCCCAGCCACCTCGCGGATCTCGCGCTCCCCCGGCAGGAAGACCAGCAGGGAACCGCTCTCGGCCGCCAGCGCCTCGCGCACCGCCCCGGCCACCGCGTCCGCCAGCGACGCGTCCGGCCCCGGCGGCGCATGCCGCACATCCACCGGAAACTGCCGGCCGCGTGCCCGCAGCACCGGCACGGGGTCGGCCCCGCCCTCTGAGCCGCCGTCTGGCCCGCCCCCGGCCAGCAGGCGCGCCACCGCGTCATCATCCAGCGTGGCCGACATCACCACGATGCGCAGCTCCGGGCGCAGCAACCGGCGCACCTGCAGCGCGAAGGCCAGCGCCAGCTCCGCCTCCGGCCGGCGCAGGTGGAATTCGTCGAAGACCAGGGTATCGACCCCCTCGAGCAACGGGTCGGCCTGGATCCGGCGCAGGAAGATCCCGTCGGTGACCAGCTCCACCCGGGTCTGCGCCGACACCTGCTGCGCATCGCGCACGCGATAGCCCACCGTCTGCCCCACGGCGTCGCCGCACTGCCCGGCCATGAACGTGGCCGCCATGCGCGCGGCCAGACGCCGCGGCTGCAACACCACCACGCGCCCGGGCGACTCCCCGGAGGCCAGATGCAGCGGCACGCGCGTCGTCTTGCCCGCCCCGGGCTCGGCCACCAGTACCGCCGCCCCGTGCGAAGCCAGCGCCGCATCCAGCGGCCCCAGCAGATCCTCCAGCGCCGCCGCTTCTTCACGGGCCATCGTCGCGCTCATCGCGAACGGGCCACCCGCCAGCGGACGACGCGGAACCGGGCCGATCTGGAAAGCTTGCTCACCATGCCCTCAGTCTCGCAGATACCGCCGCACCGCGCCGCCCGCCGGGCGCATGCCTCGCAATCCGCGGCCTTTCACGGCACCATCCCCGCAGATTTCGACCATGGCCAGCCATGAGCAGCGACCCCGACAACCCCGACAGCGCCCCCAACAGCGGAAACCGACATGACCCAACACCCCGCCTGCGCATCCTGCTGGGCGAGGTAACGGCCCTCGGACCGGGCAAGGCACGCCTGCTGGAGGCCATCCGGACTGCGGGTTCGATCTCCGCTGCGGCGCGTGACATGGGCATGTCCTATCGCCGGGCCTGGAACCTGGTGGAGACCATGAACCGCAGTTTCCGCGAACCTCTGGTGGATACCGCACGTGGAGGCTCCCGGGGCGGCGGCGCGCGGGTCACGCCGCTGGGCGAGGACGTCCTCACCCGCTACCGCCGCATGGAGGAGCGCGCCGCCGAGGCCATCCGCGACGAGCTCGACGCCATGCGCCCGCTGCTGCGCGACGACAGCGAATAGCCCTCGCCCACCGACAGGCTGCCAGCATAACGAATGTGACAACAGCCATGTTTGCCACTGGGATGCCAGAAACGAACCTCGCTGATCACCATTCCCTGCGCAAAACCCCCACTCACCCTGTATCTTCTGCTTCGGTTCGGTGATATTTTTCAACCCGAAACCTTGAAGGGGTATGTCCACGGCCGCTCCGGGCCCGTAACGCCCGATCGTACTGGGGGATTCGCTGATGAACTGGCGCCGTTTCGCACACCCGGATCTGGTGGACCACCACAGCGACCGATCGTGGCCCATACCCGACATCACGGCCGGCTCCCCCGGCCGAACGGCGGCCTGGTTCCTCGGCCCGAACGCCGAAAATGCCGAGCTGCTTGAACGGCTGATCCAGCGGGCGCTGGACAGTGCGGTCGATTTCCGCCGTGATTTCTCCGATCGCTTCGGTGATCCGCCGGTCATCACCGAAGCGATCCGGCATGAACCCGCGTACAGAGAGGCCGTGACAGCGTTGGAGGAGGCTTTCGAGGAGCTGGTGCAGTTCCTGGAACGTTACTCCACCCCGTACGCGAGCCTCCGCTACCAGGGCCACATGCTGTGGGACAACACCCTGCCCGCGCTGGCCGGCTATTTTGCCGCCATGCTGCACAACCCCAACAACGTCACCATTCAGGCTTCCACGGCCACCACGCCGCTGGCCATACTGCTGGGCTGGGACCTGTGCCGCATGGTGGGTTACCCGGAACGCCAGTACGGCGATCCATGGGCTCACATCACCGCGGACGGCTCTATCGCCAATATCGAGTCCACCTGGGCTGTCCGTGAGCAACGCTACCTGCCGATTACCCTGGCCTTGCTGCTACGCGACGCCGACGCGGACTCTACCCATGCCCTCCATCCCGCGCGCGACTTCGAGGTCACCACGCTCGACGGTGACACGCGGCCGCTGCAGGAGATCCCGTCCTGGCCGCTGTTCAATCTGCCGATGGACACCACCCTGGACCTGCCCCGCCAGATCGCCGAGCAGGCCGGACTGGATTCGGCATTCCAGGTGTGGAGTCTTGCCATGCCATATACCCTGAACACCCTGGGACCGCACGGCATGTGGGAAGAGATTCGCAAGCGGGACGACCGACTGAACGCGCCACCGCTTTCACGGGCCGCCGGACCGCCAGTACTCTTCACGCCTTCCACCCGCCACTACAGCTGGCCGAAGGCCGCGGCCGTCACGGGCTTCGGCATGCAGGCCCTGCATTTCATCCGGGTCGACGCCCGTGCCCGCCAGCCCGTGGCAGGGCAGGATGGACTTGCAGCCGCCCTGGCCGAGTGCCGTGCCAACCGCCGACCCGTGGCGATGGTGGTGGCAGTGCTGGGCAGCACCGAGGAGAGCGCGGTGGATCCGCTGGAGACTATCCTCGAGGAGCGTGAATCCTGCCGACGCCAGGGCATGGACTTCAACGTGCACGCCGATGCCGCCTGGGGTGGCTACGTGGTCTCCGCCCTTCGCCGGGACTACCGATTCGTCGGCTCCGCACGCGATGCGGAGCGCGACCCCGACCTGCCGATCCCCACCGATCCAGACCCCTATATCGACGACGTCTCCGACGTGCCGATCAGCGACTACGTGGTGGCACAATACCGTAAGCTTCGGGAAGCCGACTCGATCACGGTCGATCCGCACAAGATGGGTTACGTTCAGTACCCGGCCGGCGCCCTGATCTACCGCAACGGCGAGCTGCGCCGCCTGACCACCTTCACGGGGTCATATATCGGGGGTATCGGCTCTGTCAAGCCCGGCGAGCCCACGGTTGGCATTTTCGGACTGGAAGGCTCCAAACCTGGTGCCGCCTCGACGGCCGTCTACCTGAGTCACCGCGTCATCCGCCCCACCGTGTCCGGTTACGGCCGCATCGTCCGTCGCTCCATGGCCAACGCCAAACGTATGTTCCTCAAACTCATGGCCCTCAACGTCGACAACCACGTCTACGAGTGCATCCCGCTCACCCCGCTGCCGGGCGAGCAGGAAGGTCTCGACCGTTCGAGAGACTACTACCGCTGCCGCGAGCTGGCCGGACATCTCCCGGAGGAACTCCTGAACGGGCCGGACGCCGACTACTTTCGCAATATCGGGCCCGATCTGAATATCGTCGATTACGTCTTCAACCCGCTCCGGGCGGACGGTCATCCCAACAGTGACCCCGAGCGCTTCACGAAGCTCAACGCCGGGGTCTATGACGCCTTCCACGTCGCCTTCAATCCACCGGAACCGATCCGGGACGACGGCCCGCCCCTGATGATCACCCGCACCGAGTTCGCGCGAAAAGATTACGGCGACACGTTCATGGATACCTTCGCCCATCGAATTGGTCTCGACGGCCAGCCGGAAACCCTCGACTGCCTGCGCTCGACGGTGATGGACCCCTACGTGACCACTACGGCGGAAGGCGACTTCCTGGACACCGTGGTTGCCGAACTGGATCGCAAGGTACGCGAACTCTGCTCCCGGGGTGGACCGGAAACGGGTGAGCGAAAGCCATGAACCAGGCCCGCGCAACCCCCCTGGAGACGCTGTTCGCCGCACACCCGGACGGCATGCTCCTGGTGAATACCGATGGCCGCATCCTGGAGGCCAACCACGCCGCCGCGCGCATGCTGGGGCACGACGACCCGGCCGAAATCACCGGTCAGAGCCCGGCGGCGTTCTCGCCGCCGCATCAGCCCGACGGACGCGATTCGCTGAACGCGGCGGGACACATGGTCCGGACGGCACTCGAACAGGGCTGGCACCGGTTCGAGTGGCTGCACCGCACCGCCAGCGGCGAGGACATCCCCGTGGAGGTGCTGCTGACCCGCCTGGACGATCGGGGCGACGAACCACTGGTACACGCCCAGTGGCGGGACATCTCCGCCTGGAAGCACATGGAGGCCAACCAGCGCTACCAGGCCGCTTTTCAGGAGATGGTGGCGGCCATCTCCGCCGAATTCGTCAGCACCCCGCTGGAACGGGTGGACGAGGCCATCGAAGGGGCACTGGAACGCATCGGCCATTTCTTCGATGCGGATCGTGCCTACGTCTTCCAGTTCCTGGAAGGCGAACGCCTGATGGACAACACCCACGAGTGGTGTGCCACGGGCGTGGAGCCCCAGATGCACCGGATCTCGGAGCTCCCGGTAGAGGCCCTGCCCTGGATCACCGAACGCATCCGGCGACGCGAGCCGGTGCATGTCCCCGACGTGGAGGCGCTGCCGGCAGAGGCCTCCTGTGAACAGGCCGAGTTCCGCGCCCAGTCCATTCGCTCCCTGCTGGTCCTGCCCCTCCACAGCGAGGACCGGCTGTTCGGTTTCTACGGCCTGGATCTGGTGCGCAACGCCCACCACTGGAACGACAACGAGATCGGCCTGCTGCAGGTGGTGGCCGAGATCTTCGCCAGTGCCCTGGACCGGCGCCGGACGGAACTGGCGCGCCGCAACCAGGAGCGTCTGCAGGCCATGGTGGCCGACGTCTCCGCGGAGCTGATCAACCTCCCCGAAGAGGGGGTGGACGCCGCCATCGACCGCGCCCTGGAGCGTACCGGGGCGTTCTTGGGCGCCGACCGCAGCTATATCTTCCGCTTCGACGAGTCGTTCGCCACGATGACCAACACCCACGAATGGTGCGACGAAGGCGTGACTCCCCAGCTCGAGCGTGTGCAATCGACCCCCGTGGACATCCACGCCTGGGCAACAAGCAAGATCCTGAAGGGGCGGACCATCCACCTTCCGGATATCGCCGAACTTCCCGACGACCTGCCGGAAAAGCGCGAGTTCGAGCACCAGAACATTCAGTCCCTGCTGAACCTGCCCCTGATCAGTGACCAGCGGATCTACGGTTTTCTGGGCTACGACATGGTGGCTCAAAGACACGAATGGACCGAAGAGCAGATCGGCGCGCTGAAACTGGTCGCCGAGATCATCGCTGGCACGTTCGCCCGCCGCCGCGCCGTGGAGGGCCTCCGGCAGGCGAAACAGGAGGCGGAGGAAGCCACCCGCTCCAAGAGCGAGTTCCTGGCCAACATGAGCCACGAGATCCGCACGCCGATGAACGCGGTCATCGGCATGGGGCACCTGCTGGCACGCACCGAGCTGGGGGAACAGCAGCGGGAATATCTGGAACGCCAGCAGACGGCCGCCAACGGGCTGCTCGGACTGATCGACGACATCCTCGATTTCTCGAAGATCGAGGCCAACCGCCTGCAGCTGGAGCAGGTCCCGTTCGATCTGGACACCGTCTTCAACAACCTGTCAGCCGTGGTCGGCTCGCGCGCCGAGGAGAAGGGCCTGGAGTTCCTGATCGCCTTTTCCCGGAGCGTTCCTCGTGCACTGAAGGGCGACCCCCTGCGCCTCGGGCAGATCCTCAACAATCTGGCCGGCAACGCGGTCAAGTTCACCGAAAAGGGAGAAGTGGTGGTGGAGGCTGCCCTGGTCGAGGACCACGGGGACGAGGTGGAACTGCGCTTTTCCGTGCGCGACACCGGTATCGGCCTGACCCCGGAACAGCAACAACGGCTGTTCCAGTCATTCAACCAGGCGGATGCATCCACCACCCGCCGGTTCGGCGGCACCGGCCTCGGCCTGGCCATCTCGCGCCACCTGGTGGAGATGATGGGCGGAACCATCGGGGTGCAGAGCGAACCCGGGCAAGGCACGGAATTCCATTTCACCGTGTGCCTGGCCCGCAGCGCCGAAAACGCCCTGCAATCCGTCGACCCTCACGCCCTGTATCAACGGCGGGTGCTGGTGGTGGACGACAACCCCTCCGCCCGCGAGGTGCTGCGCGCCATGCTCGGCGACTTCGGCGCCGAGGTCACCGAGGTGGCCGGCGGCCGGGAAGCCCTCGCGGAAATCGATCGCGCGGCGCGCGAGGACGAGTCACCCTACGACATCGTGCTGCTGGACTGGCGCATGCCGGAGATGGACGGCGTCCAGGTGGCACACCGCCTGCGCCAGGACCACGAACTGCCGCCCCCCCCAACGGTGATCATGGTGACCGCCTACGGTCGCGAAGAGCTGCTCACCCACATCGACCGCGACGAGCTCGACGCACTGCTGCTCAAACCCTTCACCCCCTCCCGGCTGCACGACACCCTGCTGGAGACCCTGAGCACCGGTCCCGCAGACGCGCCGGTTCCCCGAAGACACACGCCGGCACCGACCGATGCCTCGCTGGTCGGCCACGTACTGCTGGTCGAGGACAACCCCATCAACCAGCAGGTAGCCCGCGAACTGCTGCAGGGTACCGGCGTCACGGTGGAAGTCGCCAACAACGGGCAGGAGGCGCTGGATCGATTCGAGTCGGGCACCTTCGACCTCGTGCTGATGGACGTACAGATGCCCGTCATGGATGGCTATGACGCCACCCGCAATCTGCGCCGCCGGCCCGGTCTGGAGTCGCTGCCGGTGATCGCCATGACTGCGCACGCCATGTCCGGTGATCGCGAACGCTGCCTCGACGCCGGCATGAACGACTACCTTTCCAAACCGGTGCAGCCGGATACGCTGCACACCATGCTGGCGCGCTGGCTACCCGCGGCGGAGGAAACAGCAGCCACCGCGAATCCCCAGCAAGACACCGGGGACTCGGCAACAACCGGGGAAGACACCGGCGCTGCACTGCCCGCGCACCTGCCCGGGGTGGACGTCGACACCGGGCTGCAACGCCTGGGCGGCAATACCGGCCTCTACCGGCGTCTGCTGCTGGAATTCCTGCACGACAACCGGGAGGCCGACCACCGCCTGCGGGAGATGCTGGAATCGGGGGATCTTACCGGTGCGGAACGGCTCACCCACCTGATCAAGGGCACCACCGCCAACCTGGTGCTACCCGAGCTTGCCAGGACCGCCGGCGCGCTGAACGCCGCGCTGCGCGAGGGCACCCCCGACACCGCGACCGTGGAAGCGTTCGCAGACGCGCTCCGGCAGGTACTCGATGGCCTCACGACCCTGGAAGGGCGGCCCGAAGGCACCCCGCCCGACTCGGGACCGGACACCACCGCCAACTCCGACCAGGCGCGGGCCCTTCTCCGCACCCTGCGTACGCGGCTCGGCGAATTCGACCCCGAGGCCGCCGATCTGCTGCCCGCCCTGCGCAACGCCCTGGCCCCGGAGCAGCAGCCGCAGCTCGATGCCCTCGGGCAGCACCTGGACACCTTCGAGTTCGAACAGGCGCTCGAATGCCTCGACCGGATCCTCGCCGATGACACCTGAGCACAACCTCATGCCCTCCGACGAACCACCGCGCATCCTGGTGGTCGACGACGAACGCATCAACGTGCAGATGCTCCACGAGATGCTGCGCAACGAATACCGGGTCAGCGTCGCCCTCGACGGTGAACAGGCACTCCAGCGCGCTCGAACCGTGCAGCCCTCCCTGATCCTCCTGGACGTCCAGATGGAAGGCATGGATGGTTACGAAGTCTGCCGGCGGCTGCAGGCGGACGAAGCCACACGCGGCATCCCGGTAATCTTCGTCACCGCCATGGACAGCGAGGAAGACGAACGTCGGGGCCTCGACCTGGGCGCCATGGATTACATCACCAAGCCGTTCCGGCCCTCCATCGTCCAGGCGCGCATCCGCAACCACCTGGAACTCAAGCGCCAGCGCGACCTGCTCAACCGCCTCTCCAGCATCGACGGCCTCACCGGCCTGGCCAACCGACGTCACTTCGAACACACCCTGGAACGCGAATGGAAGAATGCCGCCCGCAGCGAAACGTCGCTGGGACTCCTGCTGCTCGATATCGATCACTTCAAACACTACAATGATCACTATGGCCACCAGGCCGGCGACGAAACCCTGATCGCCGTCGCTGGCACGGTCGCGGATTCGACCCGGCGCCCCACCGACCTGGCCGCCCGCTACGGCGGCGAGGAATTCGTCTGCGTCCTGCCAAACACCGATCTGGACGGGGCCCGCACCACGGGCGAGACGATTCGCGCGGCGGTACACGAACTCGCCATCCCCAGCGAGGCCGCCCCCGCAGGTCGGGTTACGGTGAGCGTGGGCGCCACCGCCCTGCAGCCCGGCCCGGAAGAAACCGGCGCCGCGATGCTGGTGCACACGGCCGACCAGCTGCTCTACCGTGCCAAGGAAGCCGGCCGCGACCGGGTAGTAGCCGAGGCGCTCACAACGCCATAACCCCCCACGGCAGCATTCCCATCCAGGCGTTCGCCCGCCATCGCCCTGCCTGAAGTCACGGAACAAACCCTACAGCGGCGAGGAGTCAGGTCATGCTGGATTGGTTCAGGACAAAATTGCTGACCGGCGCTCACCACCAATCGCCGGCCGTGATCCGCCAGGTGCTGATCACCAACCTGACTGCCACAATGTCACTCGTTCTGACAACGTTGTACCTGCTGTTTTACCTCACGCACGATGCCGTCTATTTCCTTCCGCTGATTCTGGCGAATCTCTTCTTCGCCGGGGGGTACCCGGTAGCAATCCTGCCCTGAATTCACAGAATAACTGCAACGCCTGAACCCGGGAGTTACTGTCGAAAGTGGTGTACGGGGGGGGATTGAGGAAGGCGCCAACGGGCGCCGAATCGCCATCGGTGAAGGGTGCGGTGTCCACGGCGGGGTGTTGCGCGGGTTGATCGCGTCCACTCGGTGGCTTGATACTGCGAAGGAGGCAATTGGAATTCCTATCCTCCGGCGAATCGTACCGAGCCCCCGCCTGCGTGGCGAACCGATCGTTGTCCCGGCCGTGGCGGCGCTCGGCGCAGGAACGCCACAGTGCTGCCGACTGCGACGAACGTGCTCGAGGTGCAGTGGCCCGCGGTCCGGGCGGACCTGGCAGGATCACGGCCGGAGAGGTCCACGACCGAGGGAGTGACCATGACCACTGGCTACGTCTGGCACGAGCTGTTCGGCTGGCACGACACCGGCACCAACGTCGGGATCCTGCCGAGCGACCCGGCGGCGGGCCTGCAGCCGCTGCAGCACTTCGAGAACGCGGAGACGAAGGTGCGCATGCACTCGCTGCTCGGCGCCAGCGGGCTGCAGGCGCACCTCGAGCCGCTCGCGCCGCGCCATGCCACCGAGGAGGAGCTGCGCCGGGTCCACACCGCCGAGCACATCGCGCGGATCCGCGAGGAGAGCACCTGGCCCAAGGGCGGTGACGCCGGCGACGGCTTCAGCCCCTTCGGCCACGGCGGCTTCGAGGTGGCCTCGCTGGCCGCCGGCGGTGCCATCGTCGCGGCCGAGGCGGTCGTCGCCGGCGACGTGCGCAACGCCTACGCGTTGATCCGCCCGCCCGGCCACCATGCGACCCCGGAGACCGGCATGGGTTTCTGCGTCTTCTCCAACCTTGCGATCGCCGCCCGACATCTGTTGGCCACCACCGAGGTGGAGCGGATCGCCGTGGTCGACTATGACGTCCACCACGGCAACGGCACGCAAGCCGCGTTCGTCAACGACCCGAACGTGCTGACCGTCTCGGTCCATCAGGACAACGTGTTCCCACCGGACTCCGGCAAGCTCGACGAGCGCGGTGAGGGGCGAGCCCACGGAACGGCGCTGAACGTGCCCTTGCCGGCTGGTTCCGGCGTCGGGGCCTATGAAGCGACCTTCGAGCAGGTGGTGCTGCCGGCGGTGCGATCGTTCTCGCCGGACGTGCTGCTGGTCGCCTCCGGCTTCGACGCCTCGGCGGCGGATCCGCTGGCGCGCCAGATGATGACCGCCGCCGGCTACCGCCGGATCACCAGCATGCTGACAGAGGTCGCCGACGAGGTCTGCGACGGCAGGATCGCGATGACCCACGAAGGTGGCTACAGCGCGGCGTACGTGCCGTTCTGCGGGCTGGCCGTGCTCGAGACGCTCACCGGGGTGTCGACCGGGATCGAGGATCCGTTCGACCCGATCTTCAGCGGGTTCGCCGGTCAGGACCTCCAGGCACATCAGCAGGAGCTGATCAGCGCGGCTGCGAAGCTGGCCTCGGAGCTCGCCACCGGCTGACCCCAGCGGCCGGACCGGGGGCGGGCCGCGGTCGGCTACCCGCCCGGGCACGACCCCGGCGGTCGTAGCACCGCAGTTCAGCCGCGCGGGTCGTGCACGGTGCCGAGGAACAGGATGGCGCCGGTCTCGCGGTCGGAGACGGTGAAGGCGAACGGCCGGTCGATGCGCAGCGCCGGTGGTTCGGACTCGACCATCACCCCGCCGGTCGCCGCGGTCGCCTCGGTCCCTGCGAAGCCGTCGAGGTCGTGCGACTCGTCGGGCAGCACGATCTCCGTGCCGAACCGCTCGTCCTCGCCGTAGGGCAGCCGCATTATCTGATGGTCGTCCCGCTGCGAGAGCTCGACCTCGAGCTCGTCGTCGTCGCGGTGCATGGTCGCTACCTCGACGGTGTCGCCGTCAGCCAGGGTGAACGGCGCGTCGCGGGTGTCGTCAGGATCGAACTGCTCGGTCCACTCGCCCAGGAAGTACACGGCGTTGAGGGGCACCAGCACGACGTTGGGGTCGGGCAGGCCGTAAGCGTCCGGGCAACCCAGGGACTGCGGCTTACAAGTTCGGAGTCGGGATTTTGAGATCGTCCGGGGTGAGGCGTACTGGAACCAAACCACCGGACGGTCGGGCGGCCCGCCGCGGTAGACCCACATGTAGGACTTCGTGGTGTTGGCCCGTCCGGGCTCGTCGAGGACCTGCACCGGGGGCTCGTCGACCTGCAGCACCGGGCCCCGGGTCAGATGCCGCTTCAGGGCCGCCATCACCGGGGCCAGCGGGGTCACCAGTTGCACCAGCCAGCCCGACAGGGTCTGGCGGGAGAGCTCGATGTCCCTCGCGGGCGAAGATCTTCTCGTGGCGGTACAGCGGCAGACCATCAACGAACTTGCCGGTGACCACCCCAGCCAGCAGGGAGCTGTGGCCGATCGCCCTGGGCAGCAGCTGCGCCGGGCGCGGCGCGATGCGCAACCCCTTCTCGGCCTCCGGCCCCTGGCATCGATCGGGGCGTACTTGGCGCGCCGGGTCCGGATCACATAGTACTGTCTGGGCAGTACCCCGAGCTGCTCGGACTCGTCGAACAGGGCCAATTGCTCCTTCGCGATCCCCTCCGCCTAGGGCCCGAAGCGCTGATGCCGGAGCAGCTCCCGCACCGACAGTTCCACCGGCCCCGGCTTGGTTCCCTCCGGCCACCAGAAGCGCTGCTTCTCCAGACGCCGATACCACAGCCAGAAACCATTGCGATACCAGACCAGGACCTTGATCTTGTCCCGCGCCCGGTTGCAGAACACCAACAGGTGCGAGGAGAACAGATCCGCCTGCAGCGTGTCCTCGACCCGGGCCGCCAGACCATCGATCTGACAGCGCATGTCTGTGGGACCCCGGGCCGGGTACACCCGGGTATAGGCGTCCAGCGCGATCATGCAGACGCCCGCAGGACGCCGAGAACCCGCTTCAGGGTCTCGGTCGGACAGGCCACCCCGATCTCGAGGTGCACCCCGCCGGCCAGCACCAGGGTCAGGTCCGCACCGCCCGCCGTCGGCGAATCGCCCACCAGCGTCACCGGCACGAACTCGGCCGCCGCGCTCCCTTCCACCCGCGGCGGAACGACGAAAGAATGGATTTCGCCGGACGCTTACGGAATCAAGTGATAGTCGGCCCGTCACATTGCTGCACGTCCGGGCGCCAGGAAAACACTTGATCGATGTGATGCCCGTGCGGGAACAACGCGCTCTCGGGTGAGCCGCAAGGGCGGGAAGCTGGAGTCCGTGCCACTACTGCGCCATGACGGCGAACAGGCCACGGATGCGAGAGCGTGCTCGCACGCGAACACCCCGACGCCCTCAATCCGCCTCCCCGGCCCCCTGCCACCCGCGAAACCCCTCGCGCACCGACAGGCTGCGGGCATACCCCAGATCCCGCAGCAGCTGCGCGGCCCGCAGACTGCGCCGCCCGCTGTTGCACAGGCACAGCAGGATCTGATCCTGGCGCACATGGTGCTGGTTGATCAGCGACAGGAAGTGCTGGAAGTCCCGCTCGTCCGGCTCGTCCGCATCCAGCAGCTCCTGTTCTTCTTCCGACAGATGCTTGCCCAGCAGCTGCTTCAACCGGAACAGCGGCACCGACACCGCACCATCCACCGCGCCTTCCAGCTCCAGCTCGAACGGCTGGCGGATGTCCAGCAGCACCGCCAGCCCGATATCCACCAGCTCGCGCGACGCATCCACGCTGATCTCCAGCTGCGGCTCGTCCATCGGTTCGTTCCTTTCGTTACTCATGCGCACTCCTTCAAAAAGGCGCTGAATCGAGGCATCCCGGATCCGGAATGCACGGCCGGCCGGCGGTCCCCCGGCCCCTGCGGCCACCGGGCCCGACCGCCCGATGCTTGACCGGGTTAATCGAGCCCGTTATGTTTCATTAAACATAACGCGAATGCAAAAATCCCTGCCGACCTGTCACCCGGATCCTCCAGCCATGGCCCGATCCGCTGTGAAAGGTACGAATACCCTCGTACGGGGATGAACGAACCGACAAGGCGTTCCCCCGACGCATTCAGTCCGAAGAAAAGGACGACCGATGATGCACCTGCGCACCCTGCTCCTGACCCTGTTCCTGTTGCTGCCCGGCCTGGTGGCCGCCAACGACCCGCTGACCATCGCCGCCGCCTCCGACCTGCGCTTCGCGCTGGACGACGTCATCGAGGAATACGAACGCGAACACCCGGACGACGCGGTCCGCGTGACCTACGGTTCCTCCGGGCGCATGACCACGCAGATCATGAACGGTGCGCCCTACGACGTCTTCTTCTCCGCCGACATCGCCTACCCGCAGAAGCTGCACGCCGAAGGCCACGCCGTGACCGAACCGGAGGTCTACGCCATCGGCCGCATCGTGCTATGGAGCAACCGCATGGATGCCTCCACGATGACGCTGGAAGACCTGACGCGCGACGATATCCGCCGCGTCGCCATCGCCTCGCCCACCCACGCGCCCTACGGCGTGCGCGCGATGGAAGCGCTCCAGTCCGTGGGCATCTGGGACGACCTGCAGTCCAAGATCGTCAACGGCGACAACATCGCCCAGACCGCACGCATGATCCAGGCCGGCGGTGCCGAGATCGGCATCATCGCGCTGTCGCTGGCCGAGTTCCCCGATCTCGCCGAACACCCGCACCACCTGATCGACGACGCCCTGCACGAACCGCTGACCCAGGGCTTCATCATCACCCGGCGCGGCGAACACAACGAGACCGCGCACCGCTTCGCCGACTACATGAACGGGGATACCGCCCGCGACATCATGCGCCGCTACGGCTTCATGATGCCCGGCGAAGAGCTGCCCGACGCCGCCGCCCGGTAACCCGACATGTTCGAGCTGAGCCCCACGGACTGGATGGCGATCGAGGTTACCCTCAAGCTCGCGCTGTACACCACACTGATCCTGCTGGTGATCGCCACGCCCATCGCCTGGTGGCTGGCCAACGGCCGCGCGCCCGGCGGCCTGCGCACCGCCGTGCAGGCCCTGGTGGCCCTGCCGCTGGTGCTGCCGCCCACCGTGCTCGGCTTCTATCTATTGGTCCTGCTGGGCCCGGCCGGCCCGGTCGGCAGCACGCTCGAGAACTGGGGCCTGAGCCACCTGGCCTTCACCTTCCAGGGCATCCTGATCGCCTCCGTGATCTACTCCCTGCCCTTCGCCGTGCAGCCGCTGCAGCAGGCCTTCGCCAACCTCGGCCGCCGCCCGGTGGAGATCGCCGGCTCGCTGGGCGCCGGGCGCATTGACCGCTTCGTCACCGTGATCCTGCCGATGACCCGCGGCGGCTTCATCGTCGCCGCCACGCTCGCCTTCGCCCACACCCTCGGCGAGTTCGGCGTGATCCTGATGCTGGGCGGCGCGATCCCCGGCGAGACCCAGGTGCTGTCCATCCTGATCTACGACCACGCCGAGGCGATGGACTTCGCCTCCGCGCACCGCCTGTCGCTGGGCCTGCTGATCTTCGCCTTCGCCGTGCTGTTCATCGTCTATGCCATCAACCGCCGCTTCGACACGGTGCGTCTGTGACCCGGCCCACGAGCGAAACCCTGCGTATCCAGGCCCGGCTGGAACGCCCCGGCTTCACGCTGGACGTGAACACCGCCTTACCGCTGGAGGGCATCACCGCCCTGTTCGGCCGCTCCGGCTGCGGCAAGACCACGCTGTTGCGCATCATCGCCGGCCTGGAACACCCACCCGGCGCCGAGCTGCACTTCGGCGACACCGCCTGGCAGTCCGGCAAGACCTTCGTCCCGCTGCACCGCCGCCGCGTCGGCCTCGTGTTCCAGGAATCCACCCTGCTGCCGCACCTGTCCGTGCGCGGCAACCTGCTCTACGGCTACAAGCGCACGCCGGAACCCCTGCGCCGCCTGCACCTGGACGAGGTCGCCGACCTCCTCGGCATCGACGAGCTGCTGGAGCGCCGCGCCGACCAACTCTCCGGCGGCCAGCGCCAGCGTGTCGCCCTCGGCCGCGCCCTGCTGATCAGCCCCGACCTGCTGCTGCTCGACGAACCCCTGAACGCCCTGGACACCCAGACCAAGCGCGAGATCATGCCCTTCCTCGCCCGCCTCTCAGACAGGACCGGCATCCCCACGCTGCTGGTCACCCACGCCCCGGAAGAAGTCGAACGCCTCGCCCACCGCGTCGCCTTCATGCACGACGGCCAGCTCGAACGCCTGGAACCTTTGCGCGACGCCCTCGCCCGCGCCGACTCCCCCCTGTTCCGCGACGAAGGCGCCGTCTCCGTCCTGCAAGGCGAATTGGGCCCAGCCGACGCCCACGGCCTGCACCCGTTCGGCCCACCCGAAGCGCGATACCGCGTACCGTCGACACCCGGCGCCACCAATGGCGCCGGCCGCCCGGCCCGCCTGCGTATCGACGCCCGCGACGTCTCCATCGCCCTGTCCCCACCCCAGGACGTCTCCATCCTCAACATCATCCCCGTCACCATCGAGGCCCTGAACGAGGCCCCCGGACACCACGGACCCGCCCGCATCCTGGCCACCTGCCGCCAGGACGACGGCCAGACCCTGATGGCCGAACTCACCCGCCTCTCCACCGAACGCCTTGCCCTCCAGCCCGGCGCCCGCGCCCACGCCCTCGTCAAATCCGTCGCTCTCCTCGACTGATGAATGAAGCCGGGCGCGCTTCGTCCCGGGCCACACCGGCCGGAATCAACGGCCTCGGTCGCGGAACCTCGGGGCAAACAGTGATGCCGGAGCTAACGCGGCTCCGCGGTTGATACGTCGGGCTCTGGCCCGGCACTCGCGCTGTCCGGCGGTTTCCTCGACTGGGTCCGTAATCTACGGTCAGATACGGGATCACGGATCCCCGGCTGGAGACGGATTGTGCCAACCGATACGAAGGGGTAGCGGTATCGGTGCATGAGGGCGGTGGAGGAGAAAGGGGCCGGAAAAAACGAGAGACCCGGCCCCGTTTCCACTTTTGCGTCGGGCGAGAAGGGACGCCCGGGGTTGGCCTACTTGTGGACGATCTCCTCCTTCAGAGAGTAGGAAATACCGAGAACTTCGTCGCAGACCGGACGCGGATAATCCATCTCCTGCATGGCCTGCACGATGTCGTCGAGTACCGCCACGAATTCGTCCACGCTGACGTTCATGCCGGTATGCGTCTCCAGCATGGATCGCCCGGTGTACTCCACCGGTCCGCCCGATCCGGCCGCGAGGAACTCCTTGACCTTTTCCCGGGCGTGGTCGACCTGATCGTCGTCGAGCGCCCAGTATCGGGGACCCACCATCTGGTTCTGAAGGTGAAGCTCGACAATGCGGTTTACGAGCTTGTCGATTCCGGCCTGGCCACCGAGCCGGTCGTAAAGCGTTTCGGTTTCGGACATGACAACTACTCCCTATGCTCTGGTTAAAACGGAACAGATGCATCGAGCATCCACACGGAAGGCGTGACATTTCCTGTTACGAGACGGACAAGGAGAAGTGAGAGATGACGGAGCCAGACCTGACACGGGTACGCGCGGCCCTCGACGCCGGTGACTTTGCCCGGGCGCGCAAGCTGATTGACGGCCTCACCCTCCCGCCTTCGTCGGAGCTGCTGGAACTCCGGGCCATGGCGGCATATGGAGACGGAGACCTGGAAGGGGCTCTGGCCGCGTATGGCGACCTGTACCGCCTTCATCTCGAGAACGACGAGCCCTGCGAGGCGGCTCAGGCCGCCGTAAATGTGGGCATGTATCTGATGATGGATTCGGGCCTGATGGCACCCGTGCGCGCCTGGCTGTCTCGGGCAGACCGCCTGGTCGCGGATGCACCGGACAACCCGGTCCGGGCGTGGCTCGCTGCGGTAAGAACCTACGAACGTCTGATGTGCGGCGACATGCCGGGGACCGGACACTGGGCGCGAAAGGCGATGGAAAGGGGACACAGGCACGGCCTGAAGGCCCCGCAGATCATCGGACAGGTAGCCCACGCCAGAGTCCGCATCCATGATGGCGCGGTCGACGAAGGGCTGAGTGCGCTGGACGATGTGGCCGTTGAGCTGAGCGCCGGCAATCTCGATCCCCTGACCTCCGGTCAGATGTGGTGCGAGGTCATCTGTGCGATGCAATGGATCGGGCAACACGACCGTGCCGAACAGTGGACCGAAGCCATGGAACGCTGGCGGCACGACGCGGCCTTCGGGGGGCTTGGCGGGCGTTGCCGGGTCCACCAGGCGGAGATCATGCGCCTGCGGGGGCCTTGTGATGCGGCTGAACAGGAGGCGTTGCTCGCATGCGAAGAGCTGCGACCCTGGATGCGCCGCGAGTACGGCTGGCCTCTCACTGAACTGGGCAACGCGCGCCTGCGCAAGGGTGATTTCGCCGGGGCCGAAGAGGCGTTCATGGCTGCCTACCAGAACGCCTGGCTTCCCCAGCCGGGGCTTGCATGGCTGCGGCTGGCCCAGGGGCGCATCGAGGAAGCCTTCTCGATGATCGAGAACGCACTCGAACATCCTTTCGACATCCCTTCGAAAGAGCGCCCGCCTACCGGCGCCCTGCGGCGGGCCCCCTTGCGCGATGCCGAGGTGGTGATCGCACTGGCCGCCGGGCGTGTGGATGTGGCGCGCGCCGCCGCAGCCGATCTGGAGGCCACCGCGGAGGCCTATCAGAGCCACACACTGCGCAACGCGGCCGTCGCGGCCCGGGGGCGTCTGGCGCTCCACGACGGACAAACCGAAGAAGCCATCCGGCTGTTGAGTAACGCCGTCACCGAGTGGGTCTCGCTGAGAATGCCCTTTGATGCAGCAACCCTGCGCATCGAACTGGCCGAAGCCTATCGCGCAGCAGACGACCGCCGGGCGGCCGAGCAGGAGATCGAGGCCGCCTGCAGCGCGTTCCGGGACCTCAACGCCACTCCCTGGGCCGAACTCGCACGCGAACGGGCGCCAGAGAAACCTGCGGGGATAAAACCCGAGCCCGAACGCTGCATCTTCAGCCGGGAGGCGGACATGCGAACGGTAACGTACGCCGGCACCACCGCGCGCCTCAAAGACCTCAAGGGCATGCGCTATCTGGAGCGCCTGCTGGCAGAACCCGGTCGCGAGTTCCACGTCCTCGACCTGGTGTCTGCCGAACGCGGGGCACTGCCGGTCGAATCCTCTGCGGAAGATCTGCACATCGATGCCCAGGCGGGACTAGAGGTGTTCGACTCGAAGGCGCGCGAAGCCTATCGGCAACGACTCGCCGAAACGGAAGCGGATATCGAAGAGGCCGAGGCCAACAACGACCTTCACCGGGCAGAACTGGCCCGCGCCGACCGCGAGTTTCTGATCAACGAGCTGCGCCGCGGCGTGGGCCTGAACGACCGCGCCCGAACGGTGGGAGATGGCGTGGAACGGGCACGAACCAGTGCAACCCGGTCACTGCGTTACGCCCTCGATCGAATCGCCGAGCACCATGCAGCGCTCGGCGAGCACCTCGAGCGGACCGTACGCACCGGTACCTACTTCGCCTATGAGCCCGACCCCCGAGCGCCGGTCAAGTGGCAGACCTGACCGCCGGCGCCCTGGGCCCTGCAGGTTTTACGCCCCGTCGGGCATTTTTTGCTCGCAACGCGGGCAAAAGGCAAGACTTGACCCCTTCGGTGCGTTTCCGGTTATGACGACTGCCTTAAGCTTCGAGGATTATCGCTGATGACCATGCACAACCCTCCGCACCCCGGCGAGTTCATTCGCGAGATCTATCTGGAACCGTTTGGACTGAGTGCCCGCCAGCTAGCCAGCAAGCTCGATGTCTCGCCGTCCACCCTGGGGCGCGTCCTGCAGGGTCGTAGCGGCGTCAGTCCCGAGATGGCGCTGCGTCTGTCCAAAACGCTCGGCCGCTCGCCGGAGAGCTGGCTGGCCATGCAGCGCCAGCACGACCTCTGGTGTGCACGCAGGAACGTGAAGCTGGATGCGGTCCAGCAGATGCGGTTCGAAGATCAACCCGACAAGGGGCACTCAACCGTCCCGTAACCAACCGACCATTCACCAGAGCTTCTTTCCTCGACAAAGGATATTAAGGACAAGTACAGGATCGGACCTCGGTAAGACACTGCGCAACGCGCGGTCTGCGCCCGGGGTTGCTTGCGGCCGGTAGTCCAGGCTGTATTCTCGGACGCTCCGCAACATCTGCCAGCGAGAGCGACTTTTATGGGCACGTCTACCAGCCCCCCGGACCACGAACCGCCCGAAGGTCCGAGCAAAGCCGATCAGGACGGCTTTGCCGCGTTTGAACGGGGCGACTACCGCACCGCCGGGGAACTCTGGGCGGCCAGCGCCGAGGCGGGCTCCGCCTGGGCCCGGTTGGGTATGGGGATTCTGTATGCCGACGGCCTGGGCCTGGAGGCCGATGCCGAGCGTGCGCGCGGGTACTGGGAGCAGGCCGCGGCACAGGGACTGAGCGATGCCAGCTTTAACCTGGGCGTGATGGCGGAGAAGGCCGACCCCGCCGATACGGAGGCGGCCCGGCACTGGTACCACCACGCGGCCGAGGCGGGTCACGTCGTGGCGCAGAACAACCTGGCCGTTCTGCTGCAGAACAAGGGCGACGATGCCGCCGCCACCGAAGCCGTCCAGTGGTGGAAACGCGCCGCGGAACACGGCGACCCTGACGCCCTGAACAGTCTCGGTGTGGCGCACCAGCAAGGCAGCGGCTGCGAGCGGGATCGCGCCGCTGCGGTCGAGTTCTACGCGCAGGCCGCAAGCGCAGGACACCGCGACGCGGCCTTCAACCTTGCCCTCGCCCTGGAACAGGGCGACGGGGTGGACCCGGACCTCACCGCCGCTGTCCGCTGGTATCGACAGGCCGCCGAGGCCGGCGATCCCGACGCCGCCGCGAAGCTCGGCAATCTCTGTCGGGATGGCAAGGGCACGGCGGAAGACATGGCAGAGGCCGCGCACTGGTATAGGGCGGCGGCCGAAGCCGGACATCCCCAGGCCCAGGCCAATCTGGGCGTGCTGCTGGATCGGGGGCTGGGCGTACCGCAGGACCAAGCGGCGGCGGCGCGCTGGTATGAGGCCTCTGCCCGCCAGGGTCTGGCCCCGGCGCAATACAACCTCGGCATCGTGCTGGCCGAGGGCTATGGGGTGGAGGTCGACCGGGTATCGGCCTGGGTCTGGTTCGCGCGGGCCGCGGATCAGGGACACAAGCCAGCGGCCGAGGCGCGCGACTACATCCACCAGCAGCTCACCCCGGAGCAACGGAGCGAGGCCGAAGCGCGCAAGGCCGAGACCTCCCGCTAGTCCACCCGCGCGGGCAGCCGAAGCGCAGCAAGCAGCTCATTCCCGCCCCCGTTATGGCGAGGCCCCGAAGGGGCCGCGGCCATCTCCAAACGCCGCCCCGGATGTCCGCCTCGTTCAACGCTCGGGCATCCCGTCAGCGATCGCCACGGCGCTGCGCGCCACGCGATGACGGTGTCGGCCCGTGAGGGGGACACCCACCTTCTTCCGGATACGTATGCATGCCAAGCGATGGGTCACCGGCCCTGCGGCGACAGATTTGCACGGGCGGTTTACTCTCAGGGGTATTGATCGGATCAGGGTGCACCCATGCCATTTCCCGCGCAGAAGACGAAGATCGTGGCCACTATCGGACCGGCGTCCGATTCGGCCGAGACGCTGCGGCGCATGATGCAGGCGGGGCTCAACGTGGCGCGTCTGAATTTCTCGCACGGGGATGCCGCCTACCATGCCGCGCTGATCGGCCGTATCCGCGAAGTCGCCCGTGAGACCGGTGCCCGCGTCGCGATCCTCGGCGACCTGCCGGGGCCGAAGATGCGCATCGGGGAGCTGGGCGAGGAGCCCATCGAACTGCTCGCCGACCACAGCATCACCCTGACCACGGAGGACTGCACCGGCGACGCCGCGCGCGTCAGCGTGTCGTTCTCCGGGCTGCCGGAGGCGGTGCAGCCCGGAGACGCCCTGTTTCTGAACGATGGCTACATCGAACTGGAGGTGGTGAGCGTCGAAGGCCCTGATGTCATCTGCCGCGTGCAGACTGGGGGCGAACTGCGCTCGCGCAAGGGCCTGAATCTGCCGGGCATCGATCTCGGCATCCGCGCCTTCACCACGGAAGACCACCAATGGCTGCGGTTTGCAGCGGAACACGGCCTGGATGCGGTCAGCCAGAGCTTCGTGGTCGACGGCGACGACATCCTGGCCGTGCGCAAGGCGGCGGAGGCGCTGGGCTACAACCCGTTCATCATCGCCAAGATCGAACGCGCCGCCGCACTGGAGCAACTCGACAGGATCCTCGAGGCCGCGGACGGCATCATGGTGGCGCGGGGAGATCTCGGAGTGGAGATCCCGATCGCGAGCATTGCGCTCGCCCAGCGCCGCATCACCCGCCGCGCCAACCGACACAACCGCCCGGTGATCACCGCCACGCAGATGCTGGAGTCGATGGTGAACTCGCGCCGGCCCACGCGCGCCGAGGCCACCGACGTGGCCAATGCCATCCTCGGCGGCACCGACTGCGTGATGCTCTCCGGCGAGTCCGCGATGGGGCGCTATCCGGTGGAATCCGTGGCGATGCTGGCGGCCATCGCCCGCTCGATCGAACCGGAACGCGACGCGGCCGCGGGCACCGACCATCCGGATGAACCCGACCTGCCCGAGCAGGAGCGCGCCGCCGACCTGATCGCGCGCAGCGTGTTCCACACCGCGCACCGGAGCCGACCGCAGGTCACGCTGGTGCCCACGCTGAGCGGCGCCACCGCCCGACGCATCGCCGGCCTGGGCCTGCCCTGCTGGATCGCGGCCTTTACGCCGCACCCCGAGACCGCTCAGGGCCTGCAGTTTTCCTACGGCGTACAGTCGGTGGCCGTCGCCGAAGACCGCAGCGACTGGAACGACTTTGCGCGCCAGTGGCTCGCGGAGAACGGCATCAACGAAGGCCTGGCCCTGCTCGTCCAGGGCCCCTCCGAGCCGCACCCCTCGGGCAATCACCGCCTGGAGCTGCTGGAACTGGGTCCGTTCCGCGGGGAAGGCTGATTCCGCTACCGGCCTGAGCGGGCCTCACCGGGCCCGTTTCGCGACGTATCGGCCGGGACAGCGGGGTCCGGAGCGAACGCCCCCGGCTCGGCCCCCGGATCAACCACCTCGATCCGGTCGCGTCCGTCGTTCCTGGCCGAGTACAGCGCCCGGTCGGCGCGCCTGAGCAGGGTATCCGCGTTGTCCCCGGATCGGCATTCGGTCAGCGCCGGGGGCCTCCAAAGGCCGCCGTTCCTCAGGGCTCTACCGGGAGCAGATCCTCGATGTCGACCTCGAGGATAGCGGCGATGCGACGCATGGCATCCACGGAACCGGACTTGCTACCGGCTTCCAGTTGGGAGATGTAGGACTTGCCCACCCCCGCCGCCGTCGCCAGCGACTCCTGCGTCAACCCACGATGTTCACGCCAGACGCGCATCGGGTGCTCGTCCCCGGCCAGAAGCCGCTGCGCAACCGCCTCCGGCACAACCTCGTCCTCGCCACGCTCCAGCTCGACCATGGCGCGGTCGAAAGTCCGGATGTCCTCGGCCTTTTCGGCGCTCGCCACCAGGCGCTCATAGGTGTCGATGGGGACCACGGCATATTCGGGTTTGCCGTCGCGCTCGATGATCTGAACCGCTTCACTCATTTGTAGATGCCTCCTCGTGCGCCTGCGTCCAACACCAGAATGACCAGATCGTCATCCTGCCGACGAAACAGAACCCTCCACCGGCCGATGCGCAGACGGTAACCTTCGCGCCCCTGCAGTGGTCTGACATCCAGTCCCGGTTCGTCCGGGTCCCGCGCCAGCCGGCTCAGCGCCCCGGTCACGCGCTGGCGCTCTCCACGCGGCATCCGCGCCAGGCACTTGAGTGCCGACTTCTTGTAGTTCAACCGGCACACGAAGAAGAGTGTAGAAAAAGGTTTACCAACAGGCAACATAACGAATGACCCGTCCCGGGCATCCATCCGAACCAGGGGCACCCCGGCATGCTGATCCCGGCTTCGGGAACGCGGCCCGGCAACCCCGGGGCACAGGTCTTTGTCGCCGGGGCGCGTATCCGGCTATGGTCCGGGGTACGGATCAAGGAGAGCTGGCATGACCCGACCGACACCCCTGGACGCGGAACGGACCTACCATCGCTGCCCGCCGGAGCAGCTCGAGTTCGACACCACCGAAGAGCTGGAAGAACTGGAACTCCCCTGCGGCCAGGACCGGCTGCTGCGCGCGCTGGAATTCGGTGCGGGCATGCGCAGCGCGGGTTTCAACCTGTTCGTGCTCGGCCCCGAGGGCAGCGACCGGCACGACCTGGTGCGCCGTTTTCTCGCCCGCCGCGCGGCCAGCGAGGCGGTCCCGCCGGACTGGTGCCATGTCTTTAATTTCGACCGGCCGGAACGCCCCCACGCGATTCGCCTGCCGGCCGGCGAAGGACGTCAACTGCGCGATGATCTCGAGAACCTGGTCGAGGAGATGCGCACCAGCATCCCTGCCGCCTTCGAGAGCGACGAATACCAGGGGCGGCTGCGGGAACTGCAGGAGGAGATGTCCGAACGCCAGAACGAGGGCGTCCGCGAGGTCCAGGAAGAGGCCAACAAGCACGACATCGAGCTGGTCAGCACCCCCAGCGGCTTCACCTTCGCACCCGTGCGTGACGGCGAGGTCCTGGACCCCGAGGAATACGAAAAGCTGCCAGAGGAAGAACGCGAGCGCATCGAGCAGAAGGCCGAGGAGCTGCAGAAACAGCTGCAGCAGGCCATCCAGCAGGTGCCCCGCCTGCGCAAGGAACTGCGGGAGAAGGTCCACTCGCTGAACGAGGAGATGGTGCAGCTGACCCTCGGCGATCCGATTCACGATCTGAAGGAGAAGTGGGCGCACCTGCCACGCGTGGCGGAACAGCTCGACGCCATCCACGGCCACGTGGTGGAACACGCGGAGATCTTCCGCGGCGGCCACGACGAACACGGCGGGCAGGATGAGCAGAGCGGGCAGGATCACGCGCCCCCGGAAGCGATGCTGGCCCGCTTTCGCGCCAACCTGCTGGTGGACCATGCGGAAACCGAAGGGGCGCCGGTGATCTACGAGGATCTGCCCAATCACCAGCATCTGACCGGCCAGATTGAACACCACGTGCACAACGGCGCGCTGTACACCGACTTCTCGCTGATCCGCGCCGGTGCGCTGCACCATGCCAGCGGCGGCTACCTGATCCTCGACGCCCGGCGAGTGCTGATGCAGCCAATGGCGTGGGACAGCCTGAAGCGCGTGCTGTTCTCCGGCGAGATCCGCATCGAATCACTGGAGCGGCTCTACGGCCTGGTCAGCACGGTCAGCCTGGAACCCGAGCCGGTCCCGGTATCGCCCAAGGTGGTGCTGGTGGGCGACCGCCTGCTGTACTACCTGCTGTCGCATTACGACCCGGACTTCGCCGAGCTGTTCAAGGTCGAGGCCGACTTCGAGGACGACCTCGAGCGCGACGAGGCCGGTTACGCCCTGTACGCGCGCATGCTCGCCAGCATGGCGCGGCGCGACGAGCTGCGCCCGCTGGACCGCGGCGCCGTGGCCCGCACCATCGAACACGCCAGCCGTCTGGCCGGGGATCAGACGAAACTCACCGCTCACGACCGCACCCTGCGCGACCTGCTGATGGAGGCCGACCACTGGGCGCGTCAGGCAGAGGCCGAAACCATCGGCGCCGCCCACATCGAACGCGCGATCGAGGAACGCATCGAGCGTTCGGCACGCGTGCAGCGGCGCAGCCTGGAACAGATCCGCCGCGGCACGGTGATGATCGCCACGGAAGGCACGCAGACGGCCCAGGTCAACGGGCTGTCCGTGATGCAGCTGGGCAGCCACCTGTTCGGACGCCCGATGCGCATCACCGCGACCGCGCGGCCGGGCAAGGGCCAGGTCATCGACATCGAGCGCGAGGCCAGACTGGGCGGACCCATCCACAGCAAGAGCGTGATGATCCTCTCGCGCTTTCTCGCCAGCCGTTACACCGGGGATGCGGAGCTGTCGCTGTCGGCCAGTCTCGCCTTCGAGCAGTCCTACGGCGGGATCGAGGGCGATTCCGCCTCGGTGGCCGAGATCTGTGCCCTGCTGTCGGCCATCGCACGGATCCCGCTGAAGCAGGCGCTGGCGGTCACCGGCTCGGTCAACCAGCACGGCGAAGTCCAGGCCGTCGGCGGGGTCAACGAAAAGATCGAGGGGTTCTTCGATGTCTGTCGGGAAGCGGGCGAGATGAACGGCCACGGCGTGCTCATCCCGGCCAGCAACGTGGAGCACCTGATGCTGCGCCGCGACGTGCGCGAGGCCGTGGCAGGCGGCCACTTCCGCGTGTACCCGCTGCGCACGGTGGACGACGCCGTTGCCCTGCTCGCCGACATGCCCCCGGGGGAAGCGGACGCCGATGGCGAGTTCCCGGCGGAGAGCTTCAACCGTGCGGTCGCCGACCGGCTGGCGACCTTCGCCCGCCTTGCGCGGCATCGCCGGCACGACGACGCGGGCGCCGAGGACGCCGGACCCGTTCCTCGGGCCGAGGACGATGACTGACCCCGCGGGCACCCAGCCGCTCCCGTCGGCGGAGGCCGGGCGCATCCTGGTCCTGCTCGACGCCTCGCACGCCAGCCAGGCCGCGCTCGAGGCCGCGGCGACCCTGGCCGCCACGCTGCAGGGCGAGCTGCAGGCGATCTTTGTCGAGGAGGCCGATCTGCTGCGCAGCGCCGCCTACCCCTTCACCCGCGAGATCGGTTCGCTCTCCGGACAGCCGCGGCCACTGGAAACCGGGCTGCTGGAAACCCGCCTGCGGCGCCGCGCCGCCCACCTCCGCCGTGCGGCCGAACAGGCCGCCGCGCGTGCAAGGATCCACTGCTCGCTCGAGGTCCGCCGCGGATCGGTGCGCCGCGAGGTGCTTGCGCTGACCACCCCGGGTGATTTCCTCGTGCTGGGCAAGATCGGATGGTCGGCCGCGACCGGCAGCCGCCTGGGCTCCACCGCGCGCAGCCTGGTCCATGAAGCCCCGGGACGGGTCCACCTCACCGGAACCCGGCCGACACGCCCCGACAGCCCGGTCCTGGTGGTGGTCGATGCCCCGGAGACCGCGCACGAAGCGCTCGTCTTCGCCCGCGCCCGGGCCCGCCAGCAAAGGCGCCCCCTGACCGTGCTGCTCGTCCCGCTGGACGACCCCGACGCCGCGCGGGAGCGGGACCGGGCCCTGAGCGAATGGGTGGCGACCGACGACCCTCCGGTGCGGGTTCGCTCGCTGCGCTCGAGCGCTCCCCGCGAGCTGCTCCGCACACTGGAACGTCAGCCGGCGGCCGAAGTGGTGCTCGGCCGCCGCAGCCCGCTGCTGGCCGGCCCGCAGGGCGACGCCCTGCTCGGCGCCCTCGAGCCCCCGGTCACCATCACCCCCTAAGGGAAACACTGATCCATGTACACGCTCGCGTTGGTGCCCCGGGTTTTCCGAGACAAGGCGCGTCGTGCAGTGGGTAGTGGTTCTACCCGCAAGCGGCGCAACGCCGGATCGGGGAACCCGGGGCCCAACCCCGTAGGGGCTCGGCCGCTTTTGCGCGCGCACGGCGTTGCGGCTTCCTTGTGCAGAATGACTGCACGGCGGTCGCCGCGCCTTGTTCGCACGCAAAAGCGACTCAAGCGCGAGCGTGTACATGGATCAGTGTTTCCCTTAGGGCTGCGTCAGGCACCGGGAATGCCGCCAACGGGGCGCCCGCGTGCTACCCTTCGCGGCCGTTTCACCAGCAATACCGGAAGGCCATGAAATACTTTCGCGCGATCAGCGTGATCGAGGGTATCTCCCTGATCACGCTGCTGTTTGTCGCCATGCCGCTGCGCACCTACGCGGACATGCACATGGCGGTCACCTGGGTCGGCTGGATCCATGGCATCCTGTTCCTGATCTATGCGGCCGCCACCGTGGTGGCCAGCCACATGCGCGGCTGGTCGGTTCTGAAGTGGCTGCTGGTGCTGATCATGGGCGTGGTGCCCTTCGGGTTCCTGTACGTGGACTGGATGATCCGGCGCGAGCTGACGCGCGAGCTGCAGCACGCCTGACCGTCCGCGCGCGAGCGGAGGTGAGCGTGGACAACACCATCGAAGTGGAAGGCCTGGTCCGGGATTTCGCCGGCACCCGCGCGGTGGACGAGGTCAGCCTGCAGGTCCCCGCCGGCCATGTACTCGGGCTGCTGGGCCCGAACGGCGCCGGCAAGACCACCACGGTGCGCATGCTGGCGACCCTGCTCTCGCCCACCGCCGGTCGCGCGCGGGTCGGCGGCCTCGATGTCGTCGACGAGGCGGCGCGGGTGCGCGAGATCATCGGCCTGACCGGCCAGTACGCATCGGTGGACGAGAAGCTGACCGGGCGCGAGAACCTGATCCTGATCGCCCGCCTGCTGGGCATGAAACGCGCCGCGGCCCGGGCCCGCGCCGACGAGCTGCTGGCCGACTTCTCCCTGCGGGACGCCGGGCACCGCCCGGTGCAGACCTATTCCGGCGGCATGCGCCGGCGGCTGGATCTGGCGGCCAGCCTGGTCGGCCGCCCGCGCATCCTGTTCCTCGACGAACCTTCCACCGGACTGGACCCGCGTGCCCGCCGCGACCTGTGGGCGCGGGTGCGCCGGCTGCAGGACGCGGGCACCACGGTGCTGCTGACCACCCAGTACCTCGAGGAGGCCGATGCACTGGCCGATTCCATCGTGGTGCTGGATCAGGGCCGCGTAATCGCCGAGGGCACGGCCGCGGAGCTGAAGGCCCGGGTCGGCACGCGCACGCTGTTCCTGCGCCTGGCGCGGGCGGACCAGGCGGATGCGGCCGCCCGCCAGGTGGCCGCCCTCACCGGCAGCGACCCGCATGTGGAAGGCGAGACCCTCAGCGCACCGGTGACCGAGTCCTCGCTGCTGCCGGCGGTGCTGCGCGAGCTGGATGCCGCCGGGATCGAGGTCGCGGAGCTGGGCCTGCGCAGCGCCAGCCTGGACGACGTATTCCTGTCACTCACCGGACAGACCGGCAGCGCCGGCGCCCCGGCCGATGCCGCCGGGCACAGCGGGGAGGATGCCGCATGAACGCCCTCGACCAGACCCTCGCGCTGGCCTGGCGCAGCCTGGTGCAGGTGCGCCGCAATCCGTGGGAGCTGGGGGATTACTCCATCCAGCCGATCCTGTTCCTGGTGCTGTTCCTGTTCGTGTTCGGCGGGGCCATCGCCGGCTCGCCGGATGACTACCTCGCCTTCGTGCTGCCGGGCGTGATCGTGATGAACATGCTGTTCGTCACGGTGTATGTCGGCCACGGCCTCAACACCGACCTGACCCGCGGGGTGTTCGACCGCTTTCGCGCCCTGCCCATCCCGCGCTGGGCGCCGCTGGCCGGGCGCATCCTCGCGGACGTAGTAAAGCAGGTCCTGTGCATCGCCCTGCTGCTGATCGTGGGCTACCTGCTGGGCTTCCGCCTGGCCACCTCCTTCGGCCATCTGCTGGTCATGGTGCTGCTGGTGCTGACCTTCGCGGTGGCCTTCTCCTGGGTGATGGTGCTGGTCGGCGTGCTCGCGCGCGACCCGGAACACGTACAGCTGTTCGGCTTCACCGCGCTGTTCCCGGTCACGTTCGTCAGCTCGGCGTTTGTCCCGGTGGAGACCATGCCCGAGTGGCTGCAGGGCTTCGTGCAGGCCAACCCGGTGTCGCTCCTGACCGACGCCGCGCGCGGGCTGATGAACGACGATGGAGCGGTCGCGGCCCCGGCGCTGGCATCGCTGGCCTGGGCAGCGGGGATCGCGGCGGTGTTCGCGCCGTTATCCGTATGGGTGCTCAACCGCCGGCTGGCGCGCGGCTGAGCCCCGGCGGGCGCTACGCCCGCAGGTGGCCGGACACAAAAAAGGCCGCCGCACGGATGCGACGGCCCAAAGGCCCCGTGTGATGGGGTGTGCGGGTTCAGTAGACGGGTACCAGCGCGTAGCCCTGGTTCTGGTAGCCCATCACCGCGATGAATCCGCTGCGAACCGGCTTGATCGGCTCCAGGATGGTGTCGTTGTCCACGCCGTAGGCGCGGGTGGCGGCCGAGCAGACTTCCATCTGCACGCCCAGCTCATCCAGCCGGTCCACCGCCTTAGCAATCTCCTCCAGGGTCTCCGCGTGGTCGATGTCGACCTCCGGCTCCGGATCGGTGGTGATGAACTTGACCGCCTCGGCGATGAACACCATGCGCAGGTCGGGCTCCACGCCCTCCTTGAGCAGGTTCTCGTGGTTGGTGGCAATGCCGCGCAGGTACGCCAGCATCACGTCCGGATCGGACTTGCGCATGTCGTAGACCGCCCGCATGGTCTCGATCCCCTGCGTGGCCTCACGGTTGTCCAGGCCCTCTTCGTCGGCGGCCGCCGGCACGGCCAGACCGAGCGGCAGGACGCAGGCGAAAAAGATGCTCAGTATCGTTTTTTTCATGTGGTCTCCTCCTCCTGGTGGTTTTCCGGTTCTCTTCCCGGGGTCAGTAGATCGGGATCACCGCATAGCCCTGCGCCTGATACCCGGTCAGCGACACGAAAGTATTGCGCACCGGCTCGATGCCGGGGAGCAGCTCGCCGTGATCCACGCCGAACAGGCGCGTGGCCACCGAACAGGCCTCCATCCGCACGCCCTTCTCCCGCAGCGCGGCGATGTGCTCCTCGATCGCGTCCAGATGCTCGAACTGCGTCAGTTCGAACCGCTCGCGGTCCTCGCTGACCATGGTCACCGCCAGCCCGCGGAAGGCGAGGATCATGTCCGGCTCCACGCCCTGATCGGTGAAGTCCTCGTGGGTCTCGCGGATCACCGTCAAGTAAAGCGCCAGCCCCTCGGGGTCGCTGTTGTTGAGATCGAACACCACGCGCCCGGTCTCGACGCCCTCCAGCGCCTTCGCGTCGGTGGGTTCGGCGCCGGCTTCGGCGGCGGACACCGCCAGCATTGGCCATGCGGCCAGCGCCAGCAGCAACGGCAGTACGGCCATTCTTTTCATCATCATGCGTTCTCCCGGGTGGTGTTGCGAGGCGGATCCATCGCAATCGCCCGCCATGCCGCCTCCTGCATGTCGGGCAAAAAGTCGGACAGGGGCCGGTCCAGCACGCCATCGAGGTACAGGTGCAGCAGGCGGATGGCTCCACCGAAGGCCACGGTGGCCGCCACCGGCACCTCCATCGGCCGCAGCTCGCCGGCCGCCATGCCCTGCTCGATGCATTCGCGCATGCGCTGGAACGGCTGCGACGAACACACCGGCGGTTCATCCGGCAGGAACTCCCGGTGCCGCGACTCCAGCACGAAGCGCATGGTCTGCGGGGCCTGTGCGGTGGTCTCGAACAGAAAGGCGATGATCCCGTCGCAGCGCGTGCGGCAGTCCTGACTCTCCTCCATCACCTGCTGCAGCCCGGCGTCCATGCGCTGCAGCAGGTCGTCGTACAGCGCCTTGGCCAGGGCCTCCTTGTTGCCGAAGTGGTGATAGATCGAACCAATCGACACCCCGGCCTGGCGGCGGATGTCGTGGATGGAGGTATTGAAATAGCCGTCGGTGCTGAAGCGCTCCAGCGCAGTGTCCAGAACCAGCTTGCGCAGGGTCTCCCCGCGTACGACCTTTCCGGGACTGGCAGTCATCGACGCCTCACTAAAACGAACGTTCGTTCTAATCTACACCCGCAATGCGTCGGGGGAAAGACCCGACCCGGCTCAGCCGGTGGTGAACCGCTCCGGCGGCGGCTGCGGGATCGGAACGTCCTCGACCTGCAGATCGTCCACCCGGGCCTGGCGCGGGCCCTCCTGCAGCCACGTCCCGAGCCGGTCGAGGGCCTCGGGCGAGCCCACCGCCAGCACCTCCACGCTGCCGTCGGGGAGATTGCGGGCATGGCCGGTCAGGCCCAACGGGCGCGCCTGTTTCTGCGTGGAGGCGCGGAAAAACACGCCCTGCACCCGGCCGCTGACACGCCAGCGGCGGGCCCGGTTATCATTGGCCTCAGTCATGAATCCTTCACCTCCGGAGTCCGTGCATGTCCGAATCGCCACGCCCTACGCTGTACCACAACCCGCGCTGCAGCAAGTCCCGCGCCGCGCTGGCCCTGCTGCGTGAACGCGACATCGAGCCGGAGATCGTCGAATACCTGAAGACCCCGCCGGACGCGGACACCCTGCGCACGATCCTCGAGCGTCTGGAAGTGCGCCCGCGCGAGCTGCTGCGCACCGGCGAGGCCGAATACCGCGAACTGGGCCTGAAGGACGCCGAGCTGGACGACGAGGCGCTGATCCGGACCATGGTCGAACACCCGAAACTGATCGAGCGCCCGATCCTGGTCCACGGTGACGCCGCACGCATCGGCCGGCCGCCCGAACAGATCCTGGAGATCCTGCCGTGAGCGCCGCCGTGGAAGTCCTGGTGCTGTACTACAGCCGCTACGGCGCCACTGCCGAACTGGCGCGCCACGTGGCCACCGGCGTGGAGCAGTCCGGGGCCACCGCCCGGGTACGCACGGTCCCGCCGGTGACCACCGGCACCCCCGGCGACACCCCGGCGGTGCCCGACAGCGGCCCGCCCTGGGCCGAGACCCGCGATCTGGAAGAATGCGCCGGGCTGGTGCTGGGCTCGCCGACCCGCTTCGGCAACATGGCCGCGCCGCTCAAGCACTTCCTCGATGGCACCAGCGGGCTGTGGGCCAGCGGCGGCCTGGTGGACCGCCCGTTCGGGGTGTTCACCAGCACCGCCACCCAGCACGGCGGTCAGGAGACCACCCTGCTGACCATGGCCCTGCCGCTGATCCATCAGGGCATGCTGTGGGCCGGCGTGCCGTACACCGTGCCGGAACTCTCCACGACCACCACCGGCGGCACGCCCTACGGCGCCAGCCACGTGGCCGGGGAACGCGGCGAGGCGCCGGTCTCGCGCGAGGAGCAGCGCATCGCCAGCGCGCTGGGCGAGCGCGTGGGGCGGCTGGCGCAGCGGCTGCAGGCCGCAGAGGGCCAGGGAGGCGGCAAGGCATGAACCTCGTGGCCCTGTTCCGCTGGATGACCCTGATCGGGTGGTTCGGCCTGTTCGCCACCCTGCTGGCGTTCACCGGCTGGCTGCAGCCGCCGGAGGCCCTGCCGCGCGCCCTCGCGCTGGCCATCCTGCTGGTGCCGCTGCTGTTCCCGCTGCGCGGGATCCTGCATGCGCGGCGCTACACCCATGCCTGGGCCAGCCTGCTGGCGCTGGCCTACATCACCCTCGGGATCACACTGGCGTCGGTCGCCAGCGACCGTCTCTACGGTGCGCTGGTCACGGGCTTCAGCCTGGCCTGGTTTGCCGGCTGCCTGCTGTTCGTGAAGCTGGACGCGCGCCGCGCCCGCGCGGCTCAGTCGGCGGCCGAACGCGCCAGCTGATCGCGCACGAAGGGGATGGTCAGGCGGCGCTGTTCGGCCAGCGCCGCCAGGTCCAGGCGTTCCAGCAGGGCCAGCAGCGCGGCCACGTCCCGCCGCTGGTGGCGCAGTACGTAGTTGGCGACCGCATCCGGCATCTCCAGCCCGCGCCGCCGGGCGCGGTCCACCAGGATGCGCCGTAGATCCTCCTCCTCCGGGGGCTCCAGGCGGAATACCGGCCCCCAGCCCAGGCGGGAGCTCAGATCCGGCAGGGTCGCGCCCATGTCGTCCGGCGGCTCCGGCGCCGCCAGCAGCACCCGGCAGCCAGCATCGCGCAGACGGTTGAGCAGGCCGAACAGCGCCTCGTCCCAGGCCGGCGAACCGACCACCGCCGCAAGGTCATCCAGCGCCACCAGCCCTGCACGCTCCAGCCCGTCCAGCACCGCCGCGGGGGGCGCCGTGGCCAGTTCCGCCAGCGGCAGGTAGGCGGCCCGGTCGCCGCGTTCATGCGCCACGTGGCAGGCCGCCTGCAGCAGGTGGGTCTTGCCGGTCGCGCCCGGCCCGTGCAGATAGACCTGCGGCTGACTCAGCCCGGCGTTGCACCCCAGGCTCTCGACGGTGTCGCGCGCGATCCGATTGGCCTCGGCGTGGTATTCCACAAAGCGCGATGCATCGCGCAGCCGCAGGTCCAGCGGGAGCTGGGCCACGTCGGTGTCGACGCTGGCAGGATCTCGGGTCACGGGTCGGCATCCCCTCCGGGGGCGGGCTGATTGAGCGCGCGATAATGCGCCAGCGCGTGGCGCACCGCAACGGCCAGCACCGCCGCCACCGGCAGGGCCAGCAGCACCCCCACGAACCCGAACAGCTGCCCCCCGGCCAGCACGGCGAAGATCACCGCCACCGGGTGCAGCCCGGTGCGGTCCCCCACCAGCCACGGCGTCAGCCAGACCGATTCGAGGACCTGCGCCACCGCGAAAATCGCCCAGACGACCAGCAGCAGGACCCAGCCGTCGCCAGCGAACAGCACTGCAGCGCTGGCCAGGGTAATACCAACGATCACGCCCACATACGGGATGAAACTCACCACACCCGCGATCACGCCGATGGCCAGCCCCAGCTCCACGCCCACCAGCGACAGGGCCACCGCATAGAACAGGCCCAGCGAAACCATCACCAGCAGCTGCCCGCGCAGGAACGCACCCAGCACTTCGTCGGATTCGCGCGCGAAGGTCTCCACCGGGGGCCGCCAGCCCAGCGGCAGCAGGTCATGCAGGCCGTCGATCAGGCGCGGCCAGTCGCGCAGCAGATAGAAGCTCACCACCGGGATCAGCACCAGGTTGAGCACGCCCATCACCAGCGCGGTGGTGGAACTACCGATCCAGTGCAGCGCGCCGCCGGCCAGCCCGCCCGCCTCCTGCCAGTGGCGCGCCACCATGTCCTGCACCGCCTGCGGATCCAGCGCCGGGATGCCGTCGCCGACATGCCGCTCCAGCCATGGCCGTGCCTGCTGGTCGAACCACGCCATGATCTCCGGCAGGAACAGGAACAGGCGCTCCAGCTGGGCGGCCACCAGCGGGATCAGGACCAGCACCACCGCCGCCAGCAGCAGCATCACCAGCAGGGAGATGACCAGCGTGGCCACCGTGCGCGAGGTATTCCAACGCACCCCCAGGCGGGTCACCAGCGGGTTGAACAGGTAACCCACCAGCAGGGCGACCAGAAATGGCATGAGAATGGGCGCCAGCAGATACAGCGCGCCGGCCACGACCAGCAGCCCCAGCAGGGCGGCCACGGTGGCGGCGGATACGTTCCCCGGGGCCGGGCCACCGGGGGGCAGGGTTTCTGTGGCGCTCATCGGATCCTCCCCCGGATCAACGCACACCCAGCCACAGTGCAGCGTCGGGGAGTCCGGCCTCTTCCCGTTCCTCCTCCCCGGCCGCAGGGAAACCCGCCTCCTGCAGCACTTCGCCCAGGGCCTCGGCATCCAGACCGGTGCGCAACCGCAAGGTCAGGGCGGCCCTGCCCAGCGAGTCCAGCTGCACGCGTTCGATGGCCTCCATGCCGTCCAGCCGGGCACGCAGCTGGCGAAAACCGTCGAAACCCGCCACCCCGGTAAAGCCCACCGTGATCCACTCGGGTTCGTCCGGCACCCGCGCCAGGTCAGCGCCCATCCGGTCCAGCGCGGCGGCGATCGCCTGACGCGCGGCCGCCGGGGCATCCGCGCCGGTGGCCTCGGCACGGTATTCGCGGTCCCGGTGCACCAGCAGGGCCCGCGCGCGGGTCTCGCCTTCCGCCGGTCGCAGGTGCAGCAGGATCAGGCCGTCCGGGCCGTAGCGCCCGGCCGCCTCGAACAGCGGCTCGGTCACGCGTCCGACGATGTCGCTGATGCGCGCCTCGCGCCGGTCCTGCAGATCCCCCAGCGGGAACAGCAGCGGCATGTCCCGCTCGCCGGCCAGGGTCTCCAGTGCGGCCAGCACGCCGGAGTCCTCCCCGACGGACGCGGTGCCCAGCAGGTCACGTCGGCCGCCGGCCTCCTCCACCGCCCACACCAGCAGGGACGGACGCGAGCCGACAAGCATCGGAACGGCGGCGTCGCGCAGCGACCGGCGCAGGGCAGTCCGGTCGAACTCCAGGCGATAGCCGCCCGCGTCGCGCGCCTGCTGGCGCTCCAGCGCCGCCGGCAGTTCGTCATCGTCCGGGGTCTCGCGCAGCTGGTCGGCGAGCGCCCGCACCGCGTCGGAATCCAGCCCCGCCACCCGCACCAGCGCCGCGTGGAGCCCTTCCGCCAGCGCCACTTCGCGCTCTTCGGCATCGCTCTCCACCACCAGCGTCCCCGCCCCCGCGGTGTGTGGCAGCAGAGCGATCAGCCACAGGGAAAGGAGCAGGGCGACAGCGGAAATGGAACGCGACACGGCGGGCATGGGACTCACGGGCAGCAGGCAGACAACACGGTGCTCAACATAGCACAGCGCCCGCCGTCGGCGCGCCGCCCGCGCTTTGCACGCCCCGGCACGGGCGGCTAACATGCGCGGGTTAAATGCGCGCCTGCCCGCGGGCAGCGTCGCGGCCCGCCAGAAGGCCCTTTTCCGGGAACGTTGCCCATGTCCGAATCCTCTTCCGGTCTGACCTATCGCGAGGCCGGCGTCGACATCGCCGCCGGGTCGGAACTCGTCGAACGCATCAAGCCGCACGCGCAGCGCACCCTGCGCCCCGAGGTCCTGGCCGGCCTGGGCGGTTTCGGCGCGCTGTTCGAACTGCCCGTCGATCGCTACCGCCAGCCGGTGCTGGTGTCCGGCACCGACGGGGTCGGCACCAAGCTGCGCCTGGCCCAGCAGACCGATCGTCACGACTCGATCGGGATCGATCTGGTGGCGATGTGCGTCAACGACATCATCGTGCAGCGCGCCGAGCCGCTGTTCTTTCTCGACTATTACGCCACCGGCCACCTCGACATCGACATCGCCGGCGATGTCATCACCGGCATCGCCGAGGGCTGCGAACAGGCCGGCTGCGCGCTGATCGGCGGCGAGACCGCCGAGATGCCCGGCATGTACCAGGGCGAGGACTACGACGTCGCCGGCTTCGCGGTCGGCATCGCGGAGAAGGATCAGCTGCTGGACGGCAGCCAGGTGGCCGCGGGCGACGTGATCCTGGGGCTGGCGTCCAGCGGTCCGCATTCCAACGGCTACTCGCTGATCCGGCGGGTGCTGGAACACGTGCAGGCGGACCTCGACGCGCCGCTGCCGGGCGGCGACGGCGAGACCCTGGGCGCGGCCCTGATGGCGCCCACCCGCATCTATGCCCGGCCGCTGCTGGAACTGATGGCGCGGCATCCGGTGCATGCGGCGGCCCACATCACCGGCGGTGGCCTGACCGAGAACCTGCCGCGCGTGCTGCTCTCGGAGACCCTGCATGCGCGCATCGACACCAACGCCTGGCAGTGGCCGGCGGTGTTCCGCTGGCTGCAGCAGCAGGGCGGCATCGCCGACGAGGAGATGCTGCTGACGTTCAACTGCGGCATCGGCATGACGCTGATCCTGCCGGAAGCGCACGTGGATGCGGCCACCACCGAACTGGCGGCCGCCGGCATTCCCGCCTGGCCGATCGGCGTGGTGGCCGAGTGCGCGGAACACGAACCCGGCGTGGTGTACACCGCGGGATGACAGGCATGACCCCGCAACGGCTGGTCGTGCTGATCTCCGGGCGCGGCAGCAACCTCAAGGCCCTGATCGACGCCTGTGAACGCGGCGAGATCAACGGCCAGGTGGTCGGCGTGATCAGCAACCGCCCCGACGCCGGCGGACTCGAGTTCGCGCGCGCCCGAGGCATCCCGGAACAGGTCCTCAACCACCGCGACTACGCCGGGCGCGAACCGTTCGACGCGGCCCTGGCCGGGGCCATCGAGGCGTTCGAGCCGGACCTGGTGCTGCTGGCCGGGTTCATGCGCATCCTGACCCCGGGATTCGTGGAACGCTTTACCGGACGGTTGCTGAACATTCACCCGTCGCTGTTGCCGAAATACCGCGGGCTGGACACCCATGCCCGCGCCCTGGCCGACGGCGAGACCGAACACGGCGCCAGCGTGCACTTCGTCACGCCGAAACTGGACGGGGGACCGGTTATCATGCAGGCACGGGTCCCGGTTCTGGCCGACGACACCGAAGCCTCCCTGAGTGCGCGCGTGCAGCAGGCCGAGCACCGCCTCTACCCCGCAGCAGCCGGGCTGGTGTGTTCAGGGCGGATTCAGTGGTCGGAACCCACGATCCGGTACGATGGCGCCCCGCTGGAGGCGCCCCTGCAGCTCGATCACGAGGTGACTTCCCATGCCCCAGGTGAATCGTCCTGACGCCGCCCGACGGCGTTTCACGGCGCGGTTGCTGACCGGTCTCGTCCTGGCGCTGGCCGCGATCCTCGCAACGGCGTTCCCGACCGCCGCCCCTGCCGCCGACAGCAACGCGGACCCGGCGGACGCGTCGCGGATCCCGCCGTTCACCGCCAGCTTCGAGGCCACGGCCATGGCCAGCACGCTGAATGCCTCCATGAGCCTCAACCACGAAGACCTCCGCACGCGCATGGCGATGGATGCCCACGTGACCGGATTCCTGCGCGTACTCGGGCGTTTCGAACTCAGCCGCGAATCGCTGCTGAACACCAATGGTTCCGGCCTGCACCTGATCTCGTCGCGCTCCCACCAGGTCACCCCGCGTGAGGAACGTAAAGTCGAAACCCGCCTGGACCACGAGGAACAGCAGGCCATCGGCCACATCGACAGCGAGCGGTTCACGCTCGACGTGCCCGAAGGCACCCTCGACTTCCTTGGCTCGCTCTACATGATGATGCAGCAGCTGGAAACCGGCGAACTGGGCGTCACCGGCGACACCGTCCGCATCCGCACCCTGGAGCGCGACCGCCTGCGCGAATACGAATTCCGCCGCGACGGCGAGGAAACCGTGGACTCCGGCATCGGCTCGCTGGACACCGTGCGCGTGGTCCGCCGCAGCGACAACGGCGATGTCGAACTCGCCGCCTGGTTCGCCCCGGACCTGAACCACATCCCCGTGCGCTTCGACTACGAAGCCGGCGGGCGCGTGTTCGAACTCGAACTCACCGCGCTGGAATGGCACGAACCCATCATCGACCTGACCGAAGATCCCAATCCGTGAGCACATCCATGAGCGAAACCTTCGACCTGGCCATCATCGGCAGCGGCCCCGGCGGTTATCGCGCCGCCGTCCTCGGTGCCCTGCGCGGACTCTCCGTCGTCATCATCGAGAAGGACACCTGGGGCGGCTGCTGCCTCAACCGCGGCTGCGTGCCCAAGAAGGACTGGTACCACACCGCGCGCACCGTGGCCGCCCAGCGCCACTTCGAGGGCCGCGGCATCCGGGGCTCGCTGAGCGCGGAGATGGACCCGGCCTGGGACCATCAGAAAGAGGTCGTGACCTCGGTGCGCGACTCCTACCTGGAGTACATGAAGCACCTGAAGATCCAGTACCGCGAGGGCACCGCGCGCTTTCGCGACGCCAGCACCCTGGAGGTCACCGGTGCCGACGGCAGCGAGACCCTGGAGGCGAAGCACACCATCATCGCCACTGGCGCCACGGCTACCGTGCCCGCACCGTTCGAGGCCGTCCCCGGGCGGGTGATCACCACCGACATGCTGTTCGACGAGCGCCCGCCGCAAGGGCACCGGGTCGCCATCATCGGCTCCGGCGTGGTGGCCACCGAATTCGCCTTCATCTTCTCCATGCTTGGCAAGGAAGTGACCTGGCTGACCCGCTCGAAACCCCTGAACGGCCAGAAGTTCAGCCCCCAGGCCCTGTCGACGCTGAAGGACAAGCTGGGTGAGAACGGCGTCGAGCCGATCCGGGTGAAGGGCTACGAGAGCGTGGAGACCACCGATAACGGCGTCGTCATCACCGATCAGGACGGTGGACGCCACGAGGTCGACTGGGTCCTGCTCGGTACCGGCCGCACGCCGCATACCGCGGACCTGAACCTGGAGGCCGTCGGCGTGCAGACCGACGCGCGGGGTTTCGTGCAGCGACGCGCCACCCTGCAGACCGACGTCGACCACATCTATGCCATCGGCGACGTCGCCAGCGAATGGCAGACCGCCAACCATGCGCTGGCCGATGCCACCATCGCGGTGGAGAACATCCAGACCGGCAACACCCGCGAGCAGGACGAGCGCTACGTCCCGATCGCCATCTATTCGGCGGTGGAGATGGCGCGTCTGGGCATGGACGAGGACGATGCCGAGGACGAGGAACTGGAACCCGCGGTCGGTTTCGCCGCGTTCGAGACCTCGCCACGCGCCCTGGGGCAGGACGAGCCCGAGGGCTTCGTCCGCCTGATCGGCGACATGGACACCGGCGGCCTGCTGGGCGGCGAGGTCATCGGCGGTGACGCCGGCGAGCTGATCCACATCCTGTCGCTGGCCCCCGATCGCGACACCGCGCTCAACTGGATCGCGAAGGGCCAGTGGAACCACCCGGCCCGCGCCGAGGAATTCCTCAACGCCACCGAGACCCTGGCCTCCAAGTGGGGCCTGAAGGCCGAGATCTTCGACCTCTGACCCCCCCCGGCCGGCGCCCGTCGCCAGCCGGCCGTCTCAGTCCACGCGCCGCGTCATCCGCACCGCATGTTCGTGCGGATAGCGCGCCGCATGGAAGCGGCCCTCCCAGGTGTCCGCATTCAGGCGTTCGAGCTCCAGGTGGTAACTCTCCTGCTGGTCCGGGGTCGGGTTCCACGCCAGTTCCACACGTTCCCCGTCTGCGGCAAGCTCCACCGAATCCAGATCACCGCTGGCGCCGTCCAGCCCGGGCCCGCGGGCATTGCCCATCAGGAAATCGCCCTGCGCGCGGGTCTCTCCGCGGCCGTGGAACAGGCTGAAATACGCCAGCGGCACGTCACCCTCGACCAGCGCCGCACGCCACGAACCCTGCAGTGCACCGGCGGGCTGACCGCCCTTGCCGTACTCGGCATCCCGGGCGTCCTTCCCGGCGTCGTCCGGGTCGTCCGGAGCGGCATCCGGGGCCGCATCCGGAGCGTCACCTTCCTCCAGCCAGGGCGGGGGCGGACGCCGATCCACCGCCCACGCGGTGCGGATCTGCGCGTCCGGCCCGACGCTCAGGCGCTGCCAGATCGCCTCCAGCTCGTGGTCCATCAGGTCGCCGTCGCGCAGCAGGATATCCACGCTGCCCGGCTCCTCCAGCCCGACCTCCACCACCGCTTCGGCGAAGGGTTCGGCGAAGCCGACGCTCTCGCGGGCCTCCAGCTGTCCCGGCCGGGTATCCAGCAGGGACCCCAGCAGGAATGCCGGGGCCGGAGCGCCTTCCGGCGATGACGACAGCGATGGCGGGACGAAATCCCACAGCCCCTCGCCGTTGTCACGCCACTGCGTGACCCGGTCACCCAGCGGTTCGGGATCGGTGCAGGCCTGTTCAAGGCAGCGGGCCTGTTCGATGGCCGATGCGTCCAGGCTCCGGCGCGAGGCCGCGACCACGTGCCCCGGGAACCCCTGGATCGGGCTCATCACCATGCGCCAGGAGACCCCGTCCCACGCCCCGCCGTCGTTACCGTCGCCGGCGTCCTCGTCCGAAGGTTCAAAACGGTCGATCTGCACGAAATGCAGATCCCGCATCCGCCCGGGCGGACTACCCTCCATCCACTCGAAGCCCGCCTGCATCCGGTAGCGCGCGGGTTCCGCCGGCCCCTCGTGGCCCTCCAGCAGCAGGACGGGCACGGTCCACGGCCCGGCCCGTTCTAACGGCCGCACCGATTCGCGTTGCTCGGGCGGCAGGCGCTCGCGCAGCAACTCCGGGACCTCCTCGCTCGCGAAGCGCTGGTAGCCCTCCGTCTCCACAAAATCGTCGGCGGCCTCGCTCATGTCCTGCGGCGGTCCGGCCATCACGCCCGCCGCCGTCAGGCACAGGCCGGTAGTCAGTGCACCCGACGCCAGGCGTCGGCGCAGGCACCGGCGCCCCCGGACGGGGCGCTGTTCCGAATCCCTCATCTTCGTCCACTCCCTCACGCCAGTACCCGGCCATATTGGCCCAACTGGCAACGGCGCACCCCGCATGATTGCAGGGGCCAGCACGGCCCTCCGGGAGGGTCCCGGTGAACGAGGCCTATTCCCCGGCGACGGTCATCGACTCGATCAGGATGGAGCCGGTGCGGATGTTCCCGCGGTAGTCGACGTCCGAGCCGGTGGCGACGATGGCGCGGAACATGTCCCTGAGGTTGCCGGCGATGGTGATCTCCTCCACCGGATGGACGATCTCGCCGTTTTCCACCCAGAACCCGGCCGCGCCGCGCGAGTAGTCGCCGGTCACCGGATTCACGCCCTGACCGATCAGCTCGGTCACCAGCAGTCCGGTGCCCATCTCGCGCAGCATGCCCGGGGCGTCCAGCGTCCCCGGACGCACCGTCACGTTGCGCGCCCCGCCGGCATTGCCGGTAGTCTCGCGGCCGAGACGCCGGGCGGCGTAGCTGTCGAGGGTGTAGCTGCGCAGCACGCCCTGTTCCACCAGCGGCCGGTTGCGGGTCTGCACGCCCTCGCCGTCGAACGGTGCGCTGCCGAGCCCGCGCGGGGTCAGCGGGCGCTCCTCGATACGCATCCATTCGGGGAAGATGCGTTCGTCCAGGGCATTCAGCAGGAACGAGCTCTCCCGGAACTGGGCCGGGCCGGAGATCGCGCGGGTGAAACTGCCGATCAGGGTGCGCGCCATCTCCGGGGCGAACAGCACCGGGCAGCTGCGGGTGGAGAGCTTTTCTCCGCCCAGCCGGCGCACGGTGCGCTCCGCCGCCTCGCGCCCGATGTCCTCGGGGATACCCAGATCGGCGGCGCGGCGGCTGACGCTGTAGGCGTAGTCGCGCTGCATGCCGTCATCGCCACGTGCCACCAGGGCACAGGAAAGCGAATGGCGGGTGCTGCGATAGCCGCCCATGAAGCCCTGGGTGTCGCCGAGGAAGGCCATCGCGCGGCGGGTATTCACCGAGGCGCCTTCGGAGTTCTCGATGCGCGACTCGGTGTCGAACCCGGCCTGTTCGGTGCGCTGCGCCAGCTCGGTGGCCTGCGCGATGGACAGCTCCCAGGGGTGATCCAGGTCCAGATCTTCCCAGTCCACCGCCTTGAAGGCGATCGACGGCATGCCGGCATACGGATCCGGCTCGGTGTAGCGCGCGATGCGGCAGGCCGCCGCGACGGTATCCAGCAGGGCCTGCTCGCTGAAATCGGTGGTCGATGCCGCGCCTTTGGACTGGCCAAAGTGCGCGATCAGCGACAGGTTCTGGTCGCGTTCGTGCTCCAGGGTCTCGATCTCGCCCTTGCGCACCCCCAGGTCCAGACCCACGCTGTGGCTGACGACCACCTGGGCATCGGTGGCCCCCTGCTTCTTTGCCTCTTCCAGCGCCTGCTGCACGCGGGCGCGCAGGGATTCGGGGCTGTGCGAGAGCGCCTGGGCGGCGGCTTCCGGGGTCTCGACTGCGGGACGTTGACTCATGCGGATTCCGGTCCGTTTTCGATTTGGGGGAGAGAAAAACCACGGGGTCCGCGCCCGCCCCTGCCGGGGGCGGACCCGGACCCCGTGCGGAAGTCGGGCTAGACGCGGGTGCCGTGCTTGTGGACCGCGCCGACGTTACCCCAGCGCTCGAGGTCATCCACGTGCACGCCGACCCAGTAGAGCATGCCGACGCTGTCACGGGTCCAGCCACCGATCAGGTCCTGGCCCTCGCCCAGATTGACGTGACGGGCGAATTCCTCGGCCTTGTCGCGGGCCCGGAACACGTGCCACTGAACGACCTTGTCGTGGCCGTGCCCTTCGGGGAGGGAGCGTTCCTGTTCCAGAAAATCGGTATTCATGCGGCTCTCCTTTTCTTGCTGACCAGATCCGGTCCGGTGACGCCCCGGACGATGCCGGGTCATGCCGCCTGGGTACCGCCCACCGTCATGCCGTCGATGCGCAGCGTGGGCTGGCCCACGCCAACCGGCACGCCCTGCCCCTCCTTGCCGCAGGTACCCACGCCGGGGTCGAGCTGCATGTCGTTGCCGACCATCGATACGCGGGTCAGGACATCCGGACCGTTACCGATCAGGGTCGCACCCTTCACCGGCCGCGTCACCTTTCCGTTCTCTATGAGATAGGCCTCCGAGGCCGAAAACACAAACTTCCCGGAGGTGATGTCCACCTGACCGCCGCCGAAATTGACCGCATACAGGCCGTCTTCCACCGAACCGATGATCTCTTCGGGATCGGCGTTGCCCCCCAGCATGTAGGTGTTGGTCATGCGCGGCATGGGCAGGTGGGCGTAGGACTCGCGCCGACCGTTGCCGGTGGTCTGCGTGCCGCTCAGGCGCGCGTTGAGCTCGTCCTGCATGTAGCCGCGCAGGATGCCGTCCTCGATCAGCACGGTTTCCTCGGTCGGATTGCCCTCGTCATCCACGTTGAGCGAGCCGCGGCGCCCGGCCAGCGTGCCGTCATCGACGATGGTGATGCCCTCGGCCGCGACCCGTTCGCCGATGCGTCCGGCGAAGGCGGAGGTACCCTTGCGGTTGAAGTCGCCCTCGAGGCCGTGGCCGATCGCTTCGTGCAGCAGGACGCCGGGCCAGCCCGGACCCAGCACCACTTTCATGCTGCCGGCGGGGGCGTCCACCGCCTCGAGGTTGACCAGCGCCTGACGCACCGCCTCGCGCGCGTAGGCGGCGGCCTGCCCGTTCTCGAGGAAATGGCGATAGCCGAAGCGGCCGCCGCCGCCGGAGCTGCCGGATTCGCGACGCCCGCCCTGCTCGACGATCACCTGCACGTTGAGCCGCACCAGCGGACGCACGTCGGTGGTGAGTTCGCCGCGCGCGTTGAGCACCATCACCACCTCGCGCGAGCCGGCCAGCGAGCACATCACCTGGGTCACGCGCGGATCGGCGGCGCGGGCCTCGGCGTCAACCTCCTTGAGCAGGTCGATCTTCTCCTGCTCGCCGAGGGAGTCGATGGGGTTGTCGGGCACGTAAAGCTCGCGCGAGGGCGTGCGCCCCTGCACCGCCACGCCGCCGCTCTGGCCCGCGCGGGCGATGCTGCGCGCGGTGCCCGCCGCCTCCAGCAGGGCGGGCATCGCGAGATCGTCGGAATACGCGAACCCGGTCTGTTCGCCGCGCACTACGCGGATGCCGGCGCCGCGCTCGATGTTGAAGTTCGCGGATTTGACGATCCCGTCCTCCAGCGACCAGCCCTCCTGGCAGGCGAACTGGAAATAGCAGTCACCGCCGTCGATCCCCTGGCCGAAAGTCGTTCCGACCAGGCGGGAGAGTTCGGATTCGCCGAGACCGGCGGGATCCAGCAGGGTCTGTCGGGCCAGGTTGTCGATCATGCATCCCTCGGGTTGGCTCGTTTTCGTCAGTATGAGGCTTGGGGCCCGGGAAGCGCTTTCAAGCCCGCGAGCGGCGGGGGCTCTCGCAACCCCCACGCGCTCCGGGAGGCTCACTCCGGAATGGCACAACCCAGACGCCGATGCGAGACAGTGGGGAACACGGTCCGCATGCGTTCCACCTCGCGGCCGTCGATCTCCCCCAGCAGGACCCCGGGGTTGCGCCCCAGCTCCCCCAGTACGCGACCCCAGGGGTCGATCACCGCACTGTGGCCCCAGGTCTCGCGACCGTTCACGTGAAAACCGCCCTGAGCCGCGGCCACCACGTACATCTGGTTTTCCACCGCACGCGCCCGCAGCAGCACCTCCCAGTGGGCCTGCCCGGTCTGCGCCGTAAACGCCGATGGCAGAGCGAGCCATTCCGCGCCCTGGTCCAGCAGCGCGCGGAACAGCTCGGGGAAACGCAGGTCGTAGCAGATCGCCAGCCCCAGACGCCCCGCCGGGGTGTCCACGGTCACCACCTCGTCGCCGGGCTGGTACACCCGCGACTCGGTATAGGCCTCGTTGTTGTCAGGCAGGTGCACGTCGAACAGGTGGATCTTGTCGTAACGGGCCGCGAGCTCGCCGCGGTCGTCATACACCAGGCAGGCCGAACGCACGCGTTCACCGTCGGGGGCCTGCAGCGGCACCGTCCCACCCACGATCCACACCCCCAGAGTGCGCGCCTGTTCGGCCAGGAAACGCTGCAGCGGGCCCTGACCATCGGGGGCCTCGGCGATGTCGAGGACATCGGTTTCCTGCATCCCCATGAAGGCAAAGTTCTCCGGCAGCACCAGTACCCGGGCTCCCTGCTCCGCCGCCTCGACCATGCGCCGGCGGGCATCGGCCAGGTTGGCCCGGGGCTGGGTCCCGGATGCCATCTGGATGGCGGCGACCGGTGTCATGCGCGTTCCTCGTGATTGTTCGAATTCATTATTGTTCGTTCTCCGCGGCTTCCACTCGGGCTTCCACCCGCGGCCGTTCCCACGGCCCGGTCACGCGATACTCCACCCGGGCCGCCTCTTCCATTTGATCGCCGATCCCCAGCACGCGTTCGAGCAGCAGTACCGCCGCCCCCGTCACCGGGCCGCCCAGCAGCGCCCCCGCGATCGGCAACGCCGTACGCAGGCGCGGCACGACCACGATTCCCTGGTCGTATTCGCGCGCCACGAGATCCGTATCTCCCCGCACCCGGATGGCGGCCGAGCCGGCTTCCAGGCGGAGCTCCGGCACGTGCAGCACGCCATCACGGAGTCGGGCAGTGCCTTCGAGTTCGCTGAAGGCCAGCCCCTCGACAAACAGGTCGCGAAAATCCAGACGCAGCCGCTGCGGCAGGAGGTCGAGGCTCACCAGGCCCAGCAGCCGTCCGGCGCCGGGCTCGACATCGGCCAGCTCGCCATCGCTCATGGCCAGCGCCATCTCGCCGGTGAGGCGCCGCAGCGACGGCCGGAACAGGGGCCCCGGCCATTCCAGTTGCACCACGCCGTTCCCGGCACCGCCCCGCAGGGCCCGACTCAGGCCCGTGGACTCCAGCCCCTGCCCCCAGTCGCCACCCTCCAGCTCGAACTGCAGCCGACTCTGCCCGCGACCCTCGGCATCCACGCGCCAGCCCCCGCTTCCGGATGCCCGAACACCCGGATCCGGGCTGCGGAGCACCAGATCCTGCAGGGCCAGACCATCGGAGTGGGGGACCAGATCCCCGCGGATGTCGGCGAAACGGTAATCCCCCAGGCGCAGGCTGTCGAGGGCAAGCCGCACCGAGGGCCAGTTGCGGGGATCGGTCAGACCCTCGACGACCGCCGGCTCCTCGAGGGACGGATCCCCGTCGGGTCCGGCGAATTCCAGCTCCGGCAGATCCACCCGTTCCAGCCCCAGCTGCAGATGGTCCCGCCGGTCGCCCATACCGTAGCGCCACCCCACGGTTCCCGCGAGCCAGTCCGAACGGCTTTCCACCTGCCAGCCCCCGAGGTCCCGCACCGCCCGGATCCGGGTTTCCGGAACGCTGAGGCCATCCCAGTGCAGGGCGTGGTCCACGCGCAGGATCAGGCGATTCAGCGGTACCCCGGTGACGGCTTCCTCCGCGGCATCGGGACCGGGACCGGCAACCTGCACGTTCCCCGCCCACGGGGCGCCCTGCAGGGCATCGACCCAGGCGCGGGCATCCAGCTCGCCGAAATGCCCCTCCACTACGGCACCCTGCGAGGGCAGCCCGGGGGGATCCGCCGTCGCCCGCCCCAGCCCCAGGGCCAGCGCCTGCAGCGCCGGCGGCTCCCCGACCCCGGTCTCCGCCAGGACCCGCACGCGTGCCCGCAGGGCATCCCCCAGCACCAGATCTCCCACGGCCGGGCGCTGGTTGCCCAGCGGCAACGACAGCTCCAGCTCGCGTCGCTGCTCCTCGGTCTTGCCCACGGGTGCGGGCCAGTCGATGGAGGCCCCCTCCAGATCCGAACGCAGATCCAGGCGCATCCCGTCCATCCCGCCCCCCAGGCTCAGTTCCGCGTCCCAGTGGGCGCGGCCACTGGCATGGGCCGCCAGTTCCGGAATCCCCTCCAGCCAGGGCTCGATCGGCTGCGGACCACGCAGCCCCAGCCGGGCGCGTTCGCCGTCCAGCGGCCAGTCGATGTCGAGGGCCACCCGTTCGCCATGCACCCCTGCCTCCAGACCCTCGGCATGCACCCGGTCCGCGGTATCGAAACGGATCTCGCCGCGCAGTCCGTCCAGTGCGACCGGCCATTGCGGCACGTTCAGGTCCAGCCCCTGCGGCCGCAGCCGCCCGGCCACCCGCAGGTCATCCATGCGATCGCTGTCCAGCGGCACCAGGAGCTGCAGGTCCAGGCCCGCCGGGCCGGCGGCCTCGGCCCCGTCGCGCAGCTCCGCCAGCTCGTCGCCCAGCCCGGCCCGGCGCAGGTATGCGAGCAGATCGGCCGCATTGCTGTAGGCCGACGCATCCAGTTCGAGATCGGGCTCGCCGGTCATGTCAGTCACGGTGACATCGCCGCGCGTGATGCGGGTGTCGAGGATACGGCCCCGCGCACCCTCGGTGCGGAAGGCCTCGTTGCGAAACCACAGACGCCCCGCCAGTTCCTCCGCCGGCGGCCAGTCCTCCTGATAGTCCAGCACTCCGTCCTCGATGTCGGCCCACAGATCGAACACCCCCTGGTGGTCCGCAAACGGGAATTCGAGCGGGCGCCCCCGGTAGGCCATGCCCCCGCCGGTCCCCCGACCGTCGACGATGCTGCGCGCCAGCCATTGATAGGTGGTCGCCGGGAGATAGCGTTCGGGGAGATAGCGAGCGGCATAGGCCCCGTCGGCATGGTGAATGTCCATCGCCATGGCCAGCAGTGGCCCCTGCTCGTGACCATCCAGGCGCAGTTCTCCGCGCAGCGAAGCCGCCCCCTGCTCGGCCCGGACCTCCAGCCCCTCGCCGGTCACGGTCCAGTCGCCCGGCGCATGCCGCCGTGCATGCAGCTCGCCGCGCAGGCGGTCCAGCCACAGGATCTCGTCACCCAGCACGCGCGGGAACTCCGCACGCAGGTGTTCGCCATCGAACGTGGCGCCGGCCTCGTCCGTCTCCGCGTCCCACCATGCACGCAGATCCAGGCCACGCACCCCCGGCCAGTCGCCATCCGTGCGCAGACTGAACGAGCGCAGATCGAGCTCCGCCTCGCGGATGCGCAGACGGTCGTCGTCGCGCCGCGCCACCAGCCTGCCCTCCGCCAGGCGGCCGCGCGGACGCAGGCGCGCCACAGGGTCCGCCAGGGCGGGCGCCGCATGATCCAGCAAAGGCTTGAACGGGGCATAGACGTCGGCATCCAGCCCGCGCGCGGCCAGCTCCAGCCGGTCCACCACGGCGCCGTGCGCCCCCGTCTCCAGGCGATAGCGCATGCGCAGGTCACCGGAACCGGGCCGCGTGCCGGTCCAGGCGGAGCGGTGCCAGGCATCGTCCACATGCCAGTCGAAGCGGTGTCCGAGTTCGCGCTCGCGCGCGTCCTCGTCGCCGTTCAGCCGGGTGGTATGGAACCCGCGCAGGCGGGTGAGGCGACCGTCTTCCAGGTCACCCCAGATCCGCGCCCCGCTGGTACCGTCGATTGCCGGCAGGCCGAGATACGCCAGCCAGGGTGCCCAGTGAGCGATCTCCAGGCTCTGGCCCTCGAGGAAGAACCGGGCATCGCGAGCGGCGGACGCCGGGATCCGCACGCCCAGTTCGAAGCTTCCGGCGGCCTCCGGGTCCAGGGCGCCCGCCAGCCGCAGCAGGCCGTCGCCAGCCGCGCCGCTGCGAAAGCTCAGATGCTCCAGCCGGGCGGCCGACGTAATACCGGCAACACGATCGTCCCACACCAGCGAGATCGCCTCGCCATCGAACTCCGGCCAGGCCTCCAGCGCATGTTCCAGCACCGCGCCCTCGCCGGTGCCCATGGTGTGGCCATGAAAGGTGACCCGCCCGTCCGCCTGGCGGACCAGACGGGCCTCCATGCCGATGACCTGCAGCCGCAGGCGGGGCGCCCACGCGCGCAACGACGCCACCGGGTCCAGGGTGGCCCCGACCCGTTCGACCTCCAGGGGCTCGGCCTCGCCCTCGACCATGTGCACCCCGCGCACCACCAGCTCGGGGGTCCAGCCGCGCCAGCCCAGCTCCACCGACTCGGCCCGCACCTGCATGCCGGAGGTTTCGGAAGCGGCCGTTTCCAGGCGTTCGTGCAACCCGTCCCAGTGCGGCAGGAACAGCCGCAGGCCCAGCAGCACGAGCATCAGCAGCAGGACCACGACCAGCAGCGCAGGCAGCAGCACCCGAGCGATCGTGCGCAGCCTGTTCCAGGCGTACCCGGTTCGCTCCGCTGCATTCACGCTGGACGACCTCCCTCAGACAAACACCACGTCGAACTGCTCCTGGGTATAGAGGGTTTCGACCTGGAAACGGATGGGGATGCCAACGAAGCTCTGCAGCTCCGCCAGGCTCGCCGACTCCTCGTCCAGCAGCAGGTCGATCACGCTCTGCGAGGCCAGCACCCGCAGCTCGCGGGCATCGTACTGGCGCACCTCCCGCAGGATCTCGCGAAACAGTTCGTAACACACGGTTTCGGCCGTCTTGAGATAGCCCCGGCCACCACAGGTGGGACAGGGCTCACACAACTGGTGTTCAAGGCTGTCGCGGGTACGCTTGCGGGTCATCTCCACCAGCCCCAGCGGCGACACGTCGCAGATCTGGGTCTTCACGTGGTCGCGCTCCAGCGCCTTCTCCAGCGCGCGGATCACCTGGCGCTTGTGCTCGTCATCCTGCATGTCGATGAAATCGATGATGATGATCCCGCCGAGATTGCGCAGGCGCAGCTGGCGACCGATGGCCTGGGCCGCCTCGAGGTTGGTCTTGAAGATGGTCTCCTCGAGCTTGCGGTGGCCGACGAAGCCGCCGGTGTTGATGTCCACCGTGGTCATCGCCTCGGTCTGGTCGAAGATCAGGTAGCCGCCGGATTTCAGCTCGACCTTGCGCTCCAGCGCGCGCTGGATCTCCTCGTCGATGTTGAACAGATCGAAGATCGGCCGCTCGCCGGGGTAGTGCTCGATGCGTTCGGTCAGCTCCGGCAGATAGCGCCGGGAGAAATCGACGATCTTCTGGTAGGTCTCGCGCGAGTCGATGCGGACCCGTTCCAGATCCACCCCGACCATGTCGCGCAGGATGCGCTGAACCAGCGGCAGGTCGGCGTACACCTCGGTCCCGGCCGGCGCGCTGCGCGCGGCTTCCTGCAGGCTGTCCCAGATCTTCTTCAGGAACGCGGTATCGGTGCGGAGGGCCTCGTGGTCCGCCAGCTCCGCCGCGGTGCGCACGATGAAGCCGTGCTGCGGGGCCAGTTCGTCGCGCAGGGCCTCGACCTGTTCGCGCAGGCGGGCACGCATGGCATCGTCCTCGATCCGCGTGCTGACCCCGACGTTGTTCTGGTTGGGCATCAACACCAGGTGACGGGCCGGCACGGTGATGTAGGTCGTCAGGCGCGCGCCCTTGGAACCCATCGGGTCCTTGGTCACCTGCACCAGCAGCTCCTGCCCTTCGTGCAGCAGATCGCGGATCGCTTCGCTTCCCCGCCCCTCGTCCTCGTTGCGCGAGATCACGTCCGAGGCATGCAGAAAGGCGGTGCGGTCGCGACCGATCTCGACGAACGCGGCATCCATCCCCGGCAGCACGCGCACCACGCGCCCCTTGTAGATGTTGCCGACGATGCCCCGCTGACGCGCGCGCTCGATGTGCAGTTCGGTCAGCACGCCGTTCTCGACCAGGGCCACCCGGCTCTCCTGGGGCGTGACGTTCATCAGCAGTTCGGTTCCGGTCATGCGGGATCTTTGGTCGGCGTGTACGAAAAAGGAACGCGACTCCGCCTCAGGCGGAGTCGCGCGCGGGGATCGCTGCGGCAGGATCCGCATCCCCGTCGGACGGCGGCGGATCGCCCGGCGGCGATCCGGGTGGCAGGGACCGCGGCCAGGACTTGATCACCGCATGCACCAGAGTGGCCAGCGGGATGGCGAAGAACACGCCCCACAGGCCCCAGATCCCGCCGAAGATGAACACCGAGGCGATGATCGCCACCGGATGCAGGTTAACCACCTCGGAAAACAGCAGCGGCACCAGCACGTTGCCGTCGAGGAACTGGATCACGCCGTAGGCCACCAGCACCCAGGCGAACTCGGAACTGAGGCCGAACTGGAAATACGCCACCGCCGCCACGGGGATGGTCACGACCGCGGCACCGATGTAGGGGATGATCACGGAGATGCCGACCATGAACGACAGCAGCACCGCGTATTCCAGCTGAAACCAGTTGAACGTGGTGAAGCTGACCACCCAGACGATCAGGATCTCGATGAACTTGCCACGCACGTAGCTGGCGATCTTCACGTTCACCTCGCCCCAGACCTCGCTGGCCAGATGGGTATCCCGAGGCAGGAAACCCCGGATCCAGCCGAGGATCTGGTCGCGGTCCTTGAGCATGAAGAACACCATCAGCGGAACCACGATCAGGTAGATCACCACGTCCACCAGATGGCGTGCCGACGCCAGCGAGAAGGTCACCACCTGCTGCCCCAGCTGGGTGGCCTCGGCACGGATCGCGCCCATCAGCTCGAACACCTGCTCGTCGGTGATCAGCTGGGGGTAGCGCTCCGGCAGCTGCAGCAGCAGTTTCTGCCCCTCGGAGATCATGCCCGGCAGCTCGCGCACCAGCTGGGTCACCTGCTGCGACATCAGCGGCACCACGCTGAACAGTGCGGCCAGCGTGGCCAGCAGTGCTCCCAGCAGCACCAGTATCACCGCGAGGATGCGCGGCACCCGCAGGCGCTGCAGCTTGGCCACTGCCCCTTCCAGGAGATAGGCGATGATCACGCTCGCCAGCAGCGGCGCCAGGATGCGCCCGGCGAACACGATGATCAGCAGCCCGACCAGCAACAGCATGGCCAGGATCACCACCTGCGGATCCGTGAAGTGCCGCCGGTACCACTGGCGGAGCATGTCGATCATGACGTCGGGCTGTCCTTGTCGTTGCCGTCGCGATGCGGGTCCTCGGCCTGCACCCTGGCCTGATAGTGCGACCAGAATACCGTTTCCAGTTCGTCGATGACCTCGCTGGCCTCGCGCCCCTGCATCACGTGCTGGGCCATCAGGGACGAGGCCTCGTTGAGCAGCTTGCCGCGGTCCAGCATGTAATAGGTGGCGGTCAGCCGGCGCATCGCCTTGATCACCGACTCGCCCTCGGGCCGCGGGATGGGCTCGGGTTCCGGCACGCCGGCCGGCTCGGGTTCGGACCCCGCGGCGATATCACCGGACTCCTCGCCCGCGCCATCGCCCTGGGATTCGAGGAAACGCGCGAATTTCAGCAGGCTCGTCCGGTCGGCTTCGGACAGGCGCGCGGCCACCTCGGCGATGGCCTCGGTGGTCACATCACGCTTGCGCCGGCCCTGGCCTCCGGCCAGGACCTGTCCGAGATCCCCGGGCAGGCCGGCGTCCGTCGAGCCCTTCGGCGGGATCATCCATCACCCTCGATCTGCAGGCTGAACACGGGCATCTTGCGCCGCTCCTGCATCAGCGACAGCTGCTTGACCAGGGCGACGAGCAGTTCGTCGGTAACCTGCTGCATCTGGTTCCATTCCATGCGCGCCTCGCCGAGCAGTTCGCCCATGTTCGGCGGCGGATTGTGGTCGCCCTCCATCAGGATATCCTCGAGCATCCCGGGCTTGGCCTCCGGACGGAACAGCATGCCATAGGTCAGCTCGTCGGGCCGCACCATCAGCCACTGGCCATCGTCATCCACCATGATCGGCTCCAGACCCTCGGGCAGCTCCACCGAGCCGTGGTGCAGCTGCAGCACGCGGTGGCCGTCCACCGCCTCGGCCACCGGGTCACCCTCGCCGGCCGCGGTCTTGTGGGCGGTGGTGAAACGCGCCACGTAGGGCGGCTCCTCGCTGGCCGTACCGCCGGCCTGCTCGGCCACCAGCAGTCCGCCCATGCCCAGCCCGACCACCGGGCGCTGCGAGCGGCGGAAGATGTCGATCAGGGACAGTTCGTCCGGGACCTGCGGGTTGTTCTCGCGGTCCGCCGTGGGCCAGGCCCCGCCCAGCAGCCACAGGCCGTCGAACTGGGCCGCCGACCCGGGCAGGTCCTGCCCGACGAAGGGACGGTAGTAGGAGAATCCAATGTCGCGTTTTTCGAGCTGGGCCTCGATCAGGGCCAGGAACTCGGAATAGGTGTGCTGTACTACGCAGTAGTTCTTCATCGCACTTTGTCCTTATTTGGGCATGTCGGGGCCGGGCCGGCAGTAGTCCTGCAGGAACTGCTTGAGCACCTCCAGCGTCGGCACCCGGAATTTCTGTCGCGCATGGACCAGCGAGATGGGCCGTTCCAGCGCGGGATCGAGCGGGATCGCCGCCAGTTCGCCCAGGGCCAGTTCCTTGGCCACCACGGCCTCGGACAGCACCGAGACCCCCATACCGGCGGCCACGGCCCCCTTGATGGCCTCGGGGCTGCCCAGTTCCATGCAGCCGCGCAGGGCGTTGCGGTCGTACCCGGCCTGCCCAAGGTACTCCATGATGACCTCGCGGGTCCCGGAACCCTCCTCACGGCATATGAATGGGGCGTCGATGAAGGCCTCCACCCCGACACTGTCGTGTCCGGCGAGCGGATGGTCGGGCGGTACGATCAGCTGCAGACGGTCACTGAAACAGGCCTGCACCTCCAGACTGCGATGGGTCACCGGCGCCTCAACGATGCCCAGGTCCACGCTGCCTTCCTCGACCATGCCCACCACCATCCCGGTGTTGCCCACCCGCAGGCGGATGCCGATCTCCGGATGCGCACGGCGAAACGCCCCCAGCAGCGACGGCAGCATGTATTCGGCCACCGTGGTGCTGGCGCCGATCACCAGGGCCCCGGCGGCCCCCTTCAGCTCGCGCAGGGCGGCCTCCATCTCGCCGTAGGTATCGAAGATCCGCTCGGCGTAACGCCGCACCAGTTCCCCGGCTTCGGTCAGGGCCACCCGGTTGTGGTTGCGGTCGAACAGCCGCGCGTCCAGCTGCTCTTCCAGCTGGCGGACCTGAAAGGTGACCGCCGGCTGCGTCATGTGGAGGATCTCCGCGGCGCGGGTAAAGGACAGCTGCCGCGCCACCGTCAGAAACACCTGCAAGCGTCGATCGGCCATCGGCCCCGTTCACCCCTGTCGCGCCGGAAACCGGCATGCTACCAGTGCCACTGCCCGCGCGGCACATGCCGGCGCAGGGATCCCGCTTGCATCCGCTGCAGCAATACTCCAGAAAGGGACATCATGGACATACAACAGCTGCTCGACTCCCGCTGGCGGCCCGAACCCTGGCTGGAGATTTCCGGTGGCCGACGGCTGGCCGCCCTGGTACTCATCCTCATCCAGATGGGTGCCGTGGTCGCTCTGGTCCTGCGCACCGGCGGCACCGCCACCGCCTACCTGAATTTCATCCTGATCCCGATCCTGGCCGGGGCCGCGATCTTCGGCCCGCGCGGAGGCGCCGCGCTGGGCCTGCTCGCCGGACTGGTCCTGGGCCCGTTCATGCCCCTGGACACCACCACCGGGCAGATGCAACCGCTGCTCAACTGGACCACCCGTGCGGGACTCTATGTCTTCCTCGGCGGGGTCACCGGCTGGATGTTCGCCCAGCTCCACGGGCACGCGCGGCGTCTGGTGGACCAGGCGCTTGCCAACCCGCTGACCGGCCTGCCAAACCGCCAGGCGCTGGAGCGCGACCTGGCGGAGCCGAACATCCCCCGCCCGGCATGGCTCGCGAGCCTGCGAATGGACAACTATGCGGATGCCGTCAGCGCCCTGGGGCTGGAAGCCGAACGCCGCCTGGTGCAGGCCATCAGCCAGCGCCTGCAGACCATGGCCGAGGCAACCGGCAGTCGCCTCTACCATGTCCACGACGACCATTTCGCCCTGATCGTTCCGGCCAACGGCGAGGCACCCTGCAGCGAGATCACCCGTCTGGCCGTGGAGCGGCTGGAGGCCCCGTTTCTGGTTCGCGGCATCCCGGTTTATCTGGGGGCACACGCCGGGGTCGCGGCCTTTCCGACCGGGCCTCGCGACGATCCCGCCGGTTTGCTGACCCGCGCCTGGATGGCCATGCACGAAGCGCGCACCAGCGGGCTTCCCTGCCGTGTCTGGAACGCCGAGCAGGAAGAGCGCTCGCGGCGCACGGTCGAGCGTCTCGGCGAACTGCAGGAGGCACTCGGCCGCGACCAGCTGCACCTGTGGTATCAGCCCAAGACTCGCCCGGACGACGGTCGCCTCCTCGGGCTGGAAGGCCTGCTCCGCTGGGAGCACCCGCGGCTCGGCAACATCCCGCCCGACGAGTTCATGCCGCAGGCCGAACACACCGGCCTGATCCACCCGCTGACCCGCGAACTGCTGGAACGCGCGGCCGCCGACACACTGCGCCTGCGCGAATCCGGGATCGACGTACCGGTGAGCGTAAACGTGTCCGCCCGGAATTTTCTCGATCCCGAGTTCGCCGAGCACGTGCTCGCGATCATCCGGGGGGCCGGGCTGTCACCCCGCGACCTGGAGCTGGAATTCACCGAGACCGCGGTCATGGCCAACCCCGAGGAGGTCATCGCCGCCCTCGGCCGCCTGCAGAACGCCGGAGTCGACGTGGCGATCGACGACTTTGGCACCGGCCAGGCGTCGCTATCCTACCTGCGCCGACTCCCGGTGCACGCACTCAAGCTCGACCAGGCGTTCGTGCGCGACATGACCCGGCGTACGGTCGACGCACAGATCACCCGCGCCGCCATCGGTCTGGGCCATGACCTGGGCCTGCGGGTCGTGGCCGAGGGCGTCGAAGACGACCGGACCCTGCTGGAGCTGGAGCAACTGGGCTGCGATGCGGTTCAGGGGTACGGCATCGCCCGGCCAATGCCGCTGGACGACGTGATCCGCTGGACACACGCGAATTCGCCGCCAGTGCCGGCGCCGGCCACCTGAGGAGCCGGGGACGGGTCTCCCGGAAAACCCGGGGCACCAGTGCGAATGTGCACATTGCCCGGCGTTTCCCTAGACTGCGCCGCATGAGCAAGGCCTGGAAGAAACTCGATCTGGAAGGTGGCGGGCTGCAGGCGGTCAACGCCCGGCTGGCCAGCACCATGCGCTCGCGGCCGGCAGCCTATGCCGCGTGGCTGCTGTTCCCCGTCGGCGGGCACCGTTTCTATCTCCACGAACCCGTCGGTGCGGTGGCGTTCATCGCCGGCAGCGCGGCCACCGCCGCCCTCGCCGTCCTCGTACCCGGACTCTGGTGGCTGCTCCCGGCGGCCCCGGTCGCCGCGCTGGCGGCCTTCGACCTGGTGTGGATCGACCGTCGCGTGACGCGCTACAACAAGGAACTGCGGATGCGGGCCTTCCTGCGCAAGGGCGACCGCCCGCCGCAGGACTATCGCGGACGCTACACCTCCGACGAGGACGCCCGGCGCGAGCTGCAGGAATACCAGGAGGTCAAGGAAGGCGAACGCCCGGGCCAGCCGGGCCCCGCCGGTGCCAACGACCGCGATCGCGATGCCGGGGGGAAACGCCGCATGCCCAGCTTCAACGAACAGGAGGCAATGCTGCGGCAGATGCGGCAGCGCCGTCAGGACGACGAGGACTGACCGGCCGCCCCGGCGTCCCCGTCGCCAACCGCCGGCTCAGTCGTCGCCGGGGCGCCACACGCCGCTGGCTTCCTGCGGGGCGGCGGGCTGCTGCTGCTTCTGGCCTTCCACGTCGTCGAACACCGATTCGGTGAAGGCGGCGAGCTGCTTGAGGTAATCCTTGCGTTCATCCACCGACTCGGGCATCTGCGCCAGCAGAAAGCCGGTGATCGCACTCAGGTACTGCACGGCCACCAGCGGCTGCTGGGCACGCGGATCGGCCTCGGCCAAGACGCCCTGAACCTTCTGGATCAGTTCGCCGGACAGCTGCAGGGTTTCGTCGCTCATTTCCGGATTCTCCATTCACACTCAAAGTTTGCGCGCAACCCTAAGCCATGCCCGGAAGCACCGAAAGTCCGCCCGTGCAGCGACGGGCCTTTAGGGAAACACTGATCAGCCCTGACGCGAGCGCCAGCCCTCGTCGTCGCGATCATCGTCGGACGAATGCTCCGCCAGCGGGGCGTCGTCCTCCACGTCGAAATCCTCGTAGGCCCGGTCAGGCGGGACCTGCCAGGGCTCGGAGGGCACGATGTTGTGCTCGCCGGGACGCGGTGCCCACCGCTCCTCCTCCAGCCCGCGGATCAGCCCGACGACCATCACCAGCATCACCAGCGAGAACGGCAGGGCCGCCAGGATGACCGCGCTCTGCAGCACTTCCAGCCCGCCGGCCAGCAGCAGCACCGCGGTCAGCAGGCCCATCGCCCCGCCCCAGGTCGCCAGGTGCACCGTGCGATGTTCGGTGGAGCCGTGCGCCAGAAGGGTGTTGATGACCACGATCCCGGCGTTCGCGGAGGTCAGCAGGTAGGTCGCGATCAGCACGGTCACCAGTATGCTGCCGCCGATCGCGACCAGCCCCGGCTCCAGGGTCTCCATGGTCAGGAAGGTGGCCCGGGTCATGTCCTCGCTGACCGCGACAGCGATGCCGGCCACCCCCTCGGATTCGGCGTACAGCGCGGTCCCGCCCAGCAGCCCCAGCCACACGAAGGTGATCAGGGTCGGCATCAGCAGCACGCCCATCACGAACTCGCGCAGGGTGCGCCCGCGCGATATGCGCGCGATGAACAGCCCGACGAACGGCGCCCAGGCCAGCCACCAGCCCCAGTAGAAGACCGTCCAGTCGGCATGCCAGCCGTCGGTATGGTGGGCATGGGTGTACAGCGACAGCCCCATCAAGTTCTGCAGATAGGAGCCGGTGGACTGCACCACCAGCGCCAGCAGGTACTGGGTCGGCCCCCAGATCAGCAGCAGCGCGAGCAGCCCTGCGCTGAGCCACATGTTGGCCTGCGAGATCCGCTGCACGCCGGACTGCAGCCCGGTCGCCACCGACAGCACCGCGATCACCGTGAGCACCGCGGTGATCACCACCTCGGTGGTCGCCGAGGTGCCCATCCCGGTGAGGTGGTCCAGTCCCGACCCCAGCTGCTGGATGCCCAGGCCCAGGGTGGTGGCGATGCCGAATACCGTCGCGAGGATGGCCAGCAGGTCGACGATGTCACCCGGCCAGCCATGCACGTACTTGCCCAGCATCGGGTGCAGGGCCGAGCGCAGGGCCAGCGGCTGGCCACGACGAAAGCCGAAATAGGCCAGCATCAGCGCCAGAAGCGCGAACACCGCCCATGCGTTCAGCCCCCAGTGGAAATAGGTCAGCACCATGGACATGTCCGCCGCCGCGGGGTCGCCGTCGCCGGCCACGAACGGATTGCCGCCATAGTGACTGAGGGGCTCGGCCACCGCCCAGAACAGCAGCCCCACGCCCATGCCCGCGGCGAACAGCATCGCCAGCCAGGACAGGGTAGTGAACTCGGGGACCTCGTCGTCATGCCCCAGACGGACGTCCTTGTAACGGCCGATGCCCAGCCAGATTACCAGGACCAGGAAGAAGGCCATGGCGGCGACGTAATACCACTCCAGCAGGGGACTGAGGAAATCGCGTGCCCCGCTGACCGCGGAATCGACCTGATCGGTACGGTAAATCGCCAGCGCCACGATGATCAGCACGGCAACGATGGAGACGAAGGCGACTCGGGGATTCAGGCCCTTGAACGGACCGCGAGTGGCAACGTTGTACATGGGCTCCCCTGGTTTCCGGGTCCGGCGCGGGCGGGTCAGGCGGATGACCGCCGGGACGCGAACGACTCGCCGGCCGGCCCCGTCCCGGGCCCCGGTCCCGACGCTTCGCGCGCGGCCCGAATGATCGCATGGACCCACCGCAGCTTCGCAATCGCGGCCGGGGTCAGCGTGAACGGGTAGATGTGGCCGTGCCCCATGCTGCGGTTGAGGCTGTTGAGGGCATTGGTCAGCGGCAGCCAGTGATCCATCAGGGTATCGATGTCCGGGGCATGATAGGGATCATAGTCCGGCGCGTGGCTCATCGCCGACCCGGCCAGCCCCTCGGCGCCAACCTCGAGGCCATAGGCCCGCGCGGTGTCCAGGGTATCCACGATGTGCAGATAGTGCGCCCAGGTCTCCGCCCAGTCCTCCCACGGATGAGCACTGGCATAGGCACTGACGAAGCGCTCCTGCCAGTCGGCCGGCGGCCCCTCGCGATAATGCCGGCGCAGCGCGGCATCATAATCGGCGCGCTCGTCGCCGAACACCCGGCGGAAATCCTCGTGCGCCGGGCCACCGCGCACCAGGCGTTCCCAGTAATGGTGGCCGCTCTCGTGGCGGAAATGCCCCAGAATGGTGCGATAGGGCTCGGCCATCGCCTCGCGCATGCGCTCGCGCACCGCCGGATCGGCCTCGGCGATATCCAGGGTGATGAGACCGCCGGCATGCCCGGTCACCACGCCGCCGCCTTCCTGAAAGGCCGGCGCGGTGGACGCCAGGAAATCGAACGCCAGGCCCGCGGGATCATCGCGTTTCGGCGTCACCGGCAGACCGAGCCGCAGCAGGCCATAGACCAGACGCCTCTTCTCAGCCTCCAGACGCGCCCACAGGGTCCGGTTCCCGGGAACACTCAGATCGGGGATGGTCCGGTTGAGACGGCATGCGCGGCAGAACGGATCCGGATCCGACTCCGGCACCATCCAGTTGCAGATGCCGTCCACCGCATAATGCCGACACTGCCGATAGCGCTGGCCATCCGGCTCCCCGGCTATTTGCCACCATCCTTCCGGAACCTCGCGGCCATGCCGGTCGGTGCCCGCCCCGACCGGGGCCAGGGCCGCCACCCGCATGCGGTCGGGCAGAAAACCCAGACGGTGGCCGCAGCGGGTGCAGCAGGTATTGTCGAAATGCACCGCAAGGCCACAGGCCTCGCACTCGAACAACTGCATGGATATTCCCCGCTGCTCCCGGTCTGCCGGTACCGCCCCAGAGTACGCCCTCCGGCGCCCCGCGTCAGGGCCCCTCGAGCAGCGTCCGCACCCGTTCCAGGGTACGCGGATGCTCGAGGATGCCGGCATGCGTGGCATCCACCCCGTAGAGACTCGCAGCCGCCGCCTGGGCCTCCGGCCGCAACATGCTCTCGAGGCTCACCACGCCGTCGGTAAGTTCGCGGCTGCGCCCGCTGTCCCGACGATGCGCGAACAGCAGGTGCATCTCGGCCGGGATCCCGACCGAGCCGGCGAACAGGCCTTCCAGAAATTCGCTGCCCGGCGCCATGTCACGCCAGACCGGCACCACGACCGGCGCATGCGCGACCCCGGTCGCGGCCATCCGGTGGCCTCCCCAGGGCGTGGCCAGGGTCACCAGCCGCGGCACCCGGGCAGGCGCGCCGCGGCGCTCGCGCTCCAGCAGGAAACCGCGCGCCACCAGACCGCCCATGCTGTGCGCCACCACATGATACCGTTCCAGGTCGTGGCGCAGCTCCAGCTCCTCCATCACCTGGGCCAGGTGCACCGCGGCCGCTTCCAGCGGGACACCCGACGGGTAGTAATAAGCCCAGGGCTGGAAACGGCGGGTATCCAGGTCCTCCACCAGCGCCTCGAAAGAGACGGGCGAACCGTTCATGCCATGGATGAACAGCACCGGCTCGCGCGAGGAATCGTAGGGACCATCGAGGAAATACACCCCCGTGTGGCCGTCGCGGACGAAATCCAGTGGCCGCCACTGACTGGCGGCGGCAATCGCCGGATCGAATCGCGGGTCCGCCAGCGTGGTGACAAGACCGAAGGCCGTAACCCGCCCGAGGCTGGGCAGCGAACCATCCTCGTGTTCCACCCGTTCCGCCGCCGCGCCCGCGAACGCCAGACCGCCCTCGGCGAAAACCCCCTCGATCCGCCTCGCGGGGTCGTCGACCCGGATGCGCTCGTCCAGGTAGCGCTCGCCGGCGCCGCAATCGAGCGTTGCACCGCGCTCCCAGGCATGGGCGGCCACGGGCACGGCCTCCGCATCGCGGCCATCCTGCCAGTAACCCAGCACCGACCACACGCCCGGTTCGAGGGCAAAGAACCACTGCCCGCCGGACCCAGTGAGCACGTGATCCACCACCTCCGGCGGCAACCCTTGACCGCGCTCGCGCACCGCCAGCACCACGTAGGCCCCGTCGTCCGGATCCTTGCCAAGCGCTCCGGCCCCGGCGATGCGGCCCTCCAGTACGCAGCCCCCCTGCATCGCGGCAAACTGGCCGCGCGCCTCCAGCAGGGTGCAGCCGGTCCCGGCCACCGCCACGGCCAGCAGCACAGGCATCCACGCAAGCCGCCACATCGCCCGGCGGAACACGTCACGCACCCCTGCCCGCTCATCCATGGTTTCATCCTTTGACCCGGCCTACGGCGGGCCCTGACGCTTCCATTCCGGGCATGTTCCCGCGCCACGCGCCGGCCGTCCAGCCCGCACCATCCATGTGCATTCTGCACCACAAAAGAGCAGACAGGATTGTCCCGGGTAGCAGCTTATGCCTTAATGCGCGCCCATGATTCACACAGGAAGACACTCATGAACGGAAGTCTCGACGAGAAACTCGAGCCGATTTATCAGGAAGTCCTGCACCGCAACCCGGGCGAGACGGAGTTTCACCAGTCCGTGCACGGGGTGCTGCAGACCCTGGGCCCGGTTCTGGTCAAGTACCCGGAATTCGCCGACCTGAAGATCATCCAGCGCATCTGCGAACCGGAACGCCAGATCATCTTCCGCGTGCCCTGGCAGGACGATCGCGGCGAACTGCAGATCAACCGTGCCTTCCGCGTGCAGTTCAACAGCGCGCTGGGGCCGTACAAGGGCGGCATCCGCTTCCATCCATCGGTGTATCTGGGGATCGTCAAGTTTCTCGGCTTCTCCCAGGTCTTCAAGAATGCGCTTACCGGGCTGCCGATCGGCGGCGGCAAGGGCGGCAGCGACTTCGATCCCAAGGGCCGCTCCGACGGCGAGATCATGCGCTTCTGCCAGAGCCTGATCACCGAGATGTATCGCTACCTCGGCGAATACACCGACGTCCCCGCCGGCGACATCGGCGTCGGCCAGCGCGAGGTCGGCTACATGTTCGGGCAGTACAAGCGTCTGACCAATCGCTTCGAGTCGGGCGTGTTCACCGGCAAGGGTCTGGACTGGGGCGGCAGCCGCGCGCGCACCGAGGCCACCGGCTACGGTGCGGTGTTCTTCACCCAGGAGATGCTGAAGGCCCGCAACGATTCCCTCGAAGGCAAGCGGGTAGTAATCTCGGGCGCCGGCAACGTGGCGATCTTCGCCACGCAGAAGGCGCAGCAGCTGGGTGCGAAGGTCATCGCCTGCTCCGACTCGCGTGGCGTGATCCTCGACGAGGACGGCCTCGATCTGGACCTGCTGCGCCAGATCAAGGAACGTGAACGCGGCCCGGTCTCGGACTACGCCGAACGCAAGCCGAGCGCGAAATACCGCGAAAACGGCTGCATCTGGGAGATCCCCTGCGAGGTCGCCCTGCCCTGCGCCACGCAGAACGAACTGACCGGCAAGGACGCGAAGGCGCTGGTCGAAAACGGCTGCATCGCGGTCGCCGAAGGCGCCAACATGCCGGTAACCCCGGAGGGCATTCAGACCTTCCGCGAGGCGGGCATCGCGTTCGGTCCCGGCAAGGCCGCCAACGCCGGCGGCGTAGCCACCAGCGCGCTGGAAATGCAGCAGAACGCCAGCCGCGACTCCTGGACCTTCGAATACACCGAGGCACGCCTGCAGGAGATCATGGCGAACATCCACCAGACCTGCTTCGAGACGGCCGAAGAATACGGCTCACCGGGCAATTACTCGGTCGGCGCCAACATCGCCGGCTTCGTCAAGGTCGCCCGCGCCATGGAGGCCATGGGCCACATCTGAGGTCCCGGGCCCGAACGCAGGAAGGCCCGCACATGGCGGGCCTTCGGGTCATCCTCAGTGACAGCCGGGACGGACCGGGGCGGCTCAGGCCGCCTCGGCGTGCTTGACGAAGCGCAGGGCCTCGCCCTCCATGTCCACGCGGATGGTGTCGCCGGAGACGAACTCGCCGGACAGCAGCTGCTGCGCCAGCGGGTTCTCCAGCTGGGTCTGGATCGCCCGCTTCAGCGGCCGCGCCCCGTACACCGGGTCGAAGCCCGCCTCGCCGAGGTGATCCAGCGCCGCGTCGGAGACCTCCAGCCCCAGTTCGCGCTCCTCCAGGCGTTCGCGCAGATAGCGCAGCTGGATCTCGGTGATCGCACGGATCTGCTCGCGCTCCAGCGGGTGGAAGACCACCACGTCGTCCACGCGGTTGATGAACTCGGGCCGGAAGTGCTGCCCGACGATCTCCATCACCGCGCCCTTCATGCGATCGTAGTTGTCCTCGCCGGCCATCTCCTGGATCTGCTGCGAGCCCAGGTTGGAGGTCATCACGATCACCGTGTTGCGGAAGTCCACGGTACGCCCGTGACCGTCGGTCAGGCGGCCGTCATCCAGCACCTGCAGCAGCACGTTGAACACGTCCGGATGCGCCTTCTCGACCTCGTCCAGCAGGATCACGGAATACGGCTTGCGGCGCACGGCCTCGGTCAGATAGCCGCCCTCCTCGTATCCGACATAGCCCGGAGGCGCCCCGATCAGCCGCGCCACGGAATGCTTCTCCATGAACTCCGACATGTCGATGCGCACCATGGCCTCCTCGGTGTCGAACAGGAAGCCGGCCAGCGACTTGGTCAGCTCGGTCTTGCCGACGCCGGTGGGGCCCAGGAACAGGAACGAGCCGTTCGGACGGTTGGGATCCGCCAGCCCGGCGCGTGAACGGCGGATGGCGTTGGCCACGGCGGTGACCGCCTCGTTCTGGCCGACCACGCGCTCGCCGATGGCCTCTTCCATGCGCAGCAGCTTGTCCTTCTCGCCCTCCAGCATCTTCGCCACCGGGATCCCGGTCCAGCGCGAGACGACCTCGGCGACTTCCTCGTCGGTCACCTTGTTGCGCAGCAGCCGGGTCTCCTGGCTCTCCATCTCGTGGGCCATGGCCAGGGACTTCTCCAGATCCGGGATCTTCCCGTACTGCAGCTCGGACATGCGCGACAGGTCACCGGCACGCCGCGCGGTCTCCAGCTCCTGACGCGCCCGCTCCAGTTCTTCCTTGAGCTGCGCGGCGCCGGAGACCGAGGCCTTCTCGGACTTCCACACCTCTTCCAGGTCGGAGTACTCGCGCTCCAGGCGCTCGATCTCCTCCTCCAGCGTGCCCAGGCGCTTCTTCGAGGCCTCGTCGGATTCCTTGTTCAGCGCCTCGCGCTCGATCTTCAGCTGAATCAGGCGCCGCTCCAGCCGGTCCATGGACTCGGGCTTGGAGTCAATCTCCATGCGGATGCGCGAACTGGCCTCGTCGATCAGGTCGATCGCCTTGTCCGGCAGCTGGCGGTCGGTGATGTAGCGCTGCGACAGCTGCGCCGCGGCGACGATTGCCGGGTCGGTGATCTCGATCCCGTGGTGCACCTCGTAGCGTTCCTTCAGCCCGCGCAGGATGGCGATGGTATCCTCCTGGCTCGGCTCGTCCACCAGCACCTTCTGGAAGCGGCGCTCCAGCGCGGCGTCCTTCTCGATGTTTTCGCGGTATTCGTTGAGCGTGGTGGCGCCGATGCAGTGCAGCTCGCCACGCGCCAGCGCCGGCTTGAGCATGTTGCCGGCGTCCATCGCGCCCTCGGCCTTGCCGGCGCCCACCAGGGTGTGGATCTCGTCAATGAACAGGATCACGCGACCCTCTTCCTGCGAGATCTCGTTGAGCACCGACTTCAGGCGTTCCTCAAAATCGCCGCGGTACTTGGCCCCGGCCAGCAGCGAGCCCATGTCCAGCGCCAGCACGCGCTTGTCCTTGAGCCCCTCGGGCACCTCGCCGTTGACGATGCGCTGGGCCAGGCCCTCGACAATCGCGGTCTTGCCGACCCCGGGCTCGCCGATCAGCACCGGGTTGTTCTTGGTTCGCCGCTGCAGCACCTGCACCGAGCGACGGATCTCCTCGTCACGCCCGATCACCGGATCCAGCTTGCCCTGCTCCGCACGTTCGGTCAGGTCGGTGGTGTATTTCTCCAGCGCCTGCCGGTTCTCCTCGGCATTGGGGTCGTCCACCTGGGCCCCGCCGCGGATCTGCTCCACCGCGTCCTCGATGGAATCCTTGTTGGCCCCCGCATTGCGCAGCATCTCGCCCACGCCGGCCTTCTCGTCGATGGCGGCGAGGAGAAACAGCTCGCTGGGGATGTACTGGTCCTTGCGCTCCTGGGCCAGCTTGTCACACACGTTGAGCATGCGCCCCAGGTCGCTGGACACGTGCACGTCGCCGGCGGCACCCTCTACCTTCGGCATGCGATCCAGCGCCTCGCCCAGCGCGGAGCGCAGCTGGCGCACGTTGACCCCGGCACGGTCGAGCACGTGGCGGGTGGTGCCGCCCTCCTGATCCAGCATGGCCAGCAGCAGGTGGGCCGGTTCAATGAACTGATGATCCCGGCCCACCGCCAGCGACTGGGCGTCGGAGATCGCGCTCTGGAATTTGGTCGTCAGGCGATCCATTCGCATCGGATTGATCCTCGCTTCAAAATTGGCAACTGACCCGAACGATGGGGCCGCCGCCCCCCGCTTCAAGACCGAACCCGCAAATTCCCTGTCGAAATGACCGGACTCCCTCGGTCACGGTACGGGATCTGACAGCGGCCCGGGCACTCTGTATCGTCAGTGTTCCAGCCCGTCACCCGACAACCGCGATGTCACCTGCGCCGGACTCCCAACGCTACCGCAACCTTTTCGAGCAGGCGCCCGAGGCTCACCTGGTCCTTGATCGAGCCGGGCATGTGGTGGCGGCCAACCAGGCGGCCTGCCGGCTTTTTCACTGCGCCGACGCCGGGGAGCTCGACGGCCGGAGCATCTCCGCACTGGACATGGAAGCCTCGCCCGACGATGTCCGGCGCGTTCACGAAAATCCGGCGCATCACCTGCCCGCACGCTTCGAGACCCGCATGCGGCGTCCGGACGGCAGCCATTTCCCGGCGGAGGTCCGTACCCGCGCGGTGGAACACGACGACGATATCGAGGTCTTCACCACCCTGCGCGACATCACCGGCCAGCGCATCTCGGAGCAGACCCTGCATGACCTCGAAAGCCAGCTGGAGGTCACCGTCGCCAATGCTCCGCTGATCCTGTTCTCCCTCGATGCCGACGGCTACATCACGCTGTCAGAGGGCGCCGGCCTGTACGGCCTGGGGCTGAACAACCACGACCTGGTGGGCGTGAACGCCTTCGAACGCTGGGCGGACCATCCGCAGGTGCCGCAGGACCTGCGTCGCGCCCTCGCGGGCGAGCACTTCGCCAGTGAATTCGATCTCGATGGCCGCCGCCTCAACATCAGCTGGACCCCGACCGCGGACCCGGACGGCGTGATCTCGGGCGTGATCGGCGTGGCCTACGACCTGACCGACCTGCGCGTTACCGAACGGCACCTGGAAGCGGAACGCGACCGGCTCTCGACCACCCTGGAATCACTGGCCGACGGGGTCATCACGACCGATGCCGACGGCCGGATCCAGTACATCAACCCGGCCGCCGAAGCGCTCCTGGACGTGGACCGGGCGAACGTCCTGGACGCCGATGCGGATCGCACGATCGGTCTCCTGGAACCCGGCCAGGACAGCGCGACACCCCTCGCGGCGCGCTGTCTGCGCTGGGGCCGGCCCCTGGAGTACCCGGAAGGTCGCCTGGAAATCTGCGCGGGCCCCTGCCACGTGCGCGCCACGGTCTCGCCCCTGGGCGGAGCAACGGATGGAGACGTCACGGGCGCGGTCATCGTGCTGCAGGACATGACCGCCCTGTCGGACATGACCAGCCGCCTCAACCACCAGGCGACCCACGATGACCTGACCGAACTGTTCAACCGTCGGGAGTTCGAGCGCCGGGTGGAGTCGGCCCTGTCAATTCCGGGCCGGCACAGGACACCGCATGTGCTGTGCTACATGGACCTGGACCAGTTCAAGATCGTCAACGATACCTGCGGCCACCTGGCCGGCGATGCCCTGTTACAGCGCCTGGCCGAGCTGCTGCCCCGGCACATCCGGGAGAGCGACACCCTGGCGCGCCTGGGCGGTGACGAATTCGGCCTGCTGCTTAACCACTGTCCGGTGGAGCGCGCGCAGGAGATTGCGGAGGAAATCATCGACACGGTGCGCGATCTGCGCTTCGAATGGGAGGGCCGGCGCTTCGACATCGGGGTATCCATCGGCCTAGTCCCGGTGTACGGGGCGCAGAAGGATCTGAACATCCTTCTCAGCCAGGCCGATTCGGCCTGCTACGCCGCCAAGGAAACCGGGCGCAACACGGTGTACCTGTGGCGCGAGGGCGATGATCGCCTGCGCCAGCGCCACGGCGAGATGGAATGGGTGGGGCGCATTCGCGACGCCCTGGAACAGGCCCGTTTCGTCCCCTTTGCCCAGCCCATTCAGCGTCTGGACCCGGCCGCCGGACACAGCCTGGACCATTTCGAGGTACTGGTGCGGCTGCAGGACGAGCAGGGCGAGCTCATCGCGCCCGGGGCATTCATTCCGGCTGCCGAACGCTACCACCTGATGCCCGAGATCGACCGTCACGTAATCGAGGCGGTGCTGATCGAGCTGACCACGCACCCGGACGACTCGATCCCGGTGGCCATCAACCTGTCGGGCCAGTCGCTGGCCCAGCCGGAGATGCTGGACTTCATCGCCGACCGCCTGTCGCACCACGGCATCGCCCCGCGGCGCGTGACCTTCGAGATCACCGAAACCGCGGCGATCTCCAATCACGACCAGGCGATCAGCCTGATCCGCGCACTGCGCTATCTTGGCTGTCATTTCTCGCTGGACGACTTCGGCTCGGGGCTGTCCTCTTTCGGTTATCTGAAGAAACTCTCGGTGGACTTCCTCAAGATCGACGGCAGTTTCGTCCGCGGGATCGCTCAGGACCCGGTGGATGCGGCCATGGTCACGGCCATCCACCGGGTGGGCCGTGTTCTGGGTCTGCACACCATCGCCGAAGGGGTGGAGGACGCCGAGGGCATGGAACGGCTGCGCGCCATCGGTCTGGACTGCGTGCAGGGTTATCACATCGCCCGTCCGCGTCCCCTGCGCGACTGCCTGCAGGACCTTCTCACTTCTTCCTGACCAACGAGCGGTTGTCTGCCGGGGATCCCCGTGTTTCGCTGCATGGCCCCGGCGCAGGCCCGCTCATTGGGCACGTCTTTCCTCCGCCTGTTAAATTGTTGACCAGATCACTCGGAGAATAGCCCCGTCATGCCCTACTCGGAACAGCAGATCACGTCCCTGCACCACTGGTCGGACAAGACCTTCAGCTTCACCACCACGCGGCCGGAGGGCTTCGAATTCCGCAATGGCCAGTTCGTGACGCTGGGCCTGCGCCCGGAGGGCAAACTGATCCCGCGCGCCTATTCGATCGTGTCGGACCCGTCCAGCGAGGAACTCGAGTTCCTCAGCATCCACGTGCCCGACGGTGACCTGACCAGCCGCCTCGCCCATGTCGAACCGGGCGACTCGATCTGGATCAACAACAAGGTCACCGGCTCGCTGACGGTGGATTACGTGCAGCCCGGTCGGCATCTGTACATGCTGGCCACCGGCACCGGCATCGCGCCGTTCGTCTCCCTGGTCCGCAGCGACGAAGTGTTCGAACATTTCGAACGGGTCATCCTGGTGCACAGCGTGCGCACCGTGGAGGAACTGGCCTATCGCGAGGAGCTGGAAGCGAAGATCAGCGATCGCTTCCGCTACATGCCCACCGTGACCCGCGAGGATCACGACTTCGCCTGCCCCGTGGCGCAGCAGCCGTTCGACAACAACCAGCGCGGCGCCGAGCTGTTCCGCTCGGGCGAGCTGTTCCGGGCGCTGGATCTGCCGCCCGCGGACCCGGAGCAGGATCGCGTGATGCTGTGCGGCAACCCGGCGATGAACCGCGAGATGAGCCAGTGGCTCGAGGAGCACGGCTGGGTACAGACCAGCTACAAGGGGACCGGCACCTACACCGTGGAACAGGCCTTCGTGACCACCATGGACGACGCCGACGACTGAGCCCTCCGGCGGCGGAGCGAGACGTGTCAGTCGCCCAGCAGGATCCAGCGCGCCTCGTTGAGGCGCTGCAGGGTGGCCGTGTCGCCACCCCGGTCGGGGTGGTGGCGCTGGGCCAGGCGGCGGTAGCGGGACTGGATCTCCGCGTCGTCCACCGGATCCGCCAGCTCCAGCACCGCCAGCGCCGCTGCCCGGCGGTCGCCGCCGTCCATCCGCCGCCAGAAGCCGTCCAGCAGGGCCTGCACCGCGGCCGCATCCATGTGATCCAGAGTGCTCAGGTCGAGGTAATAGGCCCGCAAAGGGTCCTCGCGCACCAGGGCCGCGGAGACCGTGCCGGCGGTTGCCGCGGCCCCCGCGCCGTCCGTGGCCCGCGCCTGAATGCCGATATCCAGGCAATGGATGCGCAGCCATTCGCCCTCGGCCGCCAGCCGGTCGCGCAGGCGATAGAGGCAGTGAAACAGCAGGAAATGGGTGCGGAACAGCCCCAGCGGTTCACGCAGGTCGGCCCCGGCGAAGGGCACCACGCCAGCGTCGCGCAGGCGGGCGATCAGCGCGTGCTCGGTCTGTCCCGCAGCCTGCGCACGCACGCCCCGCTCCACCGCCGCCAGCAGCCCCGGATCGACCTCGGTATCCACCCCGGTACGCGCATCCGCGGCGGCAGCGACGACGGGGTTCACGAGGCGTCCGGCGTGTCGCCGTCGATGTAGTACCAGTGGCCGTCGATGCGCCGGAACCGGCTGCGTTCGTGCAGCCGCATGCCCTGGCCGTGCAGCCGCGCGCGGGCGACGAATTCGACCCTCCCGGCGGTGTCGTCGGGGCCGCCGGCTTCGCTGCCGCGCACACTCAGCCCGAGCCAGCGCCGATCCGGGTCCAGCTCCAGCGAGGCCGGGCGGGTCTGCGGATCCCAGGTCGCCAGGATGTAGGCCTCGTTATGCTCGGTGTAGGCGGTGTAGCGCGAGCGCATCAGCGCCTCGGCGGTCTCCGCCGGGGCCGTGCCATCGATGCGCGGCCCGCAGCACCGCTCACGCGGGCGACCGGACCCGCAGGGGCAGTTCACGCTGTCCGGTTTCGGCTTGCGGCGACCCATCTCGACCCCCGAGAAAAAATGATCAGGACGCGGGAAATCCCCCAACGCCGGAGCAGGGGAGTAGCGTAACCCCCAGCCACACCGGAGTGAACCGCATGGACGATATACTGATCCTCGGCTGCGGAGACCTGGGCACCGGGCTGGCCGGCCGGCTGCACGACGCCGGACACCGGGTCTGGGGTCTGCGGCGCCATCCCGAACGCCTGCCCGGATGGATCCGGCCGCTGCAGGGGGACCTGACAGACCCCGACGGCCTGCCGGAGCTGCCGCGCTCGACCCGGGCGGTGTATTTCATCACCACCCCCGACCAGATGGACGACACCGGCTACCGGCGCGCCTATGTCGACGCCCTGCAGCACGCGCTGGGCGCCCTGGAGCGCCAGGGCCTGCAGCCGGAACGCGTGATCTTCGTGTCGTCCACCGGCGTCTACGGCGTCGATGACGGCAGCCGGGTCGACGAAGACACCCCCGCCCTGCCACAACGCTTCTCCGGACGCCGCCTGCTGGAGGCCGAACGCCTGCTGGAGGCCTCGCCGTACCGTGGCATCCGCCTGCGCCTGGGCGGGATCTACGGACCGGGGCGCGAACGCATGCTGGATCTGGCGCGCGCCGGCCAGCTGGGCGATGACGAACCGCCGACGTGGACCAACCGCATCCACCGCGATGATGCGGTCGGCATCCTGCACCACCTGTTCACGCTGGCCGATCCCGATCCGGTCTATCTCGGCGTGGATACCGAACCGGCCCTGAAAAGCGAAGTGCTGCACTGGCTCGCCGCGCGTCTGGGCACCCTGCCGGCAGACGCGGCGGTCCACCGTGTGGATGCCCGCGACGGGGCCCGCGGCCGGCGCTGCGACAGCCGGCGCCTGCAGGACTCCGGCTACCGCTTCCGGTATCCCGACTACCGGGCCGGCTTCGGCCCGCTGCTGCCCTGAAACACACGCGCGCCGCACACACAAAAAAGACCCCGCCCGGCAGAACCGGAGGGGCCCGGAGAGACCCGGCCCGGGGAGGCAGAACCCCGGGACCGGTGATCAGAACCCGGAGGTTCAGACCTTGGTGTAGCGCAGGTACGAGCGGATCTCGTCGAAGCCCTGCGGGAACTTCTTCTGCGCTTCTTCGTTGCTGACCGTCGGCGGGATGATCACCTTGTCACCCGGGGTCCAGTCGGCCGGCGTCGCGATGCCGTGCTTGTCGGCGGTCTGCAGGCCGTCGATGGCACGCAGGATCTCGTCGAAGTTGCGGCCCAGCGACATCGGGTAGGTCATCATCAGACGGATCTTCTTGTTCGGATCAATGATGTAGACCGAACGCACCGCCGCGGTGTCGCTCTCGCCGGGGTGGATCATCTCGTAGAGTTCCGAGATTTTCTTGTCGGCGTCGGCAACGATCGGGAATTCGAGGGTCGTGTTCTGCGTGTCGTTCACATCCTCGATCCACTTGTTGTGCTCTTCCACCGTGTCGGTGGACAGACCCAGCGGCTTCACGTTGCGGTCCGCGAACTGCTTCGCGAGCTGCGCGGTGCGACCCATCTCGGTGGTGCACACCGGGGTGAAGTCGGCCGGGTGGCTGAAGAAGAAGCACCAGGAATCGCCGATCCACTCGTGGAAGTCGATCTTGCCGGCGGTGGTGTCGACCTGGAAGTTCGGTGCGGTATCGCCCAGACGAAGCGTCATATCGCTATCTCCTTTGCTTGTTTCCGTTCATTCGGTTGGTGGCAGATGATCGTTATCGATCATGTGCATCACTATATCGGCGAATTCTTATGACGTGAATTCTATTATATCAATCACACCGATCGCCTAATCCTATGAGTCGCCCTGGATCCATTTCCATGGCTGCTTCATGGTCAACCATTGGTGTCGCCACCTCGCCCGAAGTTCCCGCCGGACAGTGACCCGGTCCACAAACCATACGGCTCAGACCGGATCCCGCCGCCAGATCAGGATCTGGTTGTTCACCGGCATGTCCACCACCGCCTCCCGGGTCAGGCCGCAGGCGCTCGCCAGCGCGTCCAGGTCGGCGCGATCGCGCACCCCCATCCCCGGGTCCTGCTGGCGCAGAGAACGGTCGAAGCGCGCATTGGATTCGGCCGTGTGCTCCCCGTCGTGCGCGAACGGCCCGTACAGCGCAAACAGCCCGTCCGGTTCCAGGACCCCGGCGACCCCGGAGAACAGCGCCTCCACCCCCGGCCAGTGCAGGATGTGGACCGTGTTCGCGCTGTAGACGTAACGAAACGGACCGTCCGGCCAGGGATCAGCGGCGACATCCAGCGCGCGCGGCGGCTGCAGGTTGGGCGCCGCCGCCTCGCGCCGCCACGCCTCGATCCCCGGCAGGTGTTCGGCGACATCGGTGGGCAGCCACTGCAGATGCCCCAGGCGCGGCGCCATGAAAGCCGCATGCTGGCCGGTCCCCGCCCCCAGCTCCAGCAGGGCACCCGGACGGATGAACCACTGTTCCAGGATCCCCAGGATCGGCTCGCGGTTCTGTTCGGCCGCCGGGGCATACGGGCGCTGCGTCATTTCCATGGGGTTCTCCGGTCTGCGGTGTGCGGGTTCCGGCCCAGCATAAACGACGCCCGAAGCGCCCACGTGCAAGACCGCACGTTCCTCAGGTCCGCGATGGACCCCGCGGGTGCGGGACTGCCATGATCCGTATTCAGGTCCCTTTTACGGAGAGCCCCCATGTCCCGCTACCCGCATCGTCCCGCCCGCTCCCGGATCGCTGCATGGGCCACCGCCCTGGGGCTGCTCCTCGGCGCCGTGGCCGCCACCTCTCACGCCGACGCACGCGAGCCGGCCAGCGACCCGGACACCCTCCTGCCGGTGGAGCTGGCCACCGTGGGGGTGGACGCGCATAGCGGCCTGCCCATTGCCCTGCTGCGCGACCCCGAATCCGCCGACGTCGTGCCCATCGTCATCGGCACCGACCAGGCCCGCGCCATCCTCCTGGCCATGCAGGATGTCGACGTACCGCGGCCCATGACCCACGACCTGATGGTCGACCTGCTGCGCGAACTCGACGCGGAGCTGGAACGGGTCATCGTGGACGGGCTGGAAGACGGCACCTATCTCGGCATGCTGGAGCTGCGTGTCCCCGGCGAGGGGGCACCGCGGCGGATCGATGCCCGGCCCAGCGACGCCCTCGCGCTGGCAGTGCGCACCGGCGCGCCCATCGCGGTGGCGCCGGAAATCCTCGAGGCCGACGTCCCCTTCGATTTCCAGCCCCCCGGTGACGACGAGATCGTCACCGCGCTGGGGATCACCGTAATCGAAGCACGCGACGATCTGCGCGAGGCCCTGGGCCTGCCGGACGAGCCCGGCGTCCTCGTCAGCCGTGCCGAGGGAGCCGCCGCCGAGGCCGGCCTGGAGCAGGGCGCGCTGATCCTGGAGGTCAACGGACGCAGCCCGGAAACCCCGATCGACTTCCTCGAGGCCGTGGGAACCACCCCGGACGACGAAGAAGCCGAACTGCGCTTCTGGCTGGACGGCGAGACCCGCACCATCACGCTGCCCACCGACGTACCGGTACTGCCGGACGACGAAGACGCGATTCAGGCCTGAACGCGCGCCGCCGGGTCCCTCCGCGGGCGCTTCAGCGCATGTGCCGGCGCAGCCAGTCGATGCTGGCGGCGGTCGCCGGGTCGTGCGGACCCGGCTCGCCGGCCGGGTCGAGATCCGCCAGCACCCGGCCGGCCAGCTGCTTGCCCAGCTCCACGCCCCACTGATCGAAGGCGTTGATCTCCCACAGGCTCGCAAGCACGTAGATCTTGTGCTCGAACAGGGCGATCAGCGCCCCCAGTCGTTCCGGATCCAGGTTCTCCAGCAGGATCAGCGTGCTCGGCCGGTCGCCGGGGAAGCTGCGATGCGCCGCCAGCGCCTCGATCTCGGCCGCATCGCGACCGGCGGCGGCCATCTCCGCCCGGGCCTCGTCCTCGCTGCGCCCCAGGGCGAGCGCCTCGGCCTGGGCCACCAGATTGGCCAGCAGCATGGGGTGCTGTTGCGGCAGGTCGTGTTCGGCGCGCGCAACGCCGATGAATTCCGCCGGAACCCGCCGCGTACCCTGATGCAGCAGCTGATAGAACGCATGCTGCCCGTCGGTGCCCACCGCGCCCCAGACCAGCGCCCCGGTATGCCCCTCCACCGGCGTGCCGTCCAGCCGCACCCGCTTGCCCAGGCTTTCCATCTCCGCCTGCTGCAGATACGGCGGCAGGAAGTACAGCCGCTCGTCGTAGGGCAGCACCGCGCGCGACTCCCCACCCTGGGTGTCCTGATTCCACAGGTCCACCAGGGCCATGCGCGCCGCGGCATTGTCTTCTACCGTAGCGGTGCGCACGTGCTCGTCCATCTTGTGGGCCCCCGCCAGGAAGCGGCGGAAGCCCTCCATCCCCAGCATCAGGGCCACCGGCAGGCCGATCGCCGACCATACCGAATAACGACCACCCACCCAGTCCCAGAAACCGAACATGCGTTCGGGCGAGATACCGAAGGCCTCGACGCGCTCGCGCGCGGTGGAAACCGCCACAAAATGAGCCGCGACCGCGGACGCATCGCCGGCCGCATGCTCCACCAGCCACTCGCGGGCCGCACGGGCGTTGGTCAGGGTCTCCTGAGTCGTGAAGGTCTTGGAGGCGACCACGAACAGCGTAGTCTCCGGATCCACTTCGCGCAGCACCCGGGACAGGGCCTCGCCGTCGACATTGGAAACGAAATGCATGTCCAGCGGGCTTCCCCCGGCAGCCGGGCATGCATGGTCGGCAAGCGCGCGACAGACCATGCGCGGCCCCAGATCGGAGCCCCCGATCCCGATGTTCACCACCGCCTCGATCGGCCGTCCGCTGAATCCCCGGTGCGTCCCGTCGTGCACCGCCGTCACGAACGCCTCCATTCGGTCCAGGACCTCATGCACCACCGGCACCACGTCCTCGCCGTCCAGCTCGCAGCGAGCCTCGCGGGGCAGGCGCAACGCGGTGTGCAACGCGGCCCGCCCCTCGGTCACGTTCACCCGCTCGCCGCCGAACAGCCGCCCCAGCGCCGAAGGGATATCGGCGGCCCGCGCCGCCGCGAACAGCGCCTCCCAGGAATCGGCATCCAGCCGCTGGCGCGTCCAGTCCAGGCGCAGGCCGGCCACCTCGCAGACATCGCGCTCCACCCGTTCCGGCTCGCGCTCCAGCAGCTCGCGCAGATGCTCCGGCTCCAGGCGCCGGGCTTCGTTCTGCAGGACCTCGCGCGCGGCGATTCGGTGGGAACGGTTCATGCGGCTACCTCGACGTCGGGGGGTGTCGATACAGCATAATCCGCCACCCGGCAGCCGTCAGCCTGCATTGCCATTCACCGGGGCCGGCTGCGTTACACTCAACGTCTCGTTACGGAGAAGCCGTCATGCGCATCCTTTTCGCCACCAGCGAGGTCTTCGGGCTGGTCAAGACCGGCGGTCTCGCCGATGTCAGCGCCAGCCTGCCTGTCGCCCTGCGGCGCCGGCGACAGGACGCGCGCCTGATCCTGCCGGCCTACCCCGAGGCGGTGCAGCGCCTGCGCCGGCCGGTCACCCACCCGGGACCGGAAGACGCTCCGTGGCAGCTGATCGAGGGCCATCTACCGGGCACGCGCATGCCGGTCTACCTGGTCGACTGGCCGGAATATTTCCAGCGCGCCGGCAACCCGTACACCGCCTCCAACGACCAGGACTGGCCGGACAACGCGCAGCGCTTCGCCGGCTTCGCCCGTGCGGTGGCCCGAGTGGCCGCGGATGACGCCGGGCTGAACTGGACCCCGGAGATCGTCCACGGCAACGACTGGCAATGCGGCCTGCTGCCGATCTACCTGCGCGAGGCCTGCGGCACGCGGGATGCACCGGCGTCGGTATTCACCATCCACAACCTCGCCTATCAGGGCCTGTTTCCGGCCGAAACCGCGACCGCACTGGGTCTGCCCGCCGAGCTCTGGCACCCGGACGGCGTCGAGTTCCACCAGCAGCTGTCCTTCATGAAGGCCGGCCTCATGTTCAGCGACGCCATCACCACGGTCTCGCCCACCTATGCCCGCGAGATCCGGCAACCGGAACACGGCATGGGCCTGGACGGGGTGCTGCGCGCCCGGGCCAACGTGTTCCACGGCATCCTCAACGGCGTCGACTACCGCGCCTGGGACCCGGCCCGCGATCCGCACATCGCCGCCGCCTACGACCCCGACGACCTCTCCGGCAAGGCCGCCTGCAAGGCCGCGCTGCAGCGCCGCCTGGGGCTGACCGAAGACCCGGACATCCCGCTGCTGGGCCACGTCGGGCGCATGGTCGAGCAGAAGGGCATGGACCTGCTGCTGGCGGTGGCCGCCCCGCTGGCCGAGGCCGGGCGCATTCAGCTGGCGCTGGTCGGCTCCGGGCAGACCGATCTGGAGCACGCCGCGGGCGCGCTGTCGCGGGCCCATCCGGGCCAGGTGGGTGTCCACATCGGCTACGACGAACCGCTGGCACACCAGATCGAGGCCGGCGCCGATCTGTTCGTGATGCCGTCGCGCTTCGAGCCCTGCGGGCTCAACCAGCTCTACAGCCTGCGCTACGGCACCCCGCCGGTGGTCCACGCCACCGGCGGGCTGGCCGACACCGTGGTCGACGCCACCCCCGAAGCGCTGGAGGCCGGAACCGCCACCGGATTCAGCTTCACACCCGACAGCATCCCGGCGCTCGGCGACACCCTGGAACGGGCCCTGACGCTGTACCGGAACCGGGCGGATGGCCGCTGGGAACAACTCATGCGCACCGGCATGCAGCAGAACTTCGACTGGCAGGTCGCCGCCGGCGCCTACCTCGATCTCTACCGCCGGCACCGGCCGCAGGCGCGTTCGGGCGCATCTGCGCTATAATTGCCGGCTTTCGCCGCCGACCGGCACGGGCCGGCAGGCAAGCAACCACCACGGCGGGGCCGGCTGCAGTCGGCCCCCTGCGCGGGCCGCCTCATGAACCAAGCCGATCACAACGACCGTTTCCTGCCTCAGGACAAGGAACTGCGCGCCCGGGTGCGCCTGTTCGGAGAACTGCTGGGCAACGTCATCTGGAAACTCGAAGGCCAGGCGGTCTTCGATGCGGTGGAGACCCTGCGCCGCGGTTTCGTCAGCCTGCGCAAGGAGGAAGACCCGGACCTGCGCCAGCGTCTGATGGACGACATCACGCAGTTCGACACCACCCTGACCGAACGCGTGATCCGTGCCTTCAGCATCTATTTCTCGCTGGTGAATATCGCCGAGGAAGACCTGTTCTACCGCTGGCGCCGCGCCCAGGTCTCCAGCGGCGAGCCGCTGTGGGTGGGTTCCTTCGACCAGGCCCTGCGCGATCTGCACGCGGACGGCGTGACCGCCTGGGAGCTGGAGAAGCTGCTGGGCCAGCTGCACTACCAGCCGGTGTTCACCGCCCACCCCACCGAGGCGCGCCGGCGGACCACCATGGAGAACCAGCGCCGGGTGTTCGAGACCGCCGACCGCCTCAATCAGCCGGGGCTGGGCGACGAGGAACGTCGCCTGATCACCGAAGAGCTGGAAAGCCAGATCCAGATCCTGTGGCGCACCAACGAGGTGCGGGTGAGGAAGCCGGAGGTCCAGGACGAGATCAAGTACGGCCTGTTCTATTTCGAGGAGAGCCTGTTCGAGGCGGTGCCGCAGAGCTACCGCTTCCTCGAGAAGGCGATCCGCCGCATCTACGGGGTCAACCCGGACGGCTCCCTGCCGATGCGGATCCCCGCGTTCCTGCATTTCGGCTCCTGGATCGGCGGCGACCGCGACGGCAACCCCAACGTCACCCCGGAGGTCACGGCACTGGCCTCGCGTCTGGCGATGGAACAGGTGCTGCGCGAGTACATCAAGCGGGTCAACGAACTGCGCAACGTCCTCACCCACTCCTCCTACATGTGCGAGCCATCGGCCGAATTCCTCGCCAGCCTTCAGGCGGACTCGACCATCTCCAATGCCGTGTTCCAGGGCGCCTCCGACCGCTTCGAGACCGAGCCCTACCGGCGCAAGCTCTACATCATGCGCTACCGCCTGCGCGAGACCCTCGGTACGGTCAGCCGGCGGATCCGGGGCGAGGCCGCCGTGCTGCCGACCAACAGCGCCTACGCCACGCCAGAAACCTTCCTGCAGGACCTGAAGCTGATCCGTGACTCCCTGATCAGCCACGGTGACCGCAATATCGCCAGCGGCGCGCTGACCGACCTCATCCGCCTGGTGGAGACCTTCGGTTTCCATCTGCATCACCTGGACGTGCGCCAGGAATCCACCGTGCACACCGAGGCGGTCGCCGAGATCCTGCGCCACATCGATCCGTCCCTGGACTACGCGGCCATGGACGAGCCCGCCCGTCAGCAGTGTCTGGCGGAGCTGATTGGCCGCGGCGACGAGCTGCCGCAGCCCGATCGCGCCGCCCTCGACGAACGTACCCGCGAGACCCTGGAAGTTTTCGAGGTCATCCGGCGCATGCGCGGCGAGGTCGGTCCGGACGGCATCGGCACCTACGTCATCTCCATGACCCATGCGGCCTCGCACGTACTGGAGGTCCTGCTGCTGGGACGCCTGGCCGGACTGGCCGGCGAGGACCCGGAAACCGGGGCGTACTGCCACCTGCGCATCTCGCCGCTGTTCGAGACCATCGAGGACCTCCTGCACGTCGAGGACGTCCTGGAGGGCCTGCTGTCGAATCCGGTCTACGCGCGCCTGCTGGCCGCCTCGGGCAACGTCCAGGACGTGATGCTGGGCTACTCGGACTCCTGCAAGGACGGCGGCATCCTCGCCTCCAGCTGGAACCTCTACGAGGCGCAGAAGAAGATCGTCGGCATCACCGACCGCTACGGCGTGCGCTGCCAGCTGTTCCACGGCCGCGGCGGCACCGTCGGGCGCGGCGGCGGCCCGACCCACGAGTCCATCCTCGCCCAGCCCCCGGCCACCGTGCAGGGTCGGATCAAGTTCACCGAACAGGGCGAGGTCCTGTCGTACAAGTACTCCAACGTGGAGACCGCGGTATACGAACTGGGCATGGGCGCGACCGGCCTGATGCTCGCCTCGCGCAGCCTGATCCGCCCGCCGCGCTGCGACCGCGACGACTACCGCGAGACCATGGAGGAACTGGCGCGCCTGGGCGAGGATGCCTACCGCGATCTGATCGACCACACCCCGGGCACGCTCGACTACTTCTACGAGATCACCCCGGTGCAGGAGATCGGCTATCTCAACATCGGCTCGCGACCCTCGCACCGGCGCAAGACCGACCGTTCCAAGAGTTCGATCCGCGCGATCCCGTGGGTCTTCGGCTGGGCCCAGTCGCGCCACACCCTGCCCGCCTGGTACGGCATCGGCACCGCGCTGGAAACCTGGCGCGGCGACGATCCGGCACGCCTGGAACAGCTGCAGCGCATGTATCAGGAGTGGCCGTTCTTCCGTTCGCTGCTGTCCAACTGCCAGATGGCCCTGACCAAGGCCGACATGCGCACCGCCGCCGAGTACGCCCGGCTGTCGCACGACACCGACCTGTCCGAGCGCATCTATTCGCGGGTACGCGAGGAACACAGCCGCACCGTCAACGAGGTTCTGCGGGTGGCTCAGCTGGACGGGCTGATGGAAGAAACACCCCTGCTGGCGCGCTCGCTGCAGCGGCGCAACCCCTATCTGGATCCGCTCAACAGCATCCAGATCCACCTGCTGCGCCAGTCACGGGGTTTCGAGGCCGAGAACGAAGGGAACGGGGACGCCCGGGAGAACCCCTGGATCTCGCCGCTGCTGCGCTCGATCAACGCGATCGCCGCGGGGATGCGCAACACCGGCTGAGACCGGAGCGGGACACGCACTGGCCGGGGCCCGGGGCTCATGCAGGGCCCCGGGCCAATAATGCCGTACTCAGGCGGCCTGGACGGGGATATCGTGCCCGGTGCGGGCGATGGCGTTGTCGGCGTCGAGATACACCAGATCGGGGGTGAACTCGCGCGCCTCGGCGGCATCCAGCTGGCCGTAGGCGCAGATGATCACGCGATCGCCCACCGATGCCTTGTGCGCAGCGGCGCCATTGACCGAAATCACCCCGGACCCGGCTTCCGCCTCGATCGCGTATGTGGTGAAGCGTTCGCCGTTGTCCACGTTGTAGATCTGGATCTGCTCGAACGGCAGGATCCCGGAGGCCTCCAGCAGACGCGTATCGATCGCGCAGGACCCCTCGTACTCGAGTTCACAGTGCGTGACCCGGGCCTTGTGCAGCTTGCCCTTGAGCATGGTGACCAGCATAAGCGTCTTCCGTCGGCGAACGGTCTTTTCACGGGGCCGGGAATTATGCGCGATGCACGCGGGAGCGGCAATGTCCCGCGTCCGACTCAGGGCCGGCGATTATCGATCAGGCGCACGCTGTCCAGCCAGGCGGCCCCGAGGATCACGAGGTCCTGATCGCACAGGGCCTCGCCGGCTACCGGCTCGGCGAGATCCATCGCCCGGCGGATGGCCACGTATTCGGCATCCAGCCCGGCCTCGCGCAGGCGGTCGCAGGCCTCCGCCTCGATCTCGGTGACCCGGTCGGCCGCGCCGCTGCGGTCGCGCCGGCAGACGATGGCGACCTCGTCGAGCACGCGCTTGAGCGCCGGCGCTCGCGCGCGCGACTCCGCGGTCAGCCGGCTGTTGCGCGAGGAACAGGCCAGCCCGTCCGGCTCGCGCACCGTGGGTACCGCATCCACCCGCACCGGCATGTCCAGCGAGCCGACCATGCGCTCGATCAGGCGGAACTGCTGGTAATCCTTCTCGCCGAACAGGGCGATGTCGGGGCGCACCAGGTTGAACAGCTTGGCGACCACCGTCGCCACACCGTCGAAATGGCCCGGACGGAACGCCCCCTCGAGGATCTCCGACAGCACCGGCACGACCACCTTCACCGGCGGCAGCCCGTCGTCCGGGTACATCACCGATTCGTCCGGGCAGAACAGGGCGTCGACGCCGGCATCCGCCAGCCGGCGGGAGTCTTCTTCCAGGCTACGCGGGTAGTTCGCGAGGTCTTCCTCGCGGTCGAACTGCAGCGGATTGACGAAGATCGACACCACCACGCGCGAGGCGCGCGCCCGGGCCTCGCGAACCAGGGTCATGTGCCCCTCGTGCAGGTGTCCCATGGTGGGCACCAGGGCAATGGTTTCCTGGCTGCCGCGCCGGGTCCACTCACGGCGCATCGCCTGGATCTGTGGTCGATCTCGAAGGATTCTCATGGCCGTCCCGAGCCTCGTCTGAACCGGAGTTCGCTACGAAAAGGTATGCACGCCGGACTCGGGGAAGCGCCCCTCGCGCACCGCGCCGACATAGGCCCGGACCGCACCGGCCAGCGAGCCGCCTTCGGCGAGGAAATCGCGGGCGAAGCGCGGCGGATTCGGGGTCAGACCGATCACGTCGGCGATCACCAGCACCTGGCCGTCGCAGGCGGGGCTGGCGCCGATCCCGATCACCGGCACGTCGCCCGCCCGCGCCACCGCGGTCGCCAGCCCCTCGGTCACGCCTTCCAGCAGCAGGGCCTGGGCCCCGGCCTTCTCCAGCCGCCCGGCCAGGGATTCCAGCTGGGCCGCGGCTTCGGCATCGCGCCCCTGCACGCGATATCCGCCCATGCGGTGCACCGCCTGCGGGGTCAGTCCGAGGTGGGCGCACACCGGGATACCGGCATCCACCAGCCGCTCCACCACCGGGATCTGCGTCGCGCCACATTCAATCTTGATCATGTGCGCCCCGGCCCGCATCAGAGCCCCGGACTGGGCCAGCGCGGTGGCCGGATCGGCATCCCCCAGGAACGGCAGGTCGGCCATGATCAGGGCCCGGCGTGCCCCGCGGGCCACCGCGGCGGTGTGATAGACCATGTCCTCCAGGGTTACCGGCAGCGTGGTGGCGTGCCCCTGCACCACCATGCCCAGCGAATCTCCGACCAGGATCACCTCCACGCCCTGCTCGTCCAGCAGGCGCGCGAACGCGGCGTCGTAGGCGGTCAGACAGGCAAAGCGCTCGCCGGCCCGCCGACGCTCGGCCAGGGTGTTGACGGTGATCGCCCCCATGCGTGTCCCCTACAGCGTGATCGGCAGCGGGTTGAAGTAGTGTCGCCCGCCCTGGATCGGTTCGAGAAACTGCAGCAGCTGGTCGAAATCGGCCGGGTTGTTCACCCAGTCGATCTCGGTCGCGTTGACGATCACCAGCGCCGGTCCCTCGAAATGATAGAAGAAATCCGCGTAGGCGGCGTTCAGCCGCTCCAGATAGGCGGTTTCGATCCGGCGTTCATAGGCCCGTCCGCGCTGACGGATGCGTTCCTGCAGCACGTCCACCGGCGCCTGCAGATAGATCACCAGATCCGGCTGCGGCAGCCCCTGGCGCAGCCGGCGGAACATCTCGTGGTAGATCTCCAGCTCGTCCGGGGCCAGATTGAGTTCGGCGAACAGCGGGTCCTTGTCCATCAGGTAGTCGGCCACATGCGCCTGCTGGAACAGCCCCTTCTGCGCCACCGGGGTCAGCTGGCGGACCCGCTGCACGAGGAAATACAGCTGGGTGGCCAGGGCATGCTTGGCCGGATCCTGATAGAAACGTTCCAGGAACGGGTTCTCGTCGGGGGCCTCCTGCAGGAGCTCCGCGCGCAGGTGTTCCGCCAGCCGCTGCGCCAGCGAGGACTTGCCGACGCCGATCGGCCCCTCGACCGCGATGAAGTCGAAATGGCCCAGGCTCATGCGCCCGCCCCCGCGCGGCGGCCCGGTGGTGGCTCCACCGCGGCGGCCTCCGCTTCACTGTCGCCCGACTCCTCCACCGGGATCAGGGCGGCGGGGTCAAAGGCACGGGCCAGCGCCGCCAGCGGGCCGCACCCGGGGATCTCCAGCCCCGGTGCCAGCTCCTGCAGCGGCAGGACCACGAAATTGCGCTCGGCCACCCCCGGATGCGGCACCGCGAGTCCCGGCTCGTCCAGCACCCGGTCGCCGTACAGCAGCAAGTCGAGGTCCAGCAGCCGCGGCCCCCAGCGCTGGCCGTCGCGCACGCGCCCGCAGCGCTGTTCGATGGCCTGCAGCGCATGCAGCAGTTCGCGCGGCGTCAGGCGGGTATGCAGCCGGGCCACGGCATTGACGTAGTCCGGCTGATCCGGCGGTCCCATCGGCGGATTGCGGTACAGCCGCGAGCGTCCGGCCAGCCGCGTATCGGGCACCTCAACGGCAAGGCGGGCAAAGGAACCGCGAACCTGTGCCACCGGATCCCCCAGGTTGGCGCCGATGCCGATGTAGGCCGACACGGCCGCAGTGCGCCCGCCGGACTGGATCCGGGTCATGCCGAGCCTTCCCCCGCCTTTTTTGCGCCCGAACCGCCGGCGCGCCCCCGCGGCTTGCGTTTGCGGCGCTTGCGCTTGCCATCCCCGCCGGAGGCCCCGCTCATTTCCTTGCGTCCGGCTTCGTCCTTTTCCTGCAGTTCGGTCCACCAGCTGCAGATCTGCTCGTCGGCCTCGCCCACCTGCGCCCGCAGGCAGTAGAAATCGTAACCGGCGCGGAAACGCGGATGCGTCAGCAGCTTCAGGGCGCGCGCCCCGGAGTGGGTCTCCAGCCGATTCTGCATCTCCCAGATCTCGCGGATCACCAGGGCAAAACGCCGCGGGATAGTGACGGTTTCGCCCTGTTCCTCGAGGATCTGGGACATCGCCTGATCCCAGGCCGGCGCCGGATCCTCGCCTTCCTCGATGCGCGCCGTGGCCTCCCAGTGCAGCGGCGCCCACATCAGCGCGGCATACAAAAACGCCGGGTGCACGCCCTGGTCCTCGGCCAGACGCTTGTCGGTGTTGCGCAGCGCCTCGACCAGGAAAGCACGTTGGCTGAGACCGGCCTCGGGATCGTCGGGGTCGTCGAAGGCCTCGGCGGTGGACGGGAACATCGCCTCGAACAGGCCGAAGCGTTCGAGCTCGTCGAGGCAGGTGACCGCCTCGCCGCTGTGGAACAGCTTGATCACCTCGTCGAACAGCCGTGCCGGGGCGACCTCCCGCATCAGCGGCGCCAGCCGGTGCATCGCATCGTCCACCGCCGGGTCGATGCGCAGCCCCAGCTTGGCGGAGAAACGCACGGCCCGCAGCATGCGTACCGGATCCTCGCGCAGGCGCGTCTCGGGATCGTCGCCGATCAGGCGCAGAACGCCCTCGCGCAGGTCCTCGACGCCGCCGGTGTAGTCCAGCACCGAGAAGTCGTTGATGTCGTAGTACAGCGCGTTGACGCTGAAATCGCGCCGGAGGGCGTCCTGCTCGATGGTGCCGTAGCGATTGTCGCGCAGGATGCGGCCGTCGTCGCTCAGGACCACGTCGCCGTCGTCGTCGTCATCGTCCCCACCGGCATCGTGCGGAGCACGGAAGGTCGCGACCTCGATCACCTCGCGGCCGAACAGCACGTGAGCCAGCCGGAACCGCCGACCGATCAGTCGGCAGTTGCGGAACTCCCCGCGGACTTCCTCGGGGGTCGCATCGGTGGCCACGTCGAAGTCCTTGGGTTCGCGCCCCAGCAGGAGATCGCGCACGCCGCCGCCGACCAGACAGGCGCGGTACCCGGCGTCGCGCAGGCGGTACAGCACCTTGAGCGCGTTGTTGTCGATGGCCGCGCGCGAGATGCCGTGTTCCTCGCGGGTATAGACGCGCGGCACGACGTGTTCATCGCCGGCGCGCGAAGCGTCGTCGCGGGAATCGGATTCGGCCGGGGCCGGGATTTCGGTATCAGGGCGGGTCACACAGGGCCGTCAGAATGGCTTCGGGAGCGTATCTTAACAGCTAATCCGTCCTTGTTCTCAGGGGAGCCACTTCGCCGGTAAGGCGATAGTGCAGGTAGTCGTCCACGATGCGGCGGTGATCGAAGGCCAGCGGCAGACCGGGGTCGCCCGGATCCAGCCAGGCGCAGTCGCGCGCATCGTCGGCGGCCCGCGCCTGACCGTTCCCCCGAGCCAGATACACCACGCTCACGGTGTGCCCGCGGGGGTCGCGATCGGGCGCCGAATACACCCCCAGCAGGGCCTGCAGTTCGACCTGCAGACCGGTTTCCTCGCGGGCCTCGCGCACGGCGGCATGTTCGGCGCTCTCGCCCACGTCGACAAAGCCCCCGGGAAGCGCCCACCCGTGCGGCGGGTTGTGACGCTCGATGACCAGGATCCGGCCGGGCTCGGCGGCATGCCGGATCACCAGATCCACCGCCAGGGCCGGCGTACGCGGGCGTCGGTCACTCATCGGTTCCTCCCTGATCCTGACGCACGAAACGCCGGATCTTGCGGCGCTCGCGTTTGTCCGGACGCCCCGAGGGCGCCGGGGCCCGTGCCTCGCGTTCGAGCCGCCGGCGGGATGCCTCCTGCTCGCGCGCCTCGCGGCTCTCCGGGGTTTCGGTATAGAGCTGCTCCGCCTCGGTCGCCGGGCGCCGCCGATCATCCAGCGCCACCACGTCGACCTCCATGGACCAGCTCCCCTTGTGCACCCGTACGCGATCCCCCGGATGCAGCTTGCGCGCGGGCTTGCAGCGCTCGCCGTTGACATGGACCTTGCCGCCGGACACCGCCTCCGTCGCCAGGGCGCGGGTCTTGAAGAAACGCGCCGCCCACAGCCACTTGTCCAGACGCAGGCTGGACGCAGGCGCCGCTGCACCCGTCCGGCTCATGTGCACCCCCGCGCGGAGGTACCGAACACCCCGCGCACACCCGGGACAGGCCGGCCCGGGCTTTTATCCGCGGACCGGAGCGACCAGAATGCCGCCTTCATGCACCGATATTTCCGGAGGGGGAACCGGTGGCCCGCGGGCCACCGGGCCATGCCATGGACTTTCCGCATCTGCACCTGGTCAGCTTCGATATTTGTCCTTTCGTCCAGCGTAGCCTCATCACGCTGAATTACAAGGCAGCGCCGTACGAACTCACCCGCATCGACCTCGCCGACCCGCCCGACTGGTTCCGGGAACGCTCGCCGCTGGGCAAGGTCCCGATCCTGATCGTGAACGGGGACACGGTCCTGTTCGAATCGGCGGTCATCAACGAATACATCGACGCCGTCACCCCGCCCGAACGCCTGCCTCCGGAACCGCTGGAACGCGCCCGGGCCCGCGCCTGGATCGAGTACCTGTCGGAACAGACCTTCGCGCAGTACCGCTGGATGACCGCGGCCGACGAGGACGCCTTCGAACGGGCCGCACACGAGGCGGCACGAGGTCTGGAGCGACTGGAACGCCAGATGGCCGACGACCACGCGCTGGCCGGGGCGGAGTTCTCGCTGGTGGACGCGACCCTGGCGCCGCTGCTGATGCGCTACGCGCTGCTCACCCACGAAGACAGCCCCTGGGACCCCGAATCCTTCCCGCGGCTGGCGGCGCGCTGGCAGTGGCTGGAGGCGATGGACGCAGTACGCGACTCGGTACCGGCGGATTTCTCGCAGCGCCTGGCCACCTACCTGGATGGCCAGACCGGCACCGCGCCCCGGCAACTGGCGGCCGCACTGCGCCGCGGCTGAATCACTCGCATCCCCCGGTGGCATCCGACGCCGGCTGCAACAGGCGGGCAGCCAGCGGAACCTCGCCCGGCCAGTCCACCACGTAATCGATGATCGGCAGATCCGGGGCATCGCATTCGCGCAGGACCCGCCCGGCCACCGACACCCCGGCGCGGCGCACGCTGTCCGGATCGCCGGTCAGCAGCGGGTGCCAGCTGGGCAGGGGCTGCCCGGCAAAGCGCAGGCGATAGGCGCAGGTGGGCGGCAGCCAGTCGTATTGCGCCACCTTCTCCAGGGTCAGCTGCAGACAGTCCGGCACGGACTCGCGACGCCGGGCATAGTCGGAGCAATGGCCGGTCTCGCAGTCGAGCAGGTCACAGGCCAGCCAGGTGTGGGCCAGTTCGCCGGTATCCTCGTCCTCGAACTTGTGCAGGCAGCAGCGCCCGCAGCCGTCGCAAAGGGCCTCCCATTCGGCCGCGTCGAGTTCCTCCAGCGGGCGCTGGTAAAAGGGCCGTTCGCCGCTCACGGCGTCTCCGCCCGGTGGTCCTCTTCGCCCAGCCGCCGGCGCCCCTCTTCCTGCAGGCGCTGCTCGACCCGGCTCCAGCGCTCCTGCGTGGTGTAGTGCATGGTCGGCCGTCCGCGGTCGGGCAGCAGCACGGCCACACCCTGATCGGGATAAAGCCAGTAGGCGTGGTCGCTGTCGATCTGCATGCGCTCGGCCGGCTCGCCGAAATGCCGGCGCAGCAGATCCGCGTCCCAGCGTGCCCGGGGAATATAGCTCATCTCCACCACCGGCACGTTACCCAGCGATGCAAGGGTGTCGTCGTCCAGGCCGTAGCGCCGGGCACCCGACGGCATCGGCCGTTCGGAGGTCGTCCCCGCCTCGATACGGTCCAGGTCGGCCTCGTCCAGATCGGGGCGCAGGATCAGGTTGGTCTCGAACGGCTCGATGCGGGCGTTCACGTAATACGCCTCCACCGAGCGCGTCCCGTCGGGATCCTCGAACATCCGGATCTCGGGCACCGGCAACCGCCCCATGAGATCCGCCATGGTGGTCTCGCCCAGGGTAATCCCCAGCACCCGCGTGTGCTGCCGGTCCAGCACCTCCACCTGCCAGGGCAGGCTCTCGAACTGCCGGGTCTGCTGCCCGCCGGGCTGCATGTAGACGAACATCGCCAGGGCCAGAATGCCCGCGAGGACGACCGCCCCGATGGTCCAGCGTAGATTCATGCCGACTTCTGCTCCCGAGCCACCCCTGCGCGAATCCTCGCGGGGTCGCTATACTGGGCGGCTCGCAAACCACCCGGCGCCCCGCGTCCGATCACGCATGATCTCACGTTTGTCTGCCTGGATCACGGCCCGCTCGGTCCCGTCCGCATACACCGGCCGTACCCTGATCATCGCCTCGCACCGCGAACTCGCGCGGGCGCCCGACTGGCTCGCCGGTCTCGGCGAGGCCCTGGGCCCGCTGCTGCTGGGCGTCAGCGATGCCCCCCGCGACAGGGAGGCCGCCGTGCCCGGAGCCCCCGATGACCTGCCGGCGGTGGCCCTGCCCCCCGAACTCGCCCCGGTGCGCCTGGCCCGCCTGCGCCCCCGGGCCGTGGTGCTGCTGGGCCCGGTCGATCTCCCCGGCGAGGCGCTGCGGGCCACCGTGGCCGCCGGGGCCGGCGTGGCCTGGATCAACGCCGAGGGCCCCGCCCCGGAAGGGGTCACCTTCGCCACCGTGCTGTCCGCACGGGATGGCGCCGTGGACCCGGCACTGGGCGCCGAGACCACCGGCGACCCGCTCGCCGGGGCCGTATCCCTGCCCCCCGCACCGGAAGACCCGGATCCCGAGCGCGCGTTCTGCGAACGCTTCGCCGAATACCGCGAGCGCGGCCACCCGATCCTGCTGGCCCCGAACACCGGCCCGGACGAGGAGGCGTTCGCCTTCGCAGTACTGTTCGCGGTCCTGCAGAAGACCGCCGCCCTGCTCCTGCTGGCGCCGGCGGACCCCGAACGCCACGAGCCGGTCTACCGCGACGCAATCAAGTACTCGCTGCCGATCGTGCGCCACAACCGGTTCATGACGTCGTATGTCCCGCGCAAGAACCGGGTCTACTACATCGAGGATCCGCAGACCCTGCAGGCCGCCTACGCCTGCGCCGACATCACCCTGCCCGGGGGTACCCTGGCGGCCACGCGGACCCCGCCGGATCTGGCACGCCCCCTTGCCTGCGGCAGTGCCGTGGTGACCGGCCCGGCCGCCAGCGGCGACGCCCCGGAAGACGAGGTCCGTCTGCGTCGCGCCGCGGAGACCACCGGCCTGATCCGCCGCGGAGAAGATCCCGATGCCGTGGCCGGGGCGATTCTCGAGACCCTTTCGACCCTGCCGGATGCCGGGCAGCGCCAGACGCGGCTGACCCGATGGCTGGAACGACAGGCCACGGCCCGCGAACGGGTCGCGGCCCGCCTGGCCGAACATCTCGGGGCTGCCCCCGCGGCTTCCTGAGCGCCCTTAGCATATCTCCCGGGGTCTGGTCTATAATTTGAAACAAGCGCGAATCCGGACCGGAAAATGATCGACGGCAGCAGCGGCCTGCAGGGCATCCAGAAGGGCATGACGCAGATGCGTCAGCAGGCCCACACCGTGGCCACCGAGAACGCCGGCAGCCGCCAGAGCAACACGGCGATGGTCGAGATGAGCGCGAGCCAGCGTCACGTGGAAGCGAACGTGAAGACCCTGCAAGCCGAAGACCGCATGATCGGGAGCCTGCTCGACGTCCGCGCCTGACGCGGAAGCGAGGGACACCATGGAAGCACCGCTGACCAATCCGGCACCGCCGACCGTCCCGGCCACCCGGCCGAGCGGTTCGGACCGCCTGGGTCTCGGCCAGCTGTCTGCGCCATCGGAGTTCGATCGCCCGCTGAACGACCCCGAAGCCGGGGCCGCGCGCCGTCCGATCGAGGACCGCGCCGAGCAGCAGCGCAACCGCAACGGGGACGAGGGCGACCCGCGTGCCGACCTGGTCCTGCCCCGCAACGACCGCGAAATGGCCGGCCAGGCGCGCCTGGCGGCCGAGATCGAGGCGTTTCACTCCGGCACGGCCGACGACGCCCGTCCGGGCGAGGAGCGCATCGCCGACGGTGGCGCACTGGAGGATTCCGGGGTCGAGGCCCTGCGCCGGCGTGTGGAACTGGCCTTCAGCTTTGCCGGCCCGGCCGAGGAACCCCGCCGCGAGCTGAACATCGTCGTCTGACCGCGGCGGTGTGGCCCTGCGGACTCAGGCGTCTCCCCGCCGCGGGAACTCCGCCAGCCACTCCTGGGCCCGCTCCCCCGCATGCAGCCGCTCGTCCGCGTTGAGTTCGCGTGCCACCCGCTCGCGATAGCGCGCCGCACTGGCCACGCCCATCTCCGCCGCGATCGCATACCACTTGAAGGCGGAGACATCCGAGCGCTCCACGCCCTCGCCCATCGCGAACAGCCGTGCCAGGTTGGCGGCCCCGCGGCCCTCGCCGGCCTCGGCCGCCAGCAGATACCACTGCGCCGCCTGCTCGGCGTCCTGCGGCAACCCGCGCCCCTCGTCGAACTTCAGGCCCAGGTTGAACATCGCCTGCGGATTGCCGCCCTCGGCGGCGGCATGGAACCAGCGCGCCGCCTCGTTCGGGCTGGCCTCCACGCCGTCGCCCTGTTCGAACAGCACCGCCAGATTGAACGCGGCATCCGGCCAGCCCGCCTCGGCCGCCTGCAGATACCAGATCGCGGCACGCGCCGGGTCGCGCGGCATATGCGTGCCTTCATCCAGCAGCACCCCCAGGTTGTAGGCCGCGAGCGGATCACCCGCGGTGGCGGCCTGCTGCCAGCGGTCCACCGCCCGCGCGGTGTCTCCGTCCGTCCAGGCCGCGCGCGCCTGCTCGAGCAGCCCGCGCGGATCATTTGATGCATTCATGGTGCGAACTCGGTTCGGGACATGTCGGCCGGCAATGTACCGACCGGACAACGCAGCGTCGATGTCCCCCACGGCGACCGGGCACGCGAACCACAGAGCGTGACGCCATTCTCATTTTTTCACCGGCATCCCGCTTGCGTGCGGATCCGCCGGGCGCGAGTCGGGAACTCACCCCCGGGGGCAGGAGACACAGGGGTAACGGGACCCTGTCCCTGATTCTTACCCTTGTCCCAATGAGGAGGACCTCAATGAAACGTTCCACGAAACTGCTGGCTGCCACCGCCATCGTGCCCTTTGCCCTGCTGATCGCCGGCTGCGGCGGTGACGACATGGGCATGGACGAGTTCGAAGAACAGCAGATGGAAGAAGGCGCGCCGCCGGCCGAGGACGGTATGGAAGGCGGCATGCAGGAAGGCGCCCCGCCGGAAGGTGACATGGGTGGCCAGGGAATGGAGCCCGAAGGCGATGGCATGGACGACGGCATGGGTGGCGACATGGAAGGCGACGACGAACCCCAATTCTGATCGCGCCCCGGAAGCTCCGCCGGGCGATGCCATCGCATTCCCCGGCCACAAAGGCCCGATCGGGAACCGTCCCCGATCGGGCCTTTTATTGCTTCCCGCCTGCAACCTGCGAGCGGGGACCGGGGATCAGGAACCCCTGCAGCTCAGCACCGGTGCGTCATTCCTGCGGAAATCGTCCGGGGGTGATATAGCGCCCGCCCAGCTCCCAGTTGATACTGGTCTCGGGGGCGGTACCGGACCCGGCTCCGCCTCCGGCCGGCGGAAAGCCGCGATGCACACCGGCCAGCAGCTGCCAGCGATCGTCCAAGTCAAAGGTCATGGAAGCTCCGGGCAGCCATTCGCTGCAGGCGTTCGACCGCCGGTAGTCCACGGTATTGCGGCTGGCGTCCGCGTACGGAACCCGTGAGGTCTTCACGTCTTCTCCGGAGCCGCTCCGGAGCGGAGCTGCCCGAAGCACAACTCAACGAATCAGCGGCTGATCCGCCAGACTTTCGATCTCGATGCGGTCGGCACAGTCCGCGACCGCGCCTTCGGGGCCTTCGCAATCGGCGACGTCATTGACGAGGATGCGGCCGACGCGATCGCAGGACGTATCCGTCATGCGGAAGGCCCGCACCGAGGTGCTCCCCGCCCGCAGCGGTGCCATCTCCAGCAGCGTCCGGCTCTGGATGATGCCGTCATCGCCGAACACCACCAGATCCAGCTGCAGCGACTCCAGCGCCTGATCCAGGCCGTTCTCCAGTACCAGATGGGCGCGACAGTCGTCGCCGTCGGGCTCCAGCTTGTTCAGCTGGACGCCGATCCCGCCGCCGTCCTCCGCCAGTGCCGGCAGCGCCAGGACCAGCCCCAGCACGCCTGCCGCGAGTCCGCCGTGAATCTGCCGCTTTCGTGTCATCTCGCCTGCCTCCACAACGCGTCGATCCGTCGTTCCTCAGCGCACCGAAAAATTCACCGGCACCACGATCTCGTAGCCGTCCAGACCGATACTGTCCGGCGCCGGAAACGGGTCGGCCCGCTGCACCATGTCTTCCACCGCGCGATCCAGGATCCCGGAGCCGGAACTCTCCTGGATCTCGTAGTCGATCACCGAACCATCACGGGCGAGCTGCAGCCGGACCTCCACGGTACCTTCCTGCCGGCGACGCTGGGCCGCTCTGGGATAGCGCTTGTGCTGCTCGACCCAGGCCTGCAGTTCGGCAAGGTAGTCACTCTCCGCCCCGGGGTCGCCACCGCCCGTAGCATCCGTTTCGGCTGCCCCCTCCGCGTCCCCGGCGGGGCCGGACTCGTCGGCCGTCGGGTCCGCTTCGCCCGGCTCATCGGCCACGGCATCGGTTTCGGCGACCGTCTCGGCCGTTCCCGCAGGCTCCGGTTCCGGCTCCGGCTCCGGCTCGGGCTCCGGCTCGGGCTCCGGCTCGGGCTCCGGCTCGGGCTCCGGCTCCGGCTCCGGCTCGGGCTCGGGCTCCGGCTCCGGCTCCGGCTCGGGCTCGGGCTCCGGTTCCGGTTCCGGCTCGGATTCGGGTTCGGGCTCGGGCTCGACCTCCTCCGCTTCGCGGACCGGCTGGCGTTCCGGCTCCCGAGCCTCGGCCTCCTCCGGCCGGACCGGCTCGGCCGGGGCGGGCTCGGGCATTTCGGGCTCGACCGGTTCGGCCTCGGCCGTCTCCGCGGGTGGCTCCGCCGCGGCGGCCGGGGGTGCGGAGCCCCCGGCCGCCATGGAGATCTCCAGGCCGCCGACCCCGGCGTCCTCAGCCCCGGTGGGCGGCTCGCGCAGCAGCAGGGCCATCGCGACCAGTCCGTGCAGCACCACGGCCAGGATCAGTGCGACCACCCAGTGTCGAATGCCGGGCTGCATGCTTCAGGTCTCCGGCACGGTCAGCAGGTCGATGCGCTCCACGCCCGCCTCGCGCAGGCGTTCGAGAATGCCGACCACGTCGACGGCCTCGGCGCGGCCATCGGCCTTCACCCGCACCCGCGCCGCATCGCCGTGCCGCTGCAGGTGCTCAGCCACCAGCCGCGCCATGCCCTCGAGATCGATCTCGTCCTGGTTGACCGCCAGACGCCCCTCGGTGCCCACGATCACCATGAATTCGTCGGGGCCGGGCTGGCCATCCACCGCGGACTCCACCGGCTCGACCTCGAACGGATCCACCGCGCTCAGCTGCCCCGCCACCATGAAGAAGATCAGCAGCAGGAACACGATGTTGATCAGCGGCAGTATGCTCTCGTCGTCGTTGCGCGGCCGGTGCGCAACCTGGAAATGGCGACGCTGGCCAATCATGAGCCACCCTCCCGGATCACGGACAGGTCGCGGACCCCGGCATCGGCCAGCGCCTCGAGGATCTCGACGGTGCGCTGCATGTTCACCCCGGCCACCGGCATCACCAGCACGCGGGTGTCGGCATCCTCCGCCAGCCGCGCGGACACGCGTTCGCGCAGTTCAGCGGCGGGTACCGCAATGCCGCCCAGACGCAGGTCATCGGGCCGCACCTCCACCAGCATTGCGCCTTCCATGGAGCCGGCTCCCCCGGCCTCGGCCGGGGCCTCCAGCTCCACGGCGCGCCAGTCGAGGAAACTGGAGGCGAGCATGAAGAACACCAGCAGGATGAAAACGACGTCGATCAGCGGCGTCAGGCTGATCAGGTTACGCCGGCGCGGGCGACCGGTGTCCAGCGTCGGCTGTTCCGCCGGGTCACCGGTCATTGGCTGGCGGGCTCCGCATCCGCGGCCTTCTCGCGCGGGGCCAGGGGCATCAGCTGGCCGGTGAACAGCCGCGTGACCGCGTCATCCATGCGATGCGCCACCCGCTCGACCCGGGTCTCCAGCCAGTTCAGTGCGGCCACCACCGGAATGGCCACGGCCAGTCCCACGGCGGTAGTGAGCAACGCTTCCCAGATCCCGCCGGAAAGCACGGCGGGATCCACCTGACTGCCTGCCTCTTCCAGCGCTTGAAAGGCCCTGATCATGCCCATCACCGTCCCCAGCAGGCCCAGCAGCGGTGCCAGCGCACCGATCACCTCCAGCGGCCGCAGACCCTGGCGCAGGGACTGGATGGTCGCGTTGCCATACCGCACGACCTCTTCCCGTACGGTGGCTTCGGGCACGCCGGAGCGCAGTCCGCGAATACCAAGCGCCACTGCGCGCGCTGCGGGGTTGGGCGTGGCTTCGGCATGCCGAATGGCGGCTTCCGGATCCCCGCCGTGAAACAGCTCCAGGGCCTGCTCGGCCGGACGCACGTCGGTCACCCGCAGCTGCCAGAGCTGCCAGAGCTTTACCAGTACGAACGCCAGTGCCACCACCGACGCCACCAGCAGGATGGCCACCACGGGCCCGCCCGCGTCCAGAAACCCGGCGAAGCGCTTGCCCGCCAGGGACTCGATCAATGCATTCATGCTGGATCCCGAATTCGTTGCCTGAAGGGGCGCGCGGGGCGCACCGGACCAGGGAGTTCCCTAGGTGGCCGCGCAGGCCCCCGCTGCCGTGGTCCCGGCCGTCACCGGAATGCCCGCGAAGCCCCCGGCCGGCGCGTGTCCGGCCACCGGGTCGCCCGCGCGATCCGCGCAGTCGCGCAGGATCCCCCGGGCCCGCCGTGCGCACTTGCCGCAATCACCGCACACACCCAGCTGTTCGCGCAGATCGCGCATACGGACGCGGGTATCGCTTTGCGCCACCAGCTCCCGAATCTGGCGTTCGCGCACGGCATTGCAGACACATACAATCATCTTTGACGGCTCCGGCCCATGGCAATGGGTGGATGAGGCGACATTACCGCTAATGAGAATGCTTTTCAACACTATTCTTTTCAGGTGTGTCGTGGTGTGTCGGCCCCACCCGTTGCCGGGTCCATTGATCAGCATCTTCTTATAGATTAGTTTCGAATTTCCGTCCCCGGGCCGCCCCGGACCCGCGGACCCCGCCCCGTCACGGAAGGATTTCGATGCCCGCCGACGCCCCCGACTCCGGCCTTCCACGCCCCGGCCCCTGGCTGCAGGCGCGCATGCGTCCGCACCGCCACTGGCTGCTGGGCGCCACCGCCGCCGGTCTGGGCGCCACCCTCGCCACCGTGGCCCTGGCCGGCCTGATCGCCTGGGCAGTCCACATGGCGCTGTTCGCACCGGAACGCCTGCCACTGGGAATGGTGCTGGCGGGAGCGGCGGTGGCGGCGGTCTTGCGCTATGCCCTGCAGGCCCTGCGCGATGGCGCCGGCCATCGTCTGGCGGATGCGGTCAAGGGCGAACTGCGCGAGGAACTGCTGGACGCGGCCCGGCGCGACGGCCCCGTGCATCTGGCGCACCGCGCGCCGTCCGGGGCCTGGGTCGATCACTACCTGCGGCGGGTGGAAGACCTGACGGGCCACTACGCCCGCTACCTGCCCGGCACCCGCATGGTGATCCTGACCCCGCTGGTGCTGCTGCTGACGGTCGCCTGGCTGGACTGGCTCGCCGCCGGCCTGCTGCTGCTCTCGGCGCCGCTGATCCCCGCCTTCATGGCCCTGGTCGGCATGGGCGCCGAACAGATCCACCGCAGCCAGCAGGACGAGGAGAACCGCCTGGCCGGGCATTTCCTCGACCGCCTGCGCAGCCTCGACTTCCTGCGCCGCGCGCGCGCCACGCAGGCAGCCCGCGAGGCGGTGGTGGCCGCCAGCGACGAACACCGCCGCCTGACCATGCGCGTGCTGCGGGTCGCGTTCCTGTCGTCGGCGATCATGGAATTCTTCAGCGCGGTCGCGATCGGCCTGCTGGCCATCTATATCGGTTTCGGCCTGTTCGGGGCCATCGATTACGGCCCGGCCGGCAGCCTGACCCTGTTCACCGGTCTGTTCATCCTGGTGCTGGCGCCCGAATATTTCCTGCCCCTGCGCCAGTTCGCGCAGAGCTATCACGATCGGGCCGCCGCCCTGGCCGCGGCCGAGTCCCTGGCGCCGCTGTTGCAGCCGGCCGGTGGCCCCGCCTCCGCCCCGGCCGGGGTGCCGGACAGCCCGCGCACGGCGATACACCTGGCCGGAGTGCAGGTGCAGTATCCGGATACCGCCCAACCGACCCTGCACGACATCGACCTGCAGATCGGTCGCGGGGAACACCTGGCGGTGACCGGCCCCAGCGGCTCCGGCAAGTCCACCCTGCTGGCGCTGCTGGCCGGTTTCCTGCGGCCGGCCGACGGCGCGATCCGCGTAGCAAGCGACCTGCAGCAGTTCGTCTGGATTGGCCAGGATGCCCACCTGTTCCACGGCAGCCTGCGCGACAATCTGCAGCTCGCCATTGCCGAACCGGTAAGCGACGCGGCGATGAATGACGCCCTCGCCCGCGCCGGGCTGCCGGTAGATGACCCGCAGCTTCCGGACGGGCTGGATACCGCCATCGGCGAAGGCAACACCGGGATCTCCGGGGGGCAGGCCCAGCGCATCGCGATGGCCCGCGGGATCCTCGCCGGGCATCCCCTGTGGCTGCTGGACGAACCCACCAGCGCGCTCGACGAGGCGACCGAGGCCGCCCTGCTGGACACCCTGTTCGCCCTTGCGGCGGAGCACGACATCACCCTGGTCATCGCGGCCCACCGCGAGGCCGTCCGGGAACGTGCCAGCCGAGTGGTCCGGCTGGCCGAAGGCCGCGTGGAGAGCCTGGCATGACGGACCGCGAATACCTGCAACGCCTGTTTGCCTCGCGGCTCGGCTGGAGCCTGCTCGCCTGGCTGCTGCTGGCGGTGACCTGGGTCAGCGGCATCGTGCTGCTCGCCCTGTCGGGCTGGTTCATCACCGCCACCGCTCTGGCCGGGGCCGGCATGCTGGCCACCCTGGACATCTATTCACCGTCCGGCGGGATACGTGCGGCGGCGGTGCTGCGCACGATCGCCCGGTATTTCGAGCGCGTGACCGGACACGAAGCGGTCCTGCGCATCCTCGCCGACCTGCGCGCGACCACCTTCCGCCAGCTGGCGCGCTGGCCGGCGCGGCGTCTGGCGAATCTGCGCAGCGGCGACCTGCAGGCCCGGCTGACCAGCGACATCGACACCCTGGACGCCATCCCGCTGCGGGTGGTGGGACCGATGGTCGGGGCCCTGCTGGCACTGGTCAGCGCCGTGGCGATCGCGCTGTGGCTGGCCCCGCCGCTCGCCGCAGTCATGCTGCTGGTGGCCGCCGCGATCACCCTGATCACCGCCGGGCTCGCGGCGGCTGCCGGTCGGCGTCATGGCCGCCGGCTGGTGCAGGAAGAATCGAATGAGCGCGTGGCGCTGCTGGACTACTTCGGCGGGCTGCCGGAACTGACTGCGTTTGGCCGCCTGGAGGAACGCCGAGCGGCCCTGGCCCGGCGAGCCCGTGAGGGAGCCGCGCGTCGCCTGACCCAGGAACGGGCGGGGGTGCTGGGCGAACAGGGCGTGCAGCTGGTGGTGATGCTGACCACCCTCGCCATGCTGGGCTACGCGCTGCATGCCTACGCCGAAGGGCTGATCTCCGGGCCGGTCGCCGTGCTGCTCACCCTGATGACCCTGGGCCTCAACGAGGCGCTGGGCAGCCTGCCCGGCGCCTGGTGGCGCCTCGGCGAGAGCCTGGAAGCGGCCCGGCGCCTGCGCGAGACCGAGGCCGGAGCCGAGGCTCCGGAGCCCGCCGGGGCAGAACCGGTCGAACTGCCCCCCGGCCCGCTGGAGGCGCGTGGCCTGAGCGTCGGCTTCCGCGCCGACCGCCCGCTGGCCGGCCCGCTGGACATCCGGCCCGAGCCCGGGTACCCGCTGGTGGTTCACGGGATCAGCGGGCGCGGCAAGACTGCCCTGCTGGAGAGCCTGGCCGGCGAGCTGACGCCGACCGGCGGCGAACTGCTGTGGGGCGAGCGGGACCTGACCACGCTGGACCCCGATACCCGCCACCGGGTAATCGGCTACCTGCCCCAGCGCGTGCGCCTGCTGGACGACAGCCTGGCCGCCAACCTGCGGCTGGGGCAGCCGGAACTTTCCGCTGACCGGCTGTGGGCCGTGCTGGATCAGGTGCGGATCGCGCCGCTGCTGCAGCGCATGGGCTACAGCCTGGAGTATCCGCTGGGCGAGGATGCCGGCAACCTCTCCGGCGGGCAGGCACGCCGGGTGGCGCTGGCCTGGCTGCTGCTGCAGGACCGACCGGTCGCCCTGCTGGACGAACCCTTTGCAGGACTGGACGAAGCCACCGAGGCGGCGATCCTGGAGCGCATCGGGCCATGGCTGGAGGCACGGCAGACGGTCATCGTGACCCACGCACCCCGGCGCATGCCGGCGCACTGGCCACGGCTGGCGCTCTAGGGAAGCGGGAGAAGGAAGAAAGTCCCGGCGGCCGCGGGGCTGCGACCGCCGGGGGATCCGGACCGGGCGGGGGCCGGCCCGGCAGGCAGGATCAGTGCTCGTGACCGCCCGGCCCGTGGGCGTGGCCATGCTCCAGCTCTTCGGCGGAGGGTTCGCGCACCTCCACCACCTCGACGTCGAAATTGAGCGTCTGGCCGGCCAGCGGATGGTTTCCATCCACCGTGGCGGTGTCGCCCTCGACGTTGGTGACCGTCACGGTCAGGGGGCCGTTTTCGGTCTGAGCCTGGAACTGCATGCCCGGCTCGATCGAGTCGACGCCCTGGAAGGCCTCCATCGGGACTTCCTGCACCATGGCATCGATCTTTTCGCCATAACCTTCTTCCGGCGGCACGGTGGCCTGGACCTTGTCGCCGGCGGCCTTGCCTTCCAGCTCGCGTTCCAGACCGGGCACGATCTGGCCATTACCGTGCATATAGGCCAGCGGCTCGCGGCCTTCGGAGCTGTCGATGGTCTCGCCATCGTTGTTGGTGAGCTTGTAGTGGATGGACACTACGGAATTCTGCGCGACTTGCATGGACACTGCTCTCTTGAAATGTGGCCCGACAGGGTAACCCGACCAGCCCCCTCGCGTCACAGTCCCCGCTGACAGTGGCCGAATCCGCTCCGGGGCACACCAACGAAAACGCCGGGCACTGGGCCCGGCGCATGCACTGACCGTCCGCGACGGAACGGGGGTCAGCCGGCCTGCAGCAAGAACCGGTTGAGTCGGTGGACAAAACCCGACGGGTCCTCCAGCTGCCCGCCCTCGGCCAGCAGCGACTGCTCGAACAGCAGCGAGGCGAGGTCGTTGAAGTCGTCGCCTTCCGCCGTCTTCAGCCGTTCGACCAGCGGATGCTGCGCGTTGACCTCCAGCACCGGCTTCGAGGAGAAGGTCTCCTGTCCGGCCTGCTTCAGCAGCTCCTGCAGATACAGCGCCATCTCGTGCTCGCCGAGGACGATGCAGGCCGGCGAGTCCACCAGCCGCTTCGACGGGCGCACGGAGTCGACCCGGTCACCCAGTGCGCTCTGGATGCGCTCGGGCAGGTCGCCCAGTTCGTCGTCCTTCCGGTCCTCGGTATTGTCCGCGTCGTCGGAATCCTGCTCGCCGATGATGTTGTCGAGATCAAGGTCGCCCTTGGCCACGTTCTTGATCGGGGTACCGTCGAACTCGCGCAGGTTGGAGAGCAGCCATTCGTCCACCCGGTCGGACAGCAGCAGCACCTCGATGCCGTGCTTGCGGAACACCTCCAGGTGCGGGCTGTTGCGCGCGGCGGCGGCGTTGTCGGCGCTGATCACGTAGATCGCGTCCTGCCCTTCCTTCATGCGTGCCTTGTAGTCGGCGAAAGAAACGTTCTGCGTGTCATCGTCGTTGTACGTGCTGGCAAAACGCAGCAGGCCCGCGATCTGCTGCTGGTTGGCGAAGTCCTCGCCGGGGCCTTCCTTGAGTACGCGACCGAAGTTGTCCCAGATCCCGGCGTATTTCTCCGGCTCGTTCTTCGCGATGTTCTCCAGCAGGCCGAGGATCTTCTTCACCGACCCCGAGCGGATGGAATCCACCAGGCGGTTATCCTGCAGGATCTCGCGCGAGACGTTCAGCGGCAGATCGGACGAGTCCACCACCCCGCGCACGAAGCGCAGGTAGTTCGGCAGCAGTTTCTCCGCGTCGTCCATGATGAACACGCGCTTCACGTACAGCTTCACCCCGTGGCGGGCGTCGCGATCCCACAGGTCGAACGGCGCCCGGCCGGGGATGTAGAACAGCGTGGTGTACTCCTGACGGCCTTCCACGTGGTTGTGGGTCCAGGCCACCGGGTCCTCGAAGTCGTGCGCGATGTGCTTGTAGAACTCGCGGTATTCCTCGTCGGAGATCTCGCTCTTCGACCGCGTCCACAGCGCGCTGGCGCGGTTGACGGTCTCCCACTCGTCCGTGGGATTGCCTTCGTCGTCCTGCTTGCGCATGCGGATCGGGAAGGCCACATGGTCCGAGTAGCGCCCGATCACGTGGCGCAGGCGCATCGGCTCGAGGAACTCGTCGGCGTCTTCCTTCAGGGTCAGGGTAATCTCGGTGCCCGGTTCCGCGCGTTCGCAGTCTGACAGGGTGTACTCGCCGTCGCCCTTCGACTCCCAGCGCGTGCCGGCCTCGATTCCGGCACCCGCGCGCCGGGTCTCCACGCGCACGTGGTCGGCGACGATGAAAGAGGAATAGAACCCGACCCCGAACTGCCCGATCAGCTGGGCATCCTTCTGCTGGTCGCCGGTCAGCTTCTCGAGGAAGGCCCGGGTACCCGAATGGGCGATGGTCCCGATCTGCCGGATCACCTCGTCGCGCGACATGCCGATGCCGTTGTCGTGCACGGTCACGGTGCGGGCGTCCTTGTCCACGTCCACGTCGATGTGCAGCTCGGCCGGCTGCGGGATCGCATCGGGGTTCGCGGTCGCCTCGAAGCGCAGCTTGTCGCAGGCATCCGCGCCGTTGGAGATCAGCTCGCGCAGGAAGATCTCGCGGTTGGAATACAGCGAGTGGATCATCAGCTGCAGCAGCTGGCTGACCTCGGTCTCGAACTGGCGGGTTTCCGCCTCGGCGGCTTGCTCGGTCCGGGTTTCGGTCATGGGGTTACGACTCCGTGATGGGTTCGGATGGGTTCAGTTACTGGTAACACGCCGGAGTCTGGGGTCGCCGCGACCTTCTTCAAGCCCCTCGGCGCGATAAAGCGCCCCCTCGCCCTCCGAGTCGAGGCAGCCCAGCACCGCAGGCAGCGTTGCGGCCAGTTCTTCTTCCAGCTGCCACGGCGGACGCAGCACCAGCATGCCGGATCCCGCGAGCCCGGTATGCGCCCCGCGCTCCACGCCAGGATCATCACGCAGACGCAGTTCGCTGCGCAGCCAGGGGGTGCTGCGGGTGCACAGCCGTTCGACCAGGGCATGATCCGGACGCCCCGCCAGCACCGGATACCAGACCAGCACCATCCCGGTGTTCCAGCGCTCCAGGATGGTCTCCGCCATCTCCGCGATTTCACGGTATTCGGCCGGGCGTTCGTACGAGGGGTCCAGCAGGGCGAACCCGCGCCGCGGCTGCGGCGGGAACAGCCCTCGGGCGGCCTCGCGCGCATCGCGCCGGTGCACATGGCAGCGCGCATCCCCGGCGAACGCGCCCTGCAGGCGTTCGTGGGCCTCGGGGTGCATCTCGCACGCCACCAGTCGGTCATTCTCGCGCAGAGACGCGCGGATAAGCGCCGGTGATCCCGGATACCCGTCGGTCCCGGCCACCTGCTGCACGGTCTCCAGAAACCCGGTCACCGCCTCCGGCAGCGCGGCTTCGCAGGCACAGGCGCGCAGGCGCTCGATGCCGAGCGCCGCCTCGCCGGTCTTGCGCGCCCGCTCGCCGTCCAGGTCATAAACTCCGGCCCCGGCATGCAGATCCAGCGCCACGAACGGCTTGGTCCGCCGCTGCAATGCCGCCAGCACCGCACGCAACACCAGATGCTTGTGGATATCGGCGAAATTGCCGGCGTGGTAGTCGTGCTGATAGCTGAGCATGGTTCGCTCCCTTACGCCCCGGCCATAAAAAAACCACCGCGGCGGACCACGGTGGCTGGACTTCCTTGCGGCCGGCTCCGGGTCACGGAGCACGGCGCCCGCTGCGGGTGCAGTTTACTGGTTTACCGGGGACTCCGGGTCCAGCAGATAGGCCATGATGTGGCTGATCTCCCGCTCGCTCAGCAGTTCGTTGGCACCGAACCGGGGCATCTCCGTACAGGGGAAATACTGGTGCGGATTCGAGATTACCTCGTGCGCATACCGCAGCGACGCCTCGTCGGTACCCCGGCCGCTCCCGTACCCGACCAGGCTCGGCCCGATCGTACCGTAGATCGGCTCGTTCGGATCCATCTGATGACAGGCGTAGCAGTTACCGCCGGGAGTGCGCGTGGAATGGTCGTCATTGCGATGACCCACGCGGAAACCGTAGCCCGAACGGGCCAGCTCTGCGCCCCGCTCCCAGTCACCCAGACGCGGTCCCCCGGGGGGAGCCTCGTAGCTTTCCCGGGCGAGGGTAATCACCTCCTGCACCTGATCGTCCGGAAGCTCCCCTCCGACCACGGAACACGCACGCTGCAGGTCATCCTGTTCCATGCGCCCGCGGGCCGAACCACCTTCCTGAACGGGCTGATCCAGTCGATAGCTGTCCGATTCGAACACGATGTGTTCAACGAGTTCGTCCGTTTCCATCGCGGCGATATCAGTTTCGCCCTCGCCGGCGTCGCCGAAAAACTGACACCCGGTGGTGAATAACGCTGCCGACACGGCAAGCGGCAACCCCCAACGTACGCTTTGGCCTGGCATCCCTGATGTCTCCCCGATTCCGTTTCGCCCTCGAACCCGCGACCGCAGCCACGCCGGCGGCACCGGCAGAGTGCACTGCGGCGCCCGGCTGACCCCGGCTCGCGGGTGCGATGGTGAATAATGTCTGGTCCCGTGGCGAATGCCCCGGGAGGGGGCCGCCGCGAGGAACGCGGCGGCCCGGGTCACGATCCGCCGAACGGATCGTCATGCAGCCTTGCGGCCGCTCCGGATCAGTTGTTGACCGGGGACTCCGGATCCAGCATGTAAGCCATGATATGGCTGATCTGCTCCTCGCTCAGCAGCCCCTGGAAGCGGGGCATTTCCGCACACGGGAAGTACTGATGCGGATTGTTGATCACCTGGTGGACGTACTCGCGAATCGCCTGGCTGTCGCCACGGGTGGCGCCGTAATTCACCAGGCTCGGCCCGATGGTGCCCTGAGTGGGACCGTCCTCGTCGAAAACGTGGCAGTTGACACAGTTGCCGCCGGCTTCCCGGGTCGAATGATCATCGATGTTGTGACCGATCCGATAGCCGTAGCCGGAGAACGCGAGTTCTTCGCCGCGCTCCCAGTCGCCCAGTTCGAGGTCGCCTTCGGGAGCCTCGTACTGCTCACGAGCCAGGGCCACCACGCGGCCGGCGGTCTCGCCGTCCGGATCACCCTCGATCGAGCAGGCCGCCTGGATCTCGTCCTGGGTCATGCGCTCTTCCATGGTGCCGCCTTCCTGCGGGACCTGGTCATAACGGAAGCTGTCCGACTCGAAGATCATGTATTCGGCCAACTCATCCGCGCTCATGGCGGTGATGTCAACATCGTCCGACTTGTTGCCCTCGGCCACGGCGCAGCCCGTTGCCAGCGCGATGGTTGCAAAGGCGGCCACACCGGCCGCAACAGTATTTTTCTTGAACATGCTTGCTGTCTCCTATTGCGTCCGGGGTTACCGCTTGAGGTCGGGCAGGATCGCCGGCTCGCCACGCGCCGCGTCATTCCAGAAGGCGATGAGCGCGGTGTTGGCCATCGAGTCCGGCTTGATGGCGGCATGACGCATCTGCCACACGCAACCACGGATGCGGTGGTTCTGACTGCGGACGTTGTCGTGCCCGGCACGCTGGGCCGGCCAGGAGACCGCCTTGGTCCATTCCTGGGAGTTACGCATCTCGGGCAGGACCGACGCACGGATGCGCTTGCCGGACTGACCGTGACAGGAGGCGCAGTTGAAGTCCTGAGCTCCGCCGCGACGGAAGAACAGCTTCTCGCCGGCCGCGATCATCGCCTGCTCCTCGGGATGCTCGTTCTGCGGCTGCCACTCCATGCCGGAAGACTGCATGGCGATATAGGTGGTCAGCTGCATGATGTCCGAACCGCTGCCATGACGCTGGGCAATGGCGGCATCATCCTCGTCGAACCCCTGGATCTCCTTCATGCAGTGCACCAGGCGCTGCTCGAAATCCATGACCTTGCCGACGTCCTCGAAGTAACGCGGCAGCTCCACGTAGGCGCCTTCCAGCACGCCCTCGCCCTTGCCGAAGTCGCAGGATTCGAGCGACGCGTTGTTCGGCCCGCGCTCCTCGTAGAACAGCTGCTCGCCATCTTCCGCCACCCACAGGGCGGGGTTGTCCGGCATCATCATGATGTTCTGTTCACTCTGATGCAGATACACCGAATCGGGATTGGCGTCGAGCAGCTTCTGCAGGACATCGGTCGGGTCCTGCCATTCGCCGGCCTGGGCAGCGCCCCCGACCGCCATTGCTACGGGCAAGGCGAGCAATGCTTTCTTGAACATGGAAACCTCCATCACACGGTTTTATTCGATGGGCCCGGGTCTCCGTCGCCCGAACCTACGCTGCAGAGTGCGGAATGCGTGAACACCGTGTCAACAAACAAACGCTATATTAGCGTTTCCTAAAAGTCTGTTTTTCAAGGGTTCTTGCAGCCCGGCACCGATAGGCAGACGCCCCGGGGAACGGATCTATTCCCCTTTTTGCAAAAAGTTCCCGTTGATTTCGATTTTCCGGTCAGCTTCGTGTCCCAGGAGGGCCTGTTTGGCGCCGGCCAGGGGCCCCGCGAGCTGGCCGGCGTACCCCCCCGCAGATCCACGATCGGGGGCGGCGCCGGCCGGCAGGACACGATGACAGGGGATGAACAGGGGCCAGGGATTGGCACGACAGGCCTGGCCCACGGCCCGCGGCGAGGAGCCGATGGCGCGGGCGATCTGGCCGTAGGTGCGGGTTTCGCCGACGGGGATGCGGGTCAGCGCGTGCCAGACCCGCTGCTGATGCGGGGTGCCGGGCGGCAGGCAATCGGGCGGAACCCAGGCACGCGGGTCCCGGACGTAGACCTCGGGAGCGAAGGGCAGGCGCAGCGGGACGGAAACCCGCGTTTCATGGCCTTCCCAGCCGAGCAGGAGGAGGGAGTTTTCGGGGTCGCAGGCATACACAAAGGCCAGCGATGCACCCGGGAGGATGCAGCGCCGGCCCTGCATGCGCTCGTGCGGGGGTCCGCGGGACCAACCGCGGCCCGGAGGGTCAGCCGCGACCCTTGGCCCGGGCGCGGACGTCTTCCTTGATGCGCGCGGCCTTGCCGGTACGATCGCGCAGGTAGTACAGCTTGGCACGACGGACCTTGCCGCGACGCTTGACCTGGATCTCGGCGATCTGCGGGCTGTGGGTCTGGAAGGTGCGCTCCACTCCGTTGCCGTAGGAGGTCTTGCGCAGGGTGAACGCGGAGTTCAGCCCGCGGTTGCGCTTGCCGATCACTACGCCCTCGAAGGCCTGCAGGCGCTCGCGCTCGCCTTCCCGGACCTTGACCTGCACCACCACGGTATCGCCCGGGCCGAAATCCGGGACATCGGATTTCATCTGCTCGGCTTCCAGTTGCTGAATGACGTTATTCATTGCTCGACCTCAATCATCGCTCTCGGAGCGGACGCCACCCAGTCGGTGACGCTCGCGGTATTCGTCCAGCAGGGCCTGATCCGTGCCCCCCAGTTCGAGCCGGGCCAGCAGATCCGGCCTGCGGCTCCATGTACGCCCCAGCGCCTCACGGCGGCGCCAGCGGCGGATCGCGCCGTGGTCGCCTCCAAGGAGGACGCCGGGGACGCGGTGTCCGTTCAGTTCCTCCGGCCGGGTGTAGTGCGGACAGTCCAGCAGGCCCTCGCTGAAGGAATCCTGCTCGGCGGAGTCCGCATGCCCCAGCACCCCGGGCCGGAGGCGGGCGCAGGCATCGATGATCGCCATGGCGCCCAGTTCACCGCCGGAGAGCACGTAGTCCCCCAGCGAGATTTCTTCGTCGACTTCGGCTTCGATGAAGCGTTCGTCGATCCCTTCGTAGCGGCCGCAGACCAGCGCCACCCGCGACCGCTGCGCCAGCTCCCGCACCCGGGCCTGGTCCAGCGGCCGGCCCTGCGGCGTCAGCGCCACCACGTGCAGCGGTTCATCACCATCGGCCCGGGCGGCGTCCAGCGCCCCCTTCAGCGGGGGCACCTGCATGACCATGCCGGGGCCACCGCCATAGGGCCGGTCGTCCACCGCCTGGTGCACCCCGCTGGCCCAGTCCCGCGGATTCCAGGTCCGCAGGTCCAGCTGCCCGGCCTCCACGGCCCGGCGCGGGATGCCCCACTGCGTCACGGATGCGACCAGCTCCGGGAACAGGGTGATGACGTCGAAGCGCATCGCCGCGTCAGTATTCCGGATCCCAGTCCACCCGGATCCGCCCACCCTCGAGATCGACCTCGAGAATGTACGGACCCTGCACCCAGGGGATCAGCCGCTCGCGTTCACCGCTCACGACCATCACGTCATTGGCGCCGGTCTCCATGAAACCGGTGACCGTCCCCAGCGGCGTGCCGTCGACATGTTCAACGGACAGGCCCTGCAGGTCGGCCCAGTAGTATTCACCTTCTTCCGCCGGGGGCAGCCACTCGCGCTCGATCGCCAGCTCGGCCCCCATCAGTCCGTAGGCGGCATCGCGATCGGCCACCCCGGCGAACTTGATGACCACACCGGGGCCGTGCGCGCGGCCGCTTTCAATCTCCACCAGCCGCCATCCCTCGGCCTGTTTCATCCACAGGCGGGGGAAACCGGTGATGGCGTCACGCGGCTCGGTCTCGGAAAAGATCCGGACCCAGCCCCTGACGCCGTAGACCCCGGAGACGCGTCCGACGCGGATGCGCTCACCCGCCTCGCTCACCTGCGTCTCCCGGAGGTCAGGCCGCCGCAGCCTGCTGCTTGCGGTACCCCTTGACCAGGTGCTCCACGCGCTCGGACATGCCGGCGCCGTGGCTCAGCCAGTAATCGACCCGCTCGAGGTCGATCTTCAGCGGGATTTCCTGACCGCGGGCAACCGGATTGTGAAAACCGACGCGCTCGATGTAGCCGCTGTCGCGGCGGGCGCGGGAGTCGGTCACCACGATCGAGTAGAAGGGGCGCTTCTTGGCGCCGCGGCGTGACAGACGAATTGTAAGCATGAAGTCTTGAACCCCGTGAAGTTCGGTTTCGCGAGAAAACGCGCGATTATAACGAATTGCAGCGCCAAGACAAGGCCGAAGCCCCGTCGTCAGCGTTTCGGCAGGCCCCCTCCGGGGCCTCCAGGGCCGCCCATGCCGCCCATTTGTCCTCCAAGGGCCCGCATCATCTTCGATGCGCCGCCCTTGGAAAATTTCTTCATCGCCTTGCTCATCTGGGTGTGCTGCTTGAGCAGGCGGTTGACGTCCTGGATCTGGCAGCCGGAGCCCGCGGCGATGCGGCGCTTGCGCGACCCCTTGATGATGTCCGGGTGGCGGCGTTCCTCGTCGGTCATCGAGGAGATCACGGCCTGCATGCGCCGGATCTCCTTGTCGCCGGCCTGATTCTTGATCGCCTCCTGCATCTTGCCGCCGCCGGGCAGCTTTTCCAGCATGCTGCCCATGCCGCCCATCTTCTCCATCTGGGCCAGCTGTTCGCGCAGGTCGTTGAGGTCGAAGCCGCGCCCCTTCTTCAGCTTGCGCGTGAGCTTTTCGGCCTTGTCCTGATCCACCTGGCGCGAGGCCTCCTCGACCAGGGAGACCACGTCGCCCTTGCCGAGGATACGGGACGCGATACGTTCCGGATGGAAGGGTTCGAGCCCGTCGGGGCGCTCGCCGGTGCCGATGAACTTGATCGGCACCCCGGTGATCTGCCGCACCGACAGGGCGGCACCCCCGCGGGCATCGCCGTCGGCCTTGGTCAGCACCACGCCGGTCAGCGGCAGGGCATCACCAAACGCGCGCGCGGTGTTGGCCGCGTCCTGCCCGGTCATGGAGTCGACCACGAACAGGGTCTCCACCGGTTCGACCGCTGCGTGCAGGCTCTGCACCTCGGCCATCATGTCCTCGTCGACGTGCAGGCGCCCGGCGGTGTCCACCAGCAGTACGTCGACCCCTTCGCGGCGGGCCCGCTGCACCGCGTCGGTGGCGATGTCGTCGGGCTTCTGCGAGGTGTCGCTGGGGTAGAAGGTCACCTCGACCTGGCCGGCCAGGGTCTCCAGCTGCTGGATCGCGGCGGGGCGGTAGACGTCGCAGCTGACCACGGCCACGCGTTTCTTGTCGCGCTCGCGCAGGAGCTTCGCCAGCTTGCCGATACTGGTGGTCTTGCCCGCACCCTGCAGGCCGGCCACCAGCACCACCGCCGGCGGCTGCGCGGCCAGATTGAGGGAGGCGTTCTCGCCACCCATGGTCGCGACCAGCTCGTCGTGCACGACCTTGATCAGGGCCTGCCCCGGCGTCAGGCTGCCGATGACCTCCTTGCCCAGCGCCTTTTCCTTGACGTCCTTCACGAACTCGCGCACCACCGGCAACGCGACGTCGGCCTCGAGCAGGGCCATACGCACTTCGCGCAGGGCCTCCTGGATGTTGTCCTCGGTCAGGCGCGCCTGACCCTTCAGGCGCTTCATCGTGTCCTGGAGGCGACTGGAAAGGCCGTCGAACATGGGACGTGTCTCCTGCGGATGAAATCGGCGGGGAGCGGCCCGCATCGAATCCGACATTATACCCGTGACCGGGGGTCTCCTGCAGCGCGCGGTAACGAAGTGCATTCGCGGGCGCGACAAGAGATAATCCGCGCATGATCACGATCGCCGGAACCATCGCCGTTTTTCTGTACCTGATCGCGCTGGGCTACCTGGCCCTGGGCATACGCGACCGACCGCTGGCCGCCGGGCAGCCACGCGGACCGCTGGCAGTGTGGCTGCTGGCGCTGATCGCCCACGTGGTGGCGCTGGTGCCGGCGGTTGTCACCGGCACGGGCTGGAACCTGTGCCTGGGCAATGCGCTGTCGGCGTCGATGTGGCTGGTGGCGGCCCTGCTGTGGGTCACCGCCCTGCGTCACCCGCTGGCCAGTCTCGGGATGGTGGTCCTGCCACTGACCCTGCTGGCCGCGCTGACCGCGCTGCTGTGCGACGGCGACGCCCGCTACGCGACCTCGGCCGGCATCGCGGTGCACGTACTGTTTTCCGCCCTGGGCTGGGCTTTTCTTGCACTATCCACCGCGCAGGCTGCGGTGATGACCGCCCAGCACCGCGCCCTGCACGATCACCACACGCGCGGGATCGTGCGCTACCTGCCGCCGCTGTTCTCCATGGAGCTGTGGCTGTTCCGCATGATCTTCATCGGCTGGCTGTTCCTCGGGCTCAGCCTGATCTCGGGCTTCATCTTCGTCGACGACCTGTTCGCCCAGGACCTGGTGCACAAGTCGGTGCTGTCGATCCTGGCCTGGCTCATCTTCTCGGTGCTGCTGCTGGGGCGCTGGCGGCTGGGCTGGCGCGGGTCGCGCGCGCTGGCCTGGACCACCGGCGGCTTCGTCGCGCTGGTGCTGGCCTACTTCGGTACCAAGCTGGTGCTGGAGGTCATCCTCGGGCGCGTCTGAGCCCCTGCCCCGGCGCTTGACAGCCTCGCGGGGCTTGCCTGAAATGGAGCCAGCCCACCCCTGACCGCAGGTCGCCCCGTTGCAAGAAATCCCGCTGTCCGTCCTGTTCGGCGCGCTGGTCGTGCTGTTCCTGCTGTCGGCCTTCTTCTCCGGGTCGGAGACGGCACTGATGGCGCTGAACCGCTACCGCATGCGGCATCGCGCCCAGACCGGGCACCGCGGGGCGGCGGATGCCGCACACCTTCTGGAACAACCGGACCGGCTGATCGGGCTGATCCTGCTGGGCAACAACTTCGTCAACATCCTGATCGCCCAGATCGCCACCATCATCGGCTGGCGGCTGTTCGGCGACACCGGGGTGGCCATCGCCACCGGCATACTGACCCTGACCCTGCTGATCTTCGCCGAGACCGCGCCCAAGACCCTGGCGGCCCTGCACAGCGAGCGGGTCGCCTACCCCGCGGCACGAATCTACCGCATCCTGATGCGGGTGCTGTGGCCGGTGGTATGGCTCATCAACCTGCTGGCCAACAATTTCCTGCGGCTGTTCGGGGTGCCGGTGGATGCCCGCCAGCGCTCGGCCCTCAATGCGGACGAGCTGCGCAGCGTGGTCTCCGAGGCGGGCTCGCTGATCCCTCCGAACCACCGCCGCATGCTGCTCAACCTGCTGGATCTGGAGCGGGCCACGGTCGAGGACATCATGATCCCGCGTAACGAGATCGTGGTGCTGGACCTGACCGAGCCGTGGAACGAGGTCCTGGATCAGCTGCTGCACGGCAGTTTCACACGGCTGCCGGTGGTGGAGGGCGAGCTGGACCGGGTGCTGGGCTTCCTGCACCTGCGCGACGTCCTGCCGCTGATCGAACGTGACGAATTCGGCCCCGAGGCGCTGCGCCAGGTGGTGACGGCACCCTGTTTCATTCCCGAAGGGACGCCGCTGAACCGCCAGCTGATCAACTTCCAGCAGCAGCGTCGCCGGATCGGGCTGGTAGTGGATGAATATGGTGACATCCAGGGCCTGATCACCCTGGAGGACCTGCTGGAGGACATCGTCGGCGAATTCACCACCGACTCGCCAACCATGAGCGACGATATCCTGTTCCAGGAAGATGGCGCGGCGATGGTCGACGGCGGCATCCACCTGCGCGAGCTCAACCGGCTGCTGGCCCTGGATCTGCCACTGGACGGCCCGCGCACCCTCAGCGGCCTGATCGTGGAGCACCTGGAGAGCATCCCGGAAGCCCCGGTCAGCGTGCGCATCAACGGCGTGGTGATGGACATCGTACAGATCAAGAACAACACCATCCGCACCGTGCGCATCCCGCCCGAACACCACAGCCCGACCACCCCGGAAGACTGACATGGCCCGCAGCAAGACCCAGTACATCTGCCGCGCCTGCGGCGCGACCTCGCCCAAATGGGCCGGCCAGTGCGGGGAATGCGGCGCCTGGAACACGCTCGAGGAGGCCGCGCCGGTCGCCTCCGCCGGGCCGCGCGGCGGCGGCTATGCCGGCGAGAGCGCACGCATCACCCGGCTGGGCGAGGTCGAGACGGGCGAGCTGCCGCGCACCTCCACCGGGATCTCCGAACTCGACCGCGCGCTGGGCGGCGGCCTGGTCACCGGCTCGGTGATCCTGATCGGGGGCGATCCCGGCATCGGCAAGTCGACCCTGCTGCTGCAGACCCTGGCCGCCCTGCCGGCGGAGCAGACCCTGTATGTGACCGGCGAGGAGTCGGCCCAGCAGGTGAGCATGCGCGGGCAGCGCCTGGGGCTGGAAGTGGACGGCCTGCGCCTGCTGACCGAGACCCAGGTCGAAAACATCATTGCCACCTGCGAAAGCGAACGCCCCGGGGTGCTGGTGATCGACTCGATCCAGACCCTGTTCACCGCGGCCTCGCAGTCGGCCCCGGGCTCGGTCAGCCAGGTGCGCGATGCCGCCGCGGCGCTGGTGCGGCTCGCCAAGCAGCGCGGCATCACCGTGATCCTGGTCGGCCACGTGACCAAGGACGGGCAGCTGGCCGGCCCGCGCATCCTCGAACACATGGTCGACACCGTGCTGTACTTCGAGGGCGATCCGGACGGGCGCTACCGCATGCTGCGGGCGGTCAAGAACCGCTTCGGCGCGGTCAACGAGCTGGGCGTGTTCGCGATGCTGGAGACCGGCCTCAAACCGGTCTCCAACCCCTCGGCGATCTTCCTGTCACGCCACGAGAACCCGGTGCCCGGCAGCGTAGTGATGGTCACCCGCGAAGGTACGCGCCCGCTGCTGGTGGAGGTCCAGGCCCTGGTCGCCGAGAGCCACGCCTCGCAGCCGCGACGCATCACCGTGGGCCTGGAGCAGAACCGCCTGACCATGCTGCTGGCGGTGCTGCACCGCCATGGCGGCGTCGCCCTGTTCGACCAGGACGTGTTCATCAACGTGGTCGGCGGCGTACGCGTGACCGAAACCGCCGCCGACCTGCCGATGCTGGCCGCCGCACTCTCCAGCCTGCGGGACCGGCCCCTGCCGCAGGAACTGCTGGCCTTCGGCGAGGTGGGCCTGGCAGGCGAGATCCGCCCGGTCCCCAACGGCGAGGAACGCCTGCGCGAGGCCGCCAAGCACGGCTACACCCGCGCCATCGCCCCCGCCGCCAACGCCCCGCGCAAGCCAATCAAGGGCATGGAGGTAGTCGCCGTCTCACGCCTGGGCGAGGTCCTCGACGCGCTGTAGTCGAGCCCGGGCCGCCTCCCGTGCAGTGCCTACCCCCGGCCCCACCGCTGGTGGATCTTGTGGCGCCGCAAGCCTCCCACCCCTTCCACCTTCGCCCGATCATGTGCCTGATGTGTGCAGCGATGTCGGTTCATGAGCCGCTAACGCCCGCCATCACCGGTGACAAAACCAGAGCGAAGCGGAGGTTTTGGCATCCGGTGCATGGCCTGGTTAGCTATCGATCCTCGTGCAAGCGACCTTCCACATATTTATGAAGGATGCTGGCAACAAGTGTTTGGTAGGGAATACCTTCCGCCAGGGCTTTCTTCTGGAGCCCCCGAAGATCCTTGGAAGAAAGCCTGATGTTAATACGGGCATCTTTTTTGAACATGGCCTCGGCGTATTGTTGATGCCGCAGTTTCCTGTCTTCACTGTCTGGCGACCTCTGCAGCTCTCCTGCATCGAATGCATCCAGAACTTCCTGCTCTTCTTTATCCAGCCTACTCATTTTGGACCTCCCAAATAGGTTTTGGTCGCTTTCCGGCTCGGGATGATCGTTTTCAGAAAAACCTCATCCTCTGACTCCACAAAGGGCACCAAATACGCATACCCCTCAATCTCAATCACATGAATTTGTTGCCCCGGATATCGCTCCTGATTCGAATGCTCGAACGTATCCAAGATGCCTCCAACCGAGATATGCAAAACCACATCCTCGAAAGAGACGTTCCTTTCTGCTTGGAGAAGCTTGTTCTTCTCCGGGGTTCCATGTGATAGGTTTCATAGGTCAAAGTTTAGCACACTATGTGCTTTTTGTACTCACTAGCTAACGCCGCGCTCACCGGCAATTTTGGAGCGTAGCGGAAAAATTGTCCGAGTGCAGCGCTTTGTTATGTACTGCTTGCACGCTTGTATCCCGTGGCCTTCTCGGCAATTCCGAGACTAAGTTGACCATCAGCGTTTGTCGTCTCCCTATATCCTACATACTCCATATATTTATCCAGTAACCCTAAATATCTGGCTACTTCTTTTAGGGAAAGGCGCCTTAGAATTTCAGTAGTAATTGGTCTTTTCTCTTCCCAAAAAATGCTCGCATCGTAAAATTTTCTAGCCGGTTCAGACATAAGGAGAGAGTGTACGAATTTAGCTTCACTCTCTGTCTTAAATGAAAGAAAATTGACGGTGTCGTCGAAGATAACCGGCTTTCCATCAATTGGACCAACCAGACAAAAATCCAGTTTTTTGTATAGCCCTGATATCGCCACTTTCCAAGGAAGGAAAGTGTATTCCCCAACACCAAAGATGGAAAACTTTGGCTTTCCACGGTATATCGAGCTTTTTCTAGAATTCAATACATCAGCATGGTTTTCGAGATACTCGTATGTTTTAGGAGCCTCAAATTTTATTCTATCGGTACTTTCACCTACAGATCTTTGGGTAACCACTACCCAGCGTCTGCAAATATCTGTTCTTGAGTTACCAATATCGGAGCTCTTCAGAAGTGGGTAAACGAATGTCGGCTCAACATCTACTTTAGCTTTGAAGCCATTCTCATAAGCCTCGTTCTGCTTGGCTAGCTCCATAACTTTCGAGCAATCATGTTTTAGTCCTGAGCGCCAAATATAGACTGAATCTTGGCCGCGAAGACTTCTGTATTTTTCATAGGTTTCGATATCTCTGACGACAAACCCATCCCTTTCCCCAATGATATAGGCTGGCTGAGTTGCTTCGAGACTGTCAAAAACCTCACAATCCGCATTGCCTACATCGGTTGTAAGAACAAACAAACATGCGTCAACAGCAGCCGAGAAGTACTTCATCGCGTCAATTGAATAGATATGCCCAAAGAGCCGATGCTCCTTTTTTTGGCGTAACTTGCGCATAATTTTACGCGCGACGGAATACTTACATAGCATTGCCAACGCGCCATCATGCTTTTCCAGCCAGTCAACATGCCGAAGCAGCATCCACTCAGATATATCAAAATTACCTGAACCTGTGATAGCTTCGATCCCACGTCTCCCTTGGAAGTTAGTTTTTTCGGGCAGATTTTCGCTATTGAGAATGCCTAATTCACTGCTAGTCACCCATGGTGGATTACCGAGAATTAAAAGGCTGCCTTTATTTTGATTTAGCACTTCTTCCCAATCTAATAGAAAGAAGTCACCTTGCTTAATAGAAACTCGTTCGGCCTGGTCTGGCTCAATTGAAGCGCTAGCATCCGAAACGTACTCTGGATTTACTTCATACGCTACGACTTTAGAATCAGTGAAACCACTTAAAGCAGCTCTCACAAATGCGCCTTTTCCGCAAGTTGGCTCAATTATCAAGTCGGGCGCAATATGATGATTCCTTTTTAGAACTTCAACGACCCGCGTGGCTAGGTCGCTTGGAGTTTGGAAATCACCAAACTGCCATTTGTCTAACGTCTTTGCCATATCATCTAATCCTTAGAACGCCGTCGACATCACCGGCCTTGTCGATAACTCTTCGATATTGAAGCCTCCACTGCAAAGCATTAGATATAGTTAAATACCCAATCCTGGGAGGATGTTTAAGGATTCTCTCTGCCAGATCATTTGCACTGATTTCGTCAAGCGGGAGATTTCGTTCAACCAAAAATGCACTGATATCATCAAGATTCCCATCTCTATCGAGAATATCTACAAGTCCTTTTGTCGTCTGATAATCAGCGGTTGCATCTTTCTCTACGAAAATGGTGTGCTTCATATCCAGCCTGCCAGTGCGATCCTCGTGATCGTCATACTTCTCGTAGACAAATACAAGCAGACTGTATCCCAGCCCATAAACTTTTTGAGTGGCCGACTTGAAAGGGCACGATGATTGAGGCTGTTTAATGCTTGTAACCTTTATATCCACGCCCAATCCTGGCAAATCAATGCCCGATGCAGAGTTGCCTTCTTGATAAGAGTAGTTCTCAGCAAGGTAGGCTGTAAATTTGTGCTCTAGGTAAGTACCGACCGCCTTTCCGTCAGTAACCCCATATAGCGTAGGCTCGTCATACTTGGTCTCAATTTCCGCGAATTTCGCAGCCTCTTCGCTAAGCTGATCAATAGTTAATTCTTTCTTCATGTTACCTCTGGTGTGAGTTGTACATAACGCCCGAGCGCACCGGCGCACTTTAGTGCGTCCGCGTGGCGCGACTTGTTAACTACTTTTCCTCGGAACCGGTGAAATAAGACCCTCGAGAAGCAAATCGCCTCGGCCAATAGCTTTCATAGACTGAGAGCTTTCCTGGGTTCTTAAAAGGCCTGGTTGGGATACAGGACCAAGTGCCTCAATAACATCAAGCACGGGGAAATCCCTTCTTGTTGCCAATTCCTTCGCCACTTGCCGATGAGAGGCCTGTGGTAAGAAAACTTCTTTCGGTAGCTGCGCGTCCGCTTGTATGAATTGCTGAACTATTCCCCAAGCACTGTAAAAAATCTCCATAAAAGCCCCATCGTAAGGAATTGGGCAAATTATTAGGTTTTTCCTTTCATCTTTTCTTACTTTATCGCTTTTTCCCTGAATTGCCGGTACTACCCCGACCCTTAATCCGTTCGCAGCTTCGAGTTGCGAACTGTTTATTTTCACAGTCGTACCGACCCATCTATCTCCATCTGTTGTTCCAAGAAACAAATCGGCCTTCCAGAGGCCATTTATACTAGTAGGTAGCGATGGGCGAGTATTTTCCCTTCGGAATGCCGCCGCTAGCTGGTTTAGATAACCTTTGAGCTTGGGTGGCTGTGACCTTTTCCCTGTTAGAATTCTCGAGTCATCGGTCAGCGTGTTTTCGGCTGTTGCTATTAGCTGACTGGCGCCCTTTTTTTCCACGCCAAAAAGCAATGATTCGAGCTCTTCACCAGGCACCTTGCATTTTTTTAGGGCATCCTCTACCCGCTCTAAAACAGTAGCATCACGCCTTAGCATGGCGTCATGTACGGCGTATTCGTAGCAAATGCCGCAATCGCCGTCGCCAGGTCTATAAAGCCTCGGGAGCATCTTGAGCTTGAGATTCTCATACTCGCCTGCCTCTTTGACTACATCGCCCTTTAAGCTGTAGAGAAGTCCCATCAAAATCGGACGAACGACTGCAGTTAAGGCCGCCACTTCACCTGATATGGGGCTTTCCTGAATTTCAGACCTGACATTTACTTGAGACAAACCCCTGCCTCCCATTGGTTTTTTGTGGTTAACAGCAGATTAGACAGAATCTGTAATATTGGTGATATACAGAGTCTGTATATCACCTGATCCTCGCGGCACCGCCCCTTCCTCTGGTGGCTTCTGCTCCGACAGTTTAGCCATGGTGGGATCATGGCTAAACCGTGAGGTGAGCTCATGGCGACAGGGATCCGTGCCGGAAGGGGGCGCTGATTGCGGGAAGGACACCGGGAGGCGCGTGTTTTCAAGGGGTTAAGGTAAAGTGGGCTCACCGGTAATCGGTGCGGACGGAACGGTTGATCACTCGGTTCCCCGGGCCTCGTCTGGCGGGACTCGTGGCGGAGGGCATTGCCGGTCACCTCACCATGGAGGGGCAGATATTGTCGATGCAAGGTCGGCAGCCCGTCAGACGGTCGATGCTATACGGATTCTGTATAACATCGTGAAGCCAGAACGGACGGCAGCGCCCCACCGGTCAGCGCAACGGCGGGAGGCCCGGGTAAATCCCTGAAACCCCGGGGCGAGCCGGAACCTGCCGGACCGCGGATCCACGTGGCCTGCACACAAAAAAGGCGCCCGGAGGCGCCTTTTTCACTGCTGCGTGCGGGAATCCGCGCGTCAGTTCACGGCGTCGAGATCCGCCGCCAGCGATTCGCGCATGCCCTCGGGCACGGCGTCCACGCGGTGGTTGTAGTTCTCGTGCTCCACGCCGGCGGCGATGGCCGCGCCGGACTTGACCGCCGACACCATCGTCGGCGTCAGCTCGAAGCGCAGGAAGTGCACCGACGAGGTCTTGTCCTCGGTCTCGCGGTCGAGGTCTTCATTGGCGATCGGGTAGACCTTGTCGTGGCCTTCCACCTGCACCCAGGTCGCACGCTCGATGCCGATCAGCTTCGACAGCTGCACCTTGCGCTCGTCCGCGTCGGGGAATTCGACCATCATGGTCGCCTTCCAGTTGGAGCCGTCCGGGATCAGCGGGTTGTAGGCACCCAGTTCGTCCTCGATGCCCTCGCGGTCGAAGATCTTCTCGACCCGCAGCATCTCCTGGACCTGGTACTGCATGGTCATGCGGTCTTCGAAGTGCAGGGTGACCGCAGGACCGATCTGCAGCACGCGGTGGCGCTTGTGCTCCATCACGTCGCGGCGGAATTTGGGCCGTACCTCGGAATACTGTTCCAGGGAATACAGGTCGTCACGGCTGAGCTTGTCCACGTTTTCCTCCGTTACCATGTTCTCACCTCCTCGAGCACCGGGAGCCACATCACCCGCGCGGGGGGCATCAGTGGTCGTGATGCTGGCTTTTGTCGGTGTAGTCCTTGTCGGACCAGAGATTGTCTTTGAGTTCGCGATCGAACACCGGGTTCCGGCGCCGGATCCATTCCAGCACCATCGCGGCATGTTCGATCTCCTCGTCGCGGTTGTGCGCGAGGATCGCCTTCAGTTCGTCGTCCTTGCAGGCGTCGATGCGCTGCTGATACCAGTCCACCGCCTCGAGCTCTTCCATCAGCGAGGAAATGGCGCGGTGCATCTCGCGCGATTCGTCGCTCAGTTCCGCAACGGGTTCGTGATAGCTGTCGCTGGCCATGAAGACTCCCCTCCTTAGTGTCGTTACAGGCCGTAGGCCTGGCGCAGCAGGGTCAGCGGGTGCTCGGGTGCCTTGTCCTCGCCCTTGCCCTGCAGTCCGTTCTCGATCATGTGTCCGGCCATCGGGCAGTCACTGGAGAAGTGGTCCGCCTCGGCCTTCTGCACCCGGTTCACCACGGGCCGGCAGATCTTGCTGGCCGTCTCGTAGAATTCGCTCTTCACGCCATAGGTACCGTCATGCCCGGAACAGCGCTCGACGGTCTCGATCTCGGTGTCCGGCACCAGCTTGAGCAGATCGCGGGTCTTCAGGCCCATGTTCTGCACGCGCAGATGGCAGGCGGCGTGATAGGCGATCTTGCCCAGCTTTTCCGGGAAGTCGGTGTTCAGCTTGCCGTCCTTGTGGCGCTCCATCAGGTACTCGAACGGGTCGAAGATGCGATCGCGTACCGTGGCCACGTCCTGCTCGTCGGGGAACATCAGCGGCAGTTCCTGCTTGTACATCAGCACGCAGGACGGGACCGGGGCGACGATGTCGTAGCCCTGGTCGATCATCTTCTTCATCGCGGGGATGTTCGCGTCCTTGGAGGCCTCCACGGACTCCAGATCGCCCAGCTCGAGCTTGGGCATGCCGCAGCACTGCTCCTTCTCGACCAGCGTGACCTCGATGCCGTTGTGTTCGAAGACCTTGACCAGATCCTCGACCAGGTGCGGCTCGTTGTAGTTGCCGTAGCAGGTGGCATACAGCGCGACCCGGCCCTGAGTGGTGCCGGCCGGCTCCGGGTTGCTCACCCCGCCGGCCACCTTCGCCACGCGCGAACGGCCCTTGTTCGAGTGATACTCGGGCACCGGGGCGTCCGGGTGCACACCGACGGTCTTGTCCAGCAGCTTGCGCACCGTTGCGTTCTTGTTGGCCGCGTTGACCGCGCCGGCCACCACCGGAATGCCCGCCAGCTTGCCCACCGTGTCGGTACTGGAGAGCAGTTTGTGCGAGGTCTTCGCACCCTCGTTCTGGAACCGGAATGCCTTGGCCCGCAGCATCAGGTGCGGGAAATCCACGTTCCACTCGTGCGGCGGGACGTAGGGGCACTTGGTCAGGTAGCACAGGTCGCACAGGTAGCAGTGATCCACCACCTGCCAGAAATCTTTCTTGTCGACCCCGTCGACTTCCATGGTCTCGGATTCGTCGACCAGATCGAACAGCGTGGGGAATGAATGACACAGACTGACGCAGCGCCGGCAGCCGTGGCAGATGTCGAAGACGCGCTCGAGCTCGCTGAACAACGATTCCTCGTTGTAGAACTCGGGGTTCTTCCAGTCCAGTGGATGGCGGGTCGGGGCTTCGAGACTGCCTTCACGTTGATGGGTCGGCGCAGACATTCATCCCTCCGGATGTTCTGATTGTTCTGTTCTTGCAGACAAGACGGGGCCGGCTGAACCGGCCCCGCTGCGGGACACGAGCCGCGACGATCAGTCGTCCAGCTGGTCCAGCGCCTTCTGGAAGCGGTTGGCGTGGGACCGCTCCGCCTTGGCCAGGGTTTCGAACCAGTCGGCGACTTCGTCGAAGCCCTCGTCACGCGCGGTCTTGGCCATGCCCGGGTACATGTCGGTGTACTCGTGGGTCTCGCCGGCGACCGCCGTCTTCAGGTTCGCGTCGGTGGAACCGAACTCCAGGCCGGTGGCCGGATCGCCGCAGCTCTCGAGATACTCGAGGTGGCCGTGGGCGTGGCCGGTTTCACCTTCGGCGGTGGAACGGAACACGGTGGCGACGTCGTTGTAGCCTTCCACGTCCGCCTTGGAAGCGAAGTACAGATAGCGACGGTTCGCCATCGATTCGCCGGCAAACGCTTCCTTCAGGGCTTCTTCGGTCTTGCTGCCTTTCAGATCCATGATGTCTCTCCTTCTTCGTATGGGTTCTACACAGACACAACGAGCGAGTGTCGCATCGAGTGCAGAGGGTGATTTAGACTCTGTCTAAACCGTATCGCAAATGTATGCCCTGCCCCCGGCCCTGTCAACCTGCCCCCTCGTGCTTTTCACGCACGCGCGGATCCGGTACTTTGGCCGTTTTTGCAGCCGACAATCGCCATGTCCGACGAGACTCCCGATCCCGCACCCGGAACCCCGGCCGACTTCGAAGCCAGCCTGGAAGCCCTGGAGACCCTGGTGGCCCGCATGGAGTCGGGCGAGCTGGGTCTGGAACAGTCGCTGGAAGAGTTCCAGCAGGGCATGCAGCTGGTCGATCGCTGCCAGCGGGCCCTCGACGAGGCCCAGCGGCGCATGGAAGCCCTGACCACCGAAACCTCCGGCAATCCGGAAGCCGCCAGCGGAACCCCGCCCGCGACGGATGACGATGACCCGGTGCCCTTCTGATCCGGACCTGCGGACGCCCGACGTGACAGCCACCACCTCGCCCGAACAGGCCATCCCCGCGTATCAGGAACGCATCGAGGGGGTCCTGGACCGAGCCCTCGATCCGGCCGGCGCGCCCGACGCCCGGCTGATCGAGGCAATGCGCTATGCCACGCTCTCCGGCGGCAAGCGCCTGCGCCCGCTGCTGGTGTATGCCACCGGCGAGGCCCTGGGGGCCCCGCAGGACGCGCTGGATGCCGCAGCCGCGGCGGTGGAGATGATCCACGTCTACTCGCTCATCCACGACGACCTTCCGGCGATGGATGACGACGATCTGCGGCGCGGGCGCCCGACCTGTCATCGGGCCTACGACGAAGCCACCGCGATCCTCGCCGGCGATGCCCTGCAGGCGCAGGCCTTTGTCACGCTGTCGAGCGGGACGGCGGCACTGCCGGCCGGGCGCGCCCCGGTCATGCTGCAGGAACTGGCCCGCGCCGCCGGCCTGCAGGGCATGGCCGGGGGCCAGGCCATCGATCTGGGAGCCTGCGGCGGGCGCCTGGACCTGCCGGGTCTGGAGGGCATGCACCGGCTGAAAACCGGCGCCCTGATCCGCGCCTCGGTTCGCCTGGGCGGGCTGGCCGGCGGCGCCGACGACGCCCTGCTGACGCGCCTGACCGACTACGCCGAATGTATCGGCCTGGCCTTCCAGATCCGCGACGACATCCTGGACGTCGAGGGCGACCCGGAGACCCTGGGCAAGGCCTGCGGAGCGGATGCGCGCCTGGACAAGTCGACCTTCCCCGCGCTGATGGGCCTGGAAGCCTCGCGCGAACGCGCGGTGGCGCTGGTCGACCAGGCACTCGAGGCGCTGCAACCCCTGGATGCGGAGGCCGATTTGCTTCGCCATCTCGCGCGTTACATTGTCGACCGCATCCACTGAGCCGGTGCCCTCCACGATGCAAGCCACCCCCCTCCTCGATGCCATCGAGTGGCCATCCGATCTGCGCGCCCGACCGGGCGCCGAACTGCCGGAGATTGCCCGGGAGCTGCGCACCTTTCTGATCGACAGTGTCTCGCGCACCGGCGGACATCTGGCCGCCAACCTCGGGACGGTGGAACTGGCGATCGCCCTGCACTACGCCTTTGATACCCCGGACGACCGGATCGTCTGGGACGTGGGGCACCAGGCCTATGCGCACAAGATCCTGACCGGACGGCGCGAGGCCATGGCGACCCTGCGCCAGCACGGCGGACTGGCGGGCTTCCCCAAGCGCGCGGAGAGCGAATACGACGCCTTCGGCGCCGGGCATTCCAGCACCTCCATCAGCGCCGCCGCGGGCATGGCCCTGGCCGCCCGCCACGCAGGCCTCGACCGGCGCCACGTGGCGGTGATCGGCGACGGCGCGATGACCGCCGGAATGGCTTTCGAGGCGCTCAACCACATCGGCGAGCTGGACTGCAACCTGCTGGTCATCCTCAACGACAACGACATGTCCATCTCGCCCAACGTGGGCGCGATGAACCAGTACTTCACCCGGCTGCTGTCGGGGCGCCTGTACAGTTCGATGCGCGAGGGCTCCAAGCGCATGCTGGAATTCGTGCCACCGATGAAGGCGTTCGCCCAGCGCGCCGAGGAGCACATGAAGGGCATGCTGGTGCCCGGCACGCTGTTCGAGGAACTGGGCTTTCGCTACTTCGGCCCGGTCGACGGTCACGATGTCAGCGGTCTGGCCGGCATCCTCAAGAACCTGCGCGGCGGACACGGACCGCAGCTGCTGCACGTCGTCACCCGCAAGGGCCAGGGCTATGCCCCGGCCGAAGAGGACCCCTGCCGCTATCACGGTGTGTCCAAGTTCGAACCGGAGAACGGTCTCGCCCCCTCCGGTCCGAAGGCACCGACCTACACCGACGTCTTCAGCCAGTGGCTGTGCGACCAGGCGGCGGCCGACGAGCGCCTGCTGGGCATCACCCCGGCGATGCGCGAAGGCTCCGGCCTGGTGGCGTTCTCGGAACGCTTCCCGCAACGCTACTTCGACGTCGGCATCGCCGAGCAGCACGCAGTGACCCTGGCGGCCGGCATGGCCTGCGAGGGCCAGCACCCGGTGGTCGCGATCTACTCGACCTTCCTGCAGCGGGCCATGGACCAGGTCATCCATGATGTCGCCCTGCAGGATCTGCCGGTGCTGTTCGCCATCGACCGGGCCGGCATCGTCGGCGCCGACGGCCCCACCCATGCCGGTACCTTCGACATCGCCCTGCTGCGCAGCGTACCCAACCTGCTGCTGATGGCCCCGGCCGACGAGGCCGAATGCCGCCGCATGCTGGCGACCGGCTTTGCCTGGAACGGTCCGGCCGCGGTGCGCTATCCGCGCGGCAGCGGCCCGGGTACGGAGCCGGGCGACCGTCTGGATCCGCTGCCGGTGGGCGAGGCCGAGATCCGTCGCGAGGCGGGCGCGGACGGTGCGGGGGAACGCATCGCCATCCTGTCCTTCGGCGCCCTGCTGGATACGGCGCTGGAGGCCGGCGAAGCCCTGGATGCGACGGTCGTCAACATGCGCTTCGTCAAGCCGCTGGATACCGCCTGCCTGGCCCGCCTGGCGGCGGAACACGACCGCCTGGTGACGCTGGAGGATCATGCCCGCGCCGGCGGCGCCGGCAGCGCGGTCCTGGAGTGGCTGTCGGCGGAGGGGCTGGACATCCCCTGCCAGACCCTCGGCATCCCCGACCGCTTCACCGAACACGGGCCGCGCGAGACCATCCTCGCCGAATGCGGTCTCGATACCGCCGGCGTGCTGGCAGCGATTCGCCACGCGGCCGGGCAGGAGAATTGCGCCGCACCGGGCGGCCGGCTAGGCTTTGCAGGCTGACAGCCATCTCCCGGCCCGCCGGCCGACCGCTTCCGGAATCCGAACATGAGTGCCCGCTATACCCTGCGCGTCCTGACCGACTTCGCCTCCGCGCACACCCTGCGCGATTACCCGGGGCAGTGCGCGAACATGCACGGCCACAACTGGAAGGTGGAAGCCGAGGTCGAGGCCGAAACCCTGGACGACACCGGAATGGCGGTGGATTTCAAGGTGGTCAAGAGCGCCGCACGCGAGATCGCCGGGCAGCTGGATCATCGTTACCTCAACGACGTGCCGCCGTTCGACACCGTCAATCCCACCGCGGAGAACATCGCCCGCTGGTTCTTCCGCGAGCTGGCGGAACGCCTGAACCGCCCGGGGCTGCGCGTCAGCGCCCTTACCCTGTGGGAGACCGACCGCGCCTGCGTGCGCTACAGCGAGGACGGCTAGCCAGACACCGCACTCGCTCCACCAACCCCTGCGCCACCTACAGGTGGTTGGAAGCGTAATCCGCCAGCCGCGAGCGTTCGCCGCGGGTGAGCGTGATGTGCCCGCTGTGCGTCCATTCACGGAAGCGGTCCACCACATAGGTCAGCCCCGAGGTGGTCTCGGTGAGGTACGGGGTATCGATCTGCGCGATGTTGCCGAGCGCGACGATCTTGGTCCCCGGCCCGGCGCGGGTGATCAACGTCTTCATCTGCTTGCTGGTGAGGTTCTGCGCCTCGTCCAGGATGATGTAGCGGCTGAGGAAGGTACGCCCGCGCATGAAGTTGAGCGAGCGAATCTTGATGCGGCTGGTGAGGATGTCCCCGCTGGCCGCCCGGCCCCATTCCCCGGCCCCTTCGGTGTTGCCGCCGAGGACCTCGAGGTTGTCCATCAGGGCCCCCATCCACGGAGTCATCTTCTCCTCTTCGGTACCCGGCAGGAAGCCAATGTCCTCGCCCACCGGCACCGTCACCCGGGTCATGATGATTTCCTTGTAGGTCCCGTCCTCGAGCGTCTGCGCCAGGCCGGCCGCGAGGGTCAGCAGGGTCTTGCCCGTCCCCGCCGCTCCCACCAGCGAGACGAAATCGACCTCCGGATCCATCAGCAGATTGAGCGCCAGGTTCTGCTCGCGGTTGCGGGCATTGATGCCCCAGACCGTGTGCCGGGGATTCATGTAGTCGTCCACCAGCTCGATCACGGCGGTCTCGGCCGGCCGATCCACCTCCAGCACGATGGCACTCAGGGGCTGCTCGCCCTCGCGATAGACGAACTGGTTGGGATGCCATTCCGCAACCAGCGGGCCCTTCACCCGGTAATAGGTCCGGCCGGCCTCCTGCCAGGAATCCATCGCCGCGCCGTGGGTGTCCCAGAAGTCGCCGGGCAGCTCCTGCATCCCCGAGTACAGCAGGGAAACGTCATCCAGCACCTGGTCGTTGTGGTAGTCCTCCGCATGCAGGCCGATCACCGCGGCCTTGATGCGCAGGTTGATGTCCTTGGAAACCAGGGTCACCCGGACATCCGGGAGCTCCTCTTCCAGCGCCCGTGCGGTGCTGAGAATGTCGTTGTCGGCCGAAGAGCCCGGCAGGGACTCGGGCAAGTGCGAATTCAGGCTGCGGGTCTGGAAAAACAGCCGGCCATGGCCGCCGAGATCCGAGTCCTCCAGCGACGTCGCCGTCAGCGACAGCCCGGCGACAATCGCCTCGTGGGTGGCCCCGGTCATCAGCTCGTCGATGAACCGGCTCACCTGACGCACGTTGCGCGCCACCTCGGAGACCCCCTTCTTGCCCCGGTCCAGCTCTTCCAGCACCACCATCGGCAGGAAGATGTCGTGCTCCTTGAAACGGAACAGCGCGGTGGGGTCGTGCATCAGGACGTTGGTGTCCAGCACGAACAGATGACGGCCGGGTTCGCGGTCTTCGATCATCGGGCCTCCGGGGCGCAGGGGCAGGGGCAGAAACGCGCTCGATGTCAGCCCGAGAGTTCACGCACCGCGGCGAGCACCTCGTCCACGTGGCCGGGGACTTTCACCTTGCGCCATTCCCGGCGCAGCACGCCGTCCGCGTCGATCAGGAACGTGGAGCGCTCGATGCCGCGCACCTGCTTGCCGTACATGTTCTTCATGCCAATGACGTCGAAGGCCTCGCACAGGCGCTCGTCCGCATCGCTGAGCAGGTCGAACGGCAGCTCCTGCTTGCTGCGGAAATTCTCGTGGCTCTTCACGCTGTCGCGCGAGCAGCCGAGGATCACCGCCCCCGCTGCCTCGAAATCGGCCAGGCGCTCGGCAAAGTCACGGCTCTCGTTGGTACACCCCGGCGTGTTGTCCTTGGGGTAGAAATACAGGACCACCGTGCGCCCGCGGAAATCCTCCAGCGCCAGCTCCTGCTCGCCGGTGGCCGGCAGGCGGATATCGGCAGGTACGGCCTGATCGATCGCAACCGTCATTCTCGTGTCTCCGGTCGGGGACGGGGCGGCATTCAGGCCTTGATCGGCTCCAGCACCCCGTCGAGATTGAGTTCGTCGCAGAAGTCCATGAATTCGCCCCGCAGCGTCGCCAGATGCTGCGCGGCCGGGATGTCGATCACGATGTTCGCCGCGAACATGCGGGCGCCCGTCTGCTGCGCCGTGTAAACGCGACTTTGTACATCCCGCAGGTTGACGCCCCGCGTGGCGAAGAAGTTCGCCAGGCCGTGCAGCAGCCCCGGGGCATCCAGGGCAATCACGTCCACCGCGTAGGCCATCGCGGCCTCACCCGCCTCTGCCAGCGGCCCGCGACGCGCGGTCACCACCAGCCCGCTCTCGCGTTCCAGACGTTCCAGCCGCCCTTCCAGGGTCGCCAGGGTCTTCCAGTTTCCGCTGGCGGTCACCGCCATGCAGGCATAGCCGGAAAGCACCACCATGCGACTGGCTTCCAGATTGCAACCGGATTCGGCGACGTGCTGGGTCACCTGGGTCACCAGGCCCGGCCGGTCCGGCCCCAGCAGACTCAGCACCAGCTCGGTGTGCGTACCGGCCCCGACGACCTCAGCCACGGGCCCGGCCTCCTGCAACCGGCGAGCAGGATGGCGAACGGCAATGGCGCATCGCGTGGATCATGATGCCGGAACATATCACCTCCCCGGGTACAGGCCAACGCGGCGCTTTCTTGAATGCCCTGTCAGTCCCCCGTTAGACTGCACCATTACTTGTCCTGGAGGGGGCGATGTTTCAAGGCAGCATGGTCGCGCTCGCGACCCCGATGCACGCCGATGGCAGCCTGGACTGGCCAGCGCTGGATCGGCTGCTGGAATTCCATGTCGAGTCGGGTACCGACGCCATCGTCGCCGTGGGCACCACCGGCGAATCGGCCACCCTCGATTTCGACGAACACTGCGAGGCCATCGCGCACGTCGTGCGGACCATCGATGGCCGCCTGCCGGTCATCGCCGGAACCGGGGCCAATTCCACCCGGGAGGCGATCGCCCTGACCCGGTGTGCGAAGGAAGCCGGTGCCGATGCCTGCCTGCTGGTCGCCCCCTACTACAACAAGCCGACCCAGGAAGGTCTGTATCTGCATCACAAGACCATCGCCGAGGCGGTGGACATCCCGCAGATCCTGTACAACGTGCCCGGCCGGACGGCGGTCGACATCCTGCCCGAAACCGTCGAGCGCCTCGCCGGGGTGCCCAACATCGTCGGCATCAAGGAGGCGACCGGCAGCAACGAGCGCACTGCCGAGCTGGTCGAACGCGTCGGGAGCCGCCTGGACCTGTTCAGCGGCGAGGATGCCAACGGACTTGCCTTCATGCTGGCCGGTGGCCACGGCGTCATCTCGGTCACGGCGAACGTCGCGCCGCGTCTGATGTCGGAGATGTGCCGGGCAGTGCGCGAAGGCGATGCCGAACGAGCCCGCGAGATCAACCGCCAGCTGGACGGACTGCACTCGGCCCTTTTCCTGGAAGCCAACCCGATCCCGGTCAAATGGGCGCTGCAGCAGATGGGCATGATGGAAGAAGGCATCCGCCTCCCGCTGACACCGCTTTCGGCTCCGTTTCACGCCCCGGTTCTGGACGCCATGCGCCAGGCCGGCATCGAGGTATGAACCGTTCATGACCCGTTTTTCGTCCTTTTCCGCTCGTACGACCGTACGCGCTTACCTGCCCGCGGCGCTGCCGCTGGCCGTCGCCCTCGCACTGGGTACCGCCGGCTGCGCCGGTACCGATGACCGTGGCCCGGTATATCAGGAATCCCGTCAGGCCCCTGACCTCGAGGTTCCGCCCGAACTCAGTGCCCCCGACAGCCGCGACGGCTACCGCGTCCCCGACGCGCCGGGAGAACGCGTCAGCGCCCGCGAGATGCAGCAGCCCGATACCCGACAGACCGGCACACCGGACGGAACGGGCGCCCTGGCGCCGCGAGCCGGCGAGGTCCAGGTCCTGCCCGAAGACAGCGATGTACAGATCTGGCGTGACGGCGATACGCGCTGGCTGACGGTCGATACCGACCCGGACGACCTGTGGAATCGCCTGGCCGCGTTCTGGGACAGCCAGAACCTGCCGCTGGAACGCAACGAACCGGAAGTCGGCATCATGGAAACCCAGTGGGCCGAAGACCGCGCCGGTATCCCGTTCAGCGGCACCCGCGGCTTCATCGCCCGGACCATTGGCGGTCTCTACGACTCGAACACCCGTGACCGGTACCGCCTGCGCGTGGAACGCGAGGAAGACGGTCGCACCGCGGTCTACATCACCCATCGGGGGGCCGAAGAACAGCCCGTGGGCGAAGAACGCTTCCTCTGGGTTTCCCGCCCCTCCGATCCGGAACTGGAGGCGGAAATGCTCAATCGCCTCCGCCTGTTCCTGCTCACCGGCGACCCCGGCGAAGGCGGTCAGCGCGCCGACGAATCCGAGGTCCAGCGGGTGCCGGGCGCTCGCATCGAGAATGTCGGCGACGAACTGGTTCTTCGCTTTGACAGCGAAACGGACCAGGTATGGCGGCACCTCGGCATGCGCCTCGACCGTTCCGGCCTCCTCGTCGACGAACGCGACCGCCGCAGCGGCGTGCACGAAGTCACCTATCGCCCGGACAGCGCCGACGAAGACGAAGGTGGCTTCTTCAGCCGCCTGTTCGGTCGCGGTGACCGCCGCGCAGACACGCGCTACCGGCTCGAACTCTCCGCGGACAACGGCCAGTCCCTCCTGCGTGCACGGGACATCGAGGGCGAACCGCTGGACGAGGACGACACCCGGTTCCTCCTCGAACGGATCGAGGAAGGATTTCGCCGCTGATCGCCCAGCACCGGCACTGTCGGCATGCTTCGATACTGTTCCCTTGGAAGCGGGAGCGGCGGAAACGCACTGGTCGTGCGCGCCCGCCACACCTGCATCATGATCGACTGCGGCTTCTCCGCTCAGGAGGCCGAACGTCGGCTCGCGCGCGCAGGCCTGCAGCCCAACCAGCTGAACGCAATCCTCATCACGCACGAGCACGGTGACCATATCGGGGCTACCGGCGCGTTCTCCCGACGCCACGGGATCCCCGTATACGCTTCCCACGGCACCATCCGTGCCGCCCGTGACAATCGCTTCCCCAGCACCCTGGAAATCACCAGCGACTCGCCGATCGAGATCCGCGACCTGCGGGTGATTCCGTTCACCGTCCCGCATGACTCGCGAGAACCCACGCAGTTCACGTTGTCCGACGGCGACCGCGAGCTGGCACTAATGACCGATGCCGGCCATGTCACGCCTCACATGGTCGCGATCGCCGCCCGGGTCGACGGACTCCTGCTCGAATGCAACCACGAGCCGGATATGCTCCAGGCCGGCCCGTATCCCGAGCGCCTCAAGGAGCGCATTCGCGGAGGATGGGGCCACCTCCCCAACCACGCGGCGCGTGACCTGCTCCGGCGGGCCGACAACCGAAAGCTGCGCTCCCTGATCGGGATGCACCTGTCCAGCGACAACAACCATCCCGACCACGCCCGGAAAGCGCTTGCAGAGGGCGTCGGCGCGGCCGCAGCCGAAATGGAACTCGCCACCCAGGAAGAAGGGTTCAGCTGGCGCGAGCTCTAGGGAATAGCCACAGAAACGCAGCCCGCTGGCTGCCAGAGTCTACTTCCGCGATTCGCGGAGGAAATACAGCCCGCCAAGGATCATCACCACACCCACAACGGTCGCGAACCACCCGCCAAATCCTCCATCCTCACGGGGAGCGATCGGCGAGAAATGGACCTGCTGCCCCAGCAGCGCATACGCCCCCACGGCAATAAGCACCAGGCCCACGATCACCAGCCCACCATCCGTCCGCTTGTTCGCCACCGCATACCTCCCGCCGGCCGTCCGGCGTCTCACCACCACAAAAACAGGCACAAAAAAAGCCCGACCCCTCGCAAGAGGAATCGGGCTTTCGGTGTAAATGCCTGGCGGTGACCTACTCTCACGAGGGGAGGCCCCTAACTACCATCGGCGCAGAGCAGTTTCACTTCCGAGTTCGGGATGGGATCGGGTGGTTCCTGCTCGCTATAGCCGCCAGGCAAACTGGCTGGACAGCGCTCACTGTCCAAATTCGGAATGCAACTAGGTGATGTGTCAGAAGAGACCAACAACCATTTGGGTGTTATATGGTCAAGCCGCACGGGCAATTAGTACTGGTTAGCTTCACGCGTTACCGCGCTTCCACACCCAGCCTATCAACGTTGTCGTCTTCAACGGCCCTTCAGGGAGCTCGAAGCTCCAGGGAGATCTCATCTCCAGGTGGGTTTCCCGCTTAGATGCTTTCAGCGGTTATCCCTTCCGCACTTAGCTACCCGGCAATGCCACTGGCGTGACAACCGGAACACCAGAGGTGCGTCCATCCCGGTCCTCTCGTACTAGGGACAGATCCTGTCAAATCTCCGACGCCCACGGCAGATAGGGACCGAACTGTCTCACGACGTTCTAAACCCAGCTCGCGTACCACTTTAAATGGCGAACAGCCATACCCTTGGGACCTGCTTCAGCCCCAGGATGTGATGAGCCGACATCGAGGTGCCAAACACTGCCGTCGATATGGACTCTTGGGCAGTATCAGCCTGTTATCCCCGGAGTACCTTTTATCCGTTGAGCGATGGCCCTTCCATACAGAACCACCGGATCACTAAGACCTGCTTTCGCACCTGCTCGACGTGTCTGTCTCGCAGTCAAGCACCCTTATGCCTTTGCACTCGTCGCGCGATTTCCGACCGCGCTGAGGGTACCTTCGCACTCCTCCGTTACTCTTTGGGAGGAGACCGCCCCAGTCAAACTACCCACCACACACGGTCCTCGACCCGGATAACGGGCCTGAGTTAGAACTCCAAACTTGCAAGGGTGGTATTTCAAGGATGGCTCCACCGAGACTGGCGTCCCGGTTTCAAAGCCTCCCACCTATCCTACACAAACAAGCTCAAAGTTCAGTGTGAAGCTGTAGTAAAGGTTCACGGGGTCTTTCCGTCTGGCCGCGGGTACACAGCATCTTCACTGCGATTTCAATTTCACTGAGTCTCGGGTGGAGACAGCGCCGCCATCGTTACGCCATTCGTGCAGGTCGGAACTTACCCGACAAGGAATTTCGCTACCTTAGGACCGTTATAGTTACGGCCGCCGTTTACCGGGGCTTCGATCAAGGGCTTCGCCGAAGCTAACCCCATCAATTAACCTTCCGGCACCGGGCAGGCGTCACACCCTATACGTCCTCTTTCGAGTTAGCAGAGTGCTGTGTTTTTAGTAAACAGTCGCAGCGGCCTGGTCTCTGCGACCTCGAACAGCTCGGGGAGCGAGTCCCGTCACCATCCGAGGCGTACCTTCTCCCGAAGTTACGGTACCATTTTGCCTAGTTCCTTCACCCGAGTTTCCTCAAGCGCCTTGGGATTCTCACCCTGCCCACCTGTGTCGGTTTGGAG